>DATLOW010000586.1:0-4863 GCA_035536055.1 Paraburkholderia sp. | reverse complement strand
AGCGCTTTTGTTTCGACATGGCGGACCTCTACCTCTGATGTCATTTACACAGGCCGCATTGTCGGGTATTGCGTGTGAAACTATAATCGGGGCTCGCGGAACATCTTTTATGTCGTAGATGCACAAATCAATGCGTGTCTTCGGCTGCGGGCACACGCATGAATCCCACTGAGCTTTTTGCGCTATTGCCGGACATGGCGACGTTTGCCCGCGTCGTCGACGCTGGCAATTTCTCGGAAGCGGCGCGCCAGCTGGGCAGTACGCCGTCGACGGTGAGCCGGCAGATCAAGCGCCTCGAAGCAGCGCTCGGCACACGCCTGCTGGAGCGCTCGACCCGCAGCGTGCGGGTCACCGATTCGGGCGCGCAGATCTACCGGTATTGCCGCGACATGTTGGGCGCGGCGTCGGGGGCGGTCGACGTTGCCGGGCAGGCGGTCGGCGAGCCGCGCGGCAAGGTCAGCGTCAGCGCACCGGTCGCCTTTGCCAAAGCGGTGATCCACCCGCTGATGCCGGGTTTTCTGCGCAACTGGCCGGACGTGGACGTCCAGCTGATTTTCGACGACCGCGAAGTCGATCCGCTGCGCGACAACGTCGACATGGTGATCCGCCTGACCCGTTCGCCGCCGATGGGTCTGGCGGCCCGGCGGCTCGGCAGCGTCAAATGGCTGCTATGCGCGTCGCCCGCCTATGTGGAAGCGCACGGCATGCCGCGCTCGCCGCGCGATCTGAGCCGCCACGAATGCCTGTACCTCGGCGAAACGGCCGACGACAACCGCTGGCATTTCCGGCGCGGCAGCGACACGCAGTCGCTGGCCGTGCGCGGTCGCTATATCGCCAATCACGCGGGCGCGCGGCTCGAAGCAGCGTTGCAGGATCTGGGGATTGCGAGCTTGCCCGACTTCACCGCGGCCGAGGCGCTGCAGCAAGGCGGCCTCGTGCAGGTACTCGCCGACTGGGAGTTCGAGGCGCGCCACTTTATGGGGCCGGTCTGGCTGCTGTATCCGCCGAACCGCTTCCTGCCGTCGCGGGCGCGCGCGCTGATCGACTATCTGGCGAGCCATCTGCACGACAGCTCCGACGAGTCGCCGGGTTCGCGATAGGCGGCGCCCAGGCCACGCCGCCCTCAACACAGAATTCAGCACGCAGTGTTCCGCGCAGTTCACCGCACAATCAGGTGCCGCTGGCTCCCCAGATGCTCGATGCCGCATTCGAGCACGTCACCTTCCTGCATAAAGCGGTTCTTGCCGAAGCCGACTCCGGGCGGCGTCCCGGTCGCCAGCAGATCGCCGGGAAGCAGCGTCATATGAGCCGAAAAGTAGGCGAGCATTTCGCCGATCGAAAACAGCATGTCGCTGGTGTTGCCCTGTTGCTCGAGTTGACCGTTCAGCCTGGTCCACAGATCGAGATTCATGCCGTCGACGCCGGTGACCAGATACGGCCCGATCGGCGAATAACCGGGCCGGGACTTGGCGCGCACCAGGTGCTGCTGGCCTTGCGCGTCGACCTGGGTGGTGCGGTTGGAGATGTCGTTGATGCAGACAAAGCCGAAGATATGGCCGGCGGCATCGGCCGCCGCGATGTCGCGCGTCTCGCGGCCCACCACGATCGCCAGTTCAATTTCCCAGTCGAGCTTCGCGCCCGGGTTCGGGCCGCGTGAAATCGGGTCGTTCGGCCCCGCGAGCGAGGTCACCGCCTTCAGAAACACTTCCGGTTCGGTCGGCGGCTGCATCTTGAATTCCTCGATGTGCTTGCGATAGTTGAAGCCGGTCGCCGCGACCTGACGCACGCCGTCGATCGGCGCGAGATAGGTGAATTCGCCGTGCAGCGGCGTCAGCGCGCTGGTATCGACGTGATTCAGCACGCCGCTGGCGATCGCATCGGGCGTGATGTCCGCGACGAGGCTACGCAGATCCAGATGCTGGCCGCCGTCGATGATGACGGGCACGGTACGGTCATTGATGAGAACACGGGCAAATTTTTGCATGATCAACTCTCCTTGAAGTGAGGCGCCACGCGAGTTCGGTTGTGCGTGGCAGGTATTCGATGGACCGCTTCCGCTATCCCGGAAGCAACGCTGTATATCGCGCGTCTGACTGCAGAGTAGGTGGTCGAGGTATAAGCTTCAAAGACTCATTACTTACGCTTCCCATAAGCAGAGGTTATAGAGAATGCTTCTTCGCCATATCCGCTATTTCAAGGCCGTGGTCGAGCAGGGCGGCTTCACGCGGGCCGCGCAGATGCTGCATGTGTCGCAGCCGGCGTTGTCGCAGCAGATCAGGGAGCTCGAAGAAAGCCTCGGCGCGCAACTGCTCGACCGCAGCGGCCGTCAGGTGCGCCCGACCGACCTGGGCGCCGTGTATCTGCGCTACGCGCGGCACGTGCTCGAGCAACTGGACGAAGCGGCCCGTGCGGTGCGCGACGTCGAGGATCTGTCGACCGGCTCGCTGCGCCTCGGTATTACGCCGAGTGTCGCCGCCTATCTGATCGGTCCGCTGTTGCGGCGCTTCCGGTCGTCCTACCCCGGCATCGCGCTTTCGATCCGCGTCGCCGCGCAGGAAGAAGAGATCGAACCCGCGTTGAGAAACGACGAACTGGACCTGGGCATCGGCTTCGGCGACTTGCCGGCGGAGGACATCGAAGCGACGCCGCTGCACAAGGAGCGGCTGGCATTGCTGGTCGCCAAAGGTCATCCGCTGACGGGCAAGTCCGCCGTGACAGCCGCCGAGGTGGCAGCGATGCCGCTGGCGCTGCTGGACACGTCGTTCTCGACGCGCCGGGGCATCGACCGCTACTTTGCGAGCCGACGTTTGAAGCCCGCGATCGCGGTCGAAGCGAACTCGCTGCTCGCGCTGATGCAGATCATCCGCTGCACCGATCTGGCGACCATTCTTCCCGAGAACATTGCGGGCGGAGAACTGGCGACCGTCAGATTACGGCCGGAGTTCGAACTGCGCCGCGCCGCCTTGCTGCAACGGCGCGGCGCGTATCAGTCGGCGGCGGCGCGTGCCTTTGTGGCGATCGCTCACGAGGTGACGTCGGCATTCGCGGACAAGCGGCCATGAACCGTAAGCAGAGATTCAAAAGAATCTGACTGTAGGCATTCTTAAAGCTTTTCTACTCACGAACTGAAGACAGTTGTGTGTCGGTGCGCGACACAAATTTCAAATCTGCTTGACAGTCGATCCATCGACGCTTTCTGAACGGGGTCCGGTTGTTATACGAGAGCTATCCACGTGCGCTTGCTGGCACGTAACACCCGAACCCCATTTGAGAAAGGCCATGAACGCAGTGAAGAAAGCGTCGCAGATGAAGTTCATCAGGCTCGCAGTGCTTGTCGCTATCGGCACCGCTGCGCACACGGCCTTTGCGGCACTGGGCGGCGCGCCGTTGACCGGCGCCGATCCTCATGTCGCGTCGAGCGCGATGACCGACGCGCTCACGAAGGCATCGACGGCATTGCAGGTGAGCGCAGCGAGCGCATCGGTCAACGCGCCGGCCACGCCCGCCGCCAATGCTGCGTATCGCGTGAACGTCGTCACGCTGGATTCGGGCACCGTGGTGCGCGAATTCGTTGCGAGCTCCACCAACACGGTATTCGCGGTGACCTGGAGCGGTCAGCGCGCGCCGAATTTCGCGGACATCCTCGGCACGTATTCGCAGCGCTATCTGAAGCCGTCGGGCAGCGATCTGATCCGCGTCGGCGGTTTGAGACAGCGAGGTCTGAATTCGTCGGATCTGGTCGTGCAGTCGTTCGGCCATTTCGGCCAGTTCATCGGCTATGCGTATCTGCCGTCGGCAGTGCCGGCCGGCCTCTCCCTCACCGACATTCAATAATTCAATCAGCGGGGCTCATATGAAAAAGCTGTTCGCGATGCTGACGTTCGTGCTGGTGCTGGCCGGTTGCGGTGGCGGCGGCGGTGGCGGCGCCGACGCAGGCAACCAGGTTTTCAGCGCCAACGAGACGGGCAATACGGTCAATGTGACGGTCGATCAGAAGTTCGGCTTTGTGAACGCGCCATATGTCACGGTGACGGTCTGCGCGCCGGGCACCAGCAACTGCGCGACGATCGATCACGTGATGGTCGATACCGGTTCGGTAGGCTTGCGGCTGGTGCGTTCGGCGGTGCCGTCGTCGCTGGGGCTCGTCAACCAGAAAGACTCGGCGCAGGGCAATACGATGGCCGAGTGCGTCGAATTCGGCTCGGGCGTCGCGTGGGGCCCAGTGTCGACGGTCGACCTGAAGATGGCCGGCGAAACGGCGGCATCGCTGCCGGTGCAGATCGTCGACCACACGTTTGCCGCGATTCCCGCCGATTGCGCCAATGCAGGCCCCCTGATCGATGCGAACGGCGCAGCGTCGTTCGGCGGCAATGGCCTGATCGGCCTCGACGTGATCCGTCACGACTGTCAGACCTCGTGTCAGTTTGCGTCGGCATCGATCTACTACGATTGCGCTGGGGCGAACTGCACGAGCGTTGCGGTGCCGCTGGCCGAGCAGCTGCCGAACCCGGTCACGAAATTCGCCACCGACAACAACGGTGTGACGCTGAGCTTTCCGGCCGTCGGCGCGGGCGGTCAAGGTTCGGTGTCCGGCACGCTGACGTTCGGCGTTGGCACGCAGAGCGACAATCCGCTGCCGTCGGGCGTGCCGCAGATCACGACCACGCCGTTCGGCGAAGTGACCACCAGTTTCAACGGATTGCCGATGCCCGGCATCGTCGACTCGGGGTCGGGCGCGTACTTCTTCGTCGATCCGTCGATCGGCCAGTGTCCGTCGAGCTTTTCGAATCAGCCGTGGTTCTGTCCGCCTGATCCGGCAACGATCTCGGCGTCACTGCAAAGCGAAAGCGGATTGACGCAGGG
>DATLOW010000585.1:0-2969 GCA_035536055.1 Paraburkholderia sp. | reverse complement strand
CGCGACGAGTGGCTCGCGCAGATCGATGCGACCGACTGGCAGGATGCGCGGCTGATGGCCACCGCCGATATGCGCGCGGACGGCCGCGATGCCGACGGCGCGCTGGCGGCGCTGCTGGAGATGCAATCGCAGGGCGGCCGGCGCATTCACGCGCAGCAGATCGCGCTGCGCGCGCAGCAGCAGTTGAAGAACTGGGGCGAAGTGCTGAAGCTGGTGAAGACGCTCGAGAAGCGCGAGGCGATTCATCCGGCGGTGGCGGTGCGGCTGCGTCAGCTGGCTGCCGAGAACCTGCTGCGCGACCGGCGTCATAACGCAGATGCGCTGCTGGAGCTGTGGAATTCGCTGTCGCCGACCGAACGGCATTCGCCGCGGCTTGCCGATCTGGCGGCCGAGTTGCTGGTGGCGCTGAACCGGCCGCAGGACGCACGCAAGGTGGTGGAAGAGGCGCTCGCGCAGAACTGGGACGCGCGGCTGCTGCGGCGCTATCCGGATACCGCGGGCGGCGACGCGCTGCCGCTGATCCAGAAGGCGGAAGCGTGGCAGAAGGAACGCCCGGACGACGCGGATTTGCTGTTTGCGCTCGGCCGTTTGTGTCTGCATCAGCAGTTGTGGGGCAAGGCGCAGTCGTTCCTCGAAGCGGCCTTGAAGTCCGCGGACAACGAGCCGCTGAAAATCCGCTCGCACCGCGCGCTCGCACGGTTGCACGAGCAACTAGGCGATGCGGATAAGGCTAGCGAGCACTACAGGCAGAGTGCGCTGGCGATGAATGTGGTTTGAGCGACCCGAAGCTTGCGGCTGCAACGAATAGAAGCCCGGTGGCATCTGCGATGCCACCGGGCTTTTTGGTTTTTGATGCGGACAACTTCAATACACCTGAAGCCGCACACACCTTACCGATGCATGCGGCTTCCAGTCACGCGTCTATCTATCTGTCCACCAGCCGCGACGGCACACTGATCGCCAGCAACCCGCCTAGTGCCATAAAGGCCGCGAGCATATACATGCCCGCCGCGTTCGCCGCGGTCGCCTGCTTCAGCCAACCCACCGCATACGGCCCAAGAAAGCCCGCCAGATTGCCGATCGAATTGATCATCGCGATGCCGGCCGCCGCGCCGGTGCCGGCCAGGAACGCGGTCGGCAGGCTCCAGAACAGCGGCAGCGTGGTCAGAATGCCCATCGTCGCCAGCGTCAGCGCGGCCATCGCCAGCACGGTACTGTCCGCCCATGCGACCGACAGCACCAGCCCCAGCGCGCCGCCGAACGCCGGCAGCGCCAGGTGCCAGCGCCGCTCGCGACGGCGATCGGCGCTGCGCGAGATCAGCACCATCGTAACCACGGCCGCCGCGAACGGAATCGCGGACAGCAGGCCGATCGCGAACGCGTCCTTCACGCCCGTCGCCTTGATGATGGTCGGCAGCCAGAAGCTCACGCCGTACAGGCCGATCACGAACGAGAAATAGATCAGGCTCATCAGCAACACGCGCGGGCTCGACAGCACCGTGCGGATCGGCGGGTCTTCCTTGGTGGCGTCTTCGGCGTCGATGTTGCGCTCGAGCAGCGTGCGCTCCTCGGCGGTCAGCCACTTCGCCTTCGCGATGCGGTCGTCGAGCACGAAGAACACCAGGATGCCGACGATCACCGACGGCAGGCCTTCGAGCAGGAACAGCCACTGCCAGCCGTGCCAACCGTTCATCCCGTCGAACGACTTCAGGATGTAGCCGGAGATCGGCCCGCCGATCACGCCGGACAATGCGATCGCAGTCATGAACCACGTCGTCATGCGGCCGCGCCGGTGTGCCGGGTACCAGTAGGTCAGGTACAGGATGATGCCGGGGAAAAAGCCGGCTTCCGCGAGGCCGAGCAGAAAGCGCATCACGTAGAACATCGTCGGCGTGGTGACGAACATCGTCAGCATCGAGATGATGCCCCACGACACCATGATCCGCGCGATCCACACGCGCGCGCCGACCCTGTGCAAGATGATGTTGCTCGGGATCTCGAAGATGAAATAGCCGATAAAGAAAATGCCGGCGCCAAAGCCGTAGACCGTGTCGCTCAACGACAGATCGGCCTGCATCTGCAGTTTCGCGAAACCGACGTTTACGCGGTCCAGATAGGCGACCACGTAGCACAGCATCAACAGCGGGGTGAGGCGCCACGCGACCTTGCGGTAGGTCGCCTCTTCGAAAGTAGAAGGCGGCGCGCCGGCGCCGGACGGATGTAGCGGATTGGCTGGGCTGGCCATTGTGTCTCCTCGTTGTTGTAGAAAGAAGGTTTGCCGTTGGCGATTCTGCGCCTGACAGGATGCTTTCGGTTTCGGGGAAAACACTGAGCACAGAGGGGCGCGCAGCCGGCGCGGGCGGGCGCCGGGCGGCATGGTTGATGCGCGCGGTGCGGTATGGCGGAGCGCCGCACCGCGCGGCAGAGCGGAGGTAGCGAAGCGCGGCAGCGAGCGGCCGACGCAACGCCGGCACACTCACCGGCGCCTGTCGCGTGGCGCCTGCGCGCAACTACTGCACGCGGCGCCTACATACAGCGCCTACACGCAGCGCCCGCCGTCCACTTCGAGGCACACACCAGTAATGAATTCGGCTTCATCCGACGCGAGATACAGGCACGCGTTGGCAATGTCCTGCGGCGTCGAAAAGCGGCCGAGCGGGATCGTCGCAAGAAAGCGCTGGCGGTTTTCCGGCGTGTCTTCGACGCCCATGAACTGCGTCAGCAGTCCGGTCTCGCCGATCACCGGATTCACGCAGTTCACACGAATGCGGTCCGGGCCCAGCTCGACCGCAAGCGACTTGCTCGCGATGATCACCGCGCCCTTGCTGCCGTTGTACCAGACCAGCCCCGGCCGCGGCCGCACGCCGGCGGTCGACGCAACGTTGATGAAGACACCGCCGCCGCGCTCGCGGAAATACGGTACGAACTCCTGCACGCTCCAGTAGATGCCTTTCACGTTGACCGCATAG
>DATLOW010000584.1:0-4417 GCA_035536055.1 Paraburkholderia sp. | reverse complement strand
GAGCGTCAGTGCCGACCGCGAGACCGCCGCGCATCAGGTGTTCGCGCAATATCCGGGCATCAAGGTGCTCGACACGGTGTACTCGGACTGGAGCCCGGTCAAGGCCAAGCAGCAGATGCAGGCGATGATCGCCAAGTACGGCCATAGCATCAACGCGGTGTGGTGCGCGCATGGTCTGCCGGTAGCGGGTTCGATCGAGGCATTCACGGCCGCGGGCTTCAAGGCCGGCGAAATCCCGCCGCATACGACGGCCGATCTGAACGGGCCGCTGCAACTCGCGCTGCAGTACAAGATTCCGATGCTGGAAATCGGTTACCCGCCTTCGATGGGCCGCACCGCGCTGGAAGTCGCGCTGAAGGTGCTCGATGGCCAGCCGTTGCCGAAGCTCTATCAGATCAGCCCGCAAATCGCGCTGACGCGCGGCGACGAGACCGCCTCGGTGCCGCACCCCGATCAGTACATCGACCAGATCGTCGATGCGAAGGGCCCGCCCGATGAAATCATCGACGGCGGCATGGGCCCGGGCTACAACCCGGCGACGTTCAAGGTCAAGCTGCCGGGTGAAAAATGAACGGGCCCATCACGAGCGCGCGCGCCGATAGCGCGGCGCCGCCACCGCGCGACACGATCGAGCTGGTGCAGGTGACCAAGGAATTCCCCGGCGTGAAGAGTCTCGACGGCGTGTCGTTCAGCGTGCGCGCTGGTGAGATTCATGCGCTGGTCGGCGAGAACGGCGCCGGCAAGTCGACGCTGATGAAGGTGCTGGCCGGCGTCTACGTGCCCGACGGCGGCGAAATCCGCTTCGACGGCGCGACAGTGCGCTGGGACTCCGCAGCGGATGCGAAGCGGCGCGGCATTCACGTGATTTACCAGGAGCTGGTGCTGTTCCCGCAATCGACGGTTGCGCAGAATATCTTCGCGGGCGTCGAGCCGCGCACGCGTTTCGGCACGATCGACCGGCGCGGCATGAACCGGCGGGCGCAGCGTCTGTTGAGCGAACTGGGCGTGGCGCTCGATGCACGCGAGCGGCTCGGCAATCTGTCGGTGGCCGATCAGCAGATGGTCGAAATCGCCAAGGCAATGGCCGGCGAAATCCGCGTGCTGGTGCTCGACGAACCCACTGCGGTGATCGCCGGCAAGGAAGTGCAGTTGTTGTTCGAGCGGCTGCGCGTGCTGCGCGACAAGGGCGTGGCGATCGTCTACATCTCGCATCGGCTCGAAGAGATTTTCGAGCTGTGCGATCGCGTAACGGTGATGAAGGACGGCCGCAAGATCGGCACGCAGCCGGTTGGCGACACGACGCGCGACGGCCTGGTGCGGATGATGGTCGGCCGCGAGATGGCCGAAATCTATCCAGCGAAAGCGCAGCTTGCCGACGATGCGCCGGTGCTGCTCGAAGTGGACAGCCTGCAGGTCGGCAATCGTGTGTTCGATGCGTCGCTGCAGGTGCGCGCGGGCGAGATCGTCGGACTGGCCGGCATGGTCGGCTCAGGGCGCACCGAGCTTGCGTCGGGCATCTTCGGCGCGTTGCGCACGCAGCGCGGCAGCGTGACCGTACGCGGCACACAGCGCGCGCGGATGTCGCCGGCCAGTGCGATTCGCGCGGGCCTCGGCTTCGTTACCGAAGACCGCAAATCGCAGGGCCTGCTGATGTATCTGAACGTCGCGCAGAACGTTACGGCGACCACGCTCGGGCGCGTATCGCGCTTCGGCTTGCTGAATGCGCGCGCAGAGCGGGCCGCGGGCGCCGCCGCGATCGGCGAATACGGCATTGCGGGCGCACGCCCAAATGGCAGCGTCGCGACGCTGTCCGGCGGCAACCAGCAGAAGGTGCTGATCAGCCGCTGGGTGCGGGTGTGCACCAGTGTGCTGATTCTCGACGAGCCGACGCGCGGCGTCGACGTCGGCGCCAAAGCGGAGATCTACCGCGTGATGCGGCAACTGACGGCCCGCGGCCTCGGCATCCTGATGATCAGCTCGGAATTGCAGGAAGTGATCGGCATGTCCGACCGCGTGCTGGTGATGCGCGAAGGGCGCATCAGCGGCGAAGTGAGCGGCGCGCAACTGACCGAGCACGACATCATGCGGCTCGCGACCGCCGCGCAAACCCAGCAGCAAGGAGGCGCTCATGCTCTCGTCGACTGAGGCGGCTGGCGCAGCCAATGCCGCGCATGCCGGTCGGTTCGGCCGTCATTTCAAACGGCACATCGCGCCCAATGGCGCCGTGTACGTGATGGCCGTGCTGCTGGCCGCGCTATTCGTTGCAGGCGCAAGCGTCAGCGACCGTTTCGCGACGCTGCCGAATCTGCTGAACGTGCATCAGCAGGCTACCGGGCTCGCGCTGGTCGCGCTGGGCCAGACGCTCGCGATCCTGACCGGCGGCATCGATCTGTCGGTGGGCTCGCTGATCAGCGTCGCTGCGACGCTGACGTCGGGCCTCGCAGATAACCCGTATGGCGGCTGGCCGAGCGCGATTGCACTGGTGCTCGTGTTGTCGCTGGCGGTGGGTTTCGTCAATGGCCTGCTGGTGCTGTGGTTGCGCGTGCATCCATTGATCGTCACGCTCGGCACGGGGGCGGCGCTGCAAGGCGCGATCCTGTACTACTCGACGGGCCCCGCGGGCAGTGTGCCGGACGGCTTCGACGCGCTCGCATACGGCCGCTACGCAGGCATTCCGGTAACCGCGACCGTCGTCGTGCTGCTGTACCTCGCCGTGTCGTACCTGATGCGCAACATGCGGCTCGGCCGCTACGTGTATATGGTCGGCGACGACGAATATGCGGCCACGCTGTCCGGTATTCCGCGCTCCCGCGTGATCCTGTTCGTCTACACGATGTGCGCGCTGTGCGCCGGGCTCACCGGCATCTATCTGGCCGCGCAATTCGGCTCGGGTCAACCGTATCTGGGCGCGAACTATACGCTCGCATCGATCACGCCGGTCGTCGTCGGCGGCACGGTGTTGAGCGGCGGGCGCGGCGGCGTGATCGGCACGCTGCTCGGCGTGTATCTGCTGAGTCTGTTGAACAACCTGATCAACTTTGCCGGTATTCCGTCGCATTACCAGCTGATCGTGCAGGGCATCGCGATCATCGTCGCGGTATCGGTGAATCTGCAGCGCAAACGAGGTGCCGCATGAATACGATCGCTTCACGCCGGCCCGTTTTCGCGCGACTGTTGTCGCTGGACCTCGCGCGCCGCTACGGCATCTACCTGTTCCTCGTGCTGCTGATCGCCGTGTCCGGCGCGTGGTCGCCGGCCTTTCTGCGCATCGACAACGTCGTCAACATGCTGGTGCAGTTCGCGCCGCTCGGCATCGTCGTGATCGGGCAGATCTTCGTGATTCTGGTGGGCGGGCTCGATCTGTCGGTGGCGTCGGTGATGGCCACCGCGGCGGTGATCGCCACTGCCTTCGACGGCACCGACGCGTCGTTGCCGCAGGTGTTCGGCGCGACCTTCGCGATGTGCGTCGGCGCCGGGCTGCTGAACGGCCTGCTCGTCACGAAGCGCCAGGTGTCGCCGTTTCTTGCGACCTTCGCGACCGCGATCGTGCTGCAGGGCATGCGCTTCGCGTACACGCAGGGCGCGCCATCCGGCAACGTCGCGCCGCTGTTCCACACGATGGGCACCGGCTCGATCGGCGGCGTGCCGGTCAACGTACTGATGCTTGCCGTGTGCGCGCTCGTGTTCGGCGTGCTGCTGCATCTGTCGACCTTCGGCCGGCGCGTGTATATGACCGGCGGCAATCCGGAATCCGCGCGCCTCGTCGGTGTGAGCCCGGATGCGGTGCGCATCGTCTGCTATGTGATCAGCGCGCTGCTGGCGGGGCTCGCCGGCCTCACGCTGTCCGGTTATGTCGGCATCGTCGACAACTGGGTCGGGCGCGGCTTCGAGCTCGATTCGATCGTTGCCGCGGTGATGGGCGGGCTCGCGTTGTCCGGCGGCCGCGGCACGCTGGCGGGCGGGTTGGCCGGCGCGGCGATTCTGGTCGTCGTATTCAACATCGTGCTGCTGATCGGCATGCCGGTGCAGGCGCAGATCGTCGTGAAGGGCGTGATCATCATCGGCGCGTCGGCGTGCTATGTGAGCCGCCGGCGGCGCTGAGGCGCTCGCCCGGCTCGCCACCATCAATCATCGAGAAACGGCGTGCGCCGCATCGCACGCCCAGCATTGGAGGAGTTCGAGACATGAGAGCAGTCCGGTTTCATTGCGCGCATGACATTCGTGTCGAAAATGTGCCCGACCCGAGCGGCATGGGCGCCAATCAGATGATCGTCAAGCCGCTATGGTGCGGCATTTGCGGCACCGATCTGCACGAATACCAGGCGGGCCCGATCGTCGTGCCGACCGAACCGCATGCGCTGACCGGCGCAAAAGCGCCGCAGGTGCTCGGCCACGAGTTCAGCGCGGAGGTGGTCGA
>DATLOW010000583.1:0-15697 GCA_035536055.1 Paraburkholderia sp. | reverse complement strand
CGCTCCTTCAGCGAATAGCCGCGCTCGACCACCTTCGGGCTCGCATGATCGTAGGAAAGCTGGCTCAGCAGCACGTCGAGCTGCTTGACGATCGCGGCGAGCCGCTGCTGGCGCGGCAGCATCACCGCGGACTCGACCCGGCCCTGCAGCGCGTCGCGCATCGCCTGAGCCGCGTCGGCGAACCACGCGTCGGTGCGTGCAGTCAGCGTCGGGCCGAGCTTGTTCGGAAATACGATCGAGCCGATCACGCTGATGCAGACGATGCCGAGCGTGATCTCCTCGGTGCGCGCCACCGCGACATTGAAGATCGTGGTCGGATTCGTGACGGTCGGCAGCGAGATCAGCGGCAGCGTGAAGCCCGCCGACAGAAACACATAGGAACGCGCGGTGCGGTCGGACAACGACAGGTAAAGCAGCGAGCCGGTCCACAGCGCGACCAGCGCGCTGAACAGATACGGCGATTCGACGAACGGCGGTACCAGCAGCACCGAGCCGGCCGCGCCGAGCGCGGTGCCGAGTGCGCGATATAGCGCCTTCGACCGCGTGGCGCCGACGAACGGATTGGCGACGATGTACACCGTCGCCATCGCCCAGTACGGGCGCGGCAACGGTACCGCGAGCGCGATGTATAACGCGAGCATCGACGCGGCGAAAGTCTTGACTGAAAACAGCCAGTCGTTAGCCGACGGAAAGTTCATGGAAACCGGTTTGCAGGCGTTTACGACGGGCTGGCTCGCGCCAGGGGAATGCGACGCAACTTACCTGACTTCGGCAAGTTGGGGAAGCTTGCGCTGTTAAACAAAAAACTGCTTCCTGCCCCGCACTGCCATTTCCCAATCGCACGCTTTTATCGAAAGATACCGGGCATTCGTCGAATGCATTGGCGGTTGTGCGGCGTCGGAGCCGTGCGAACTGCGCGTTTCGGTGCGGCGCAGAGCGCGGCATACCGCCGCCGGCGCAGGTTCTTGCAAGGAGCGATCGTGTGAATGTGAAAGGACTTTCAGCAGACGAACGGGGGGGCGGAAAGCCGAATAGGCCGCTATGCAGAGAAAGCGGCAGCGGACGGCTCGGTGGACGTTCCGCTGATCTTGTGGCCGGAGGGGATGATCGCGTAGCCGCGGGACGGAAGCATGCGCCCGGTAGCGGACTAGTGCGGGGCTGATACAGCAGGCTGCCGGCAGCGCCTGACGATGCGTGCCTGACACGTGATGCGTGCCGCACGGGCGAGGTCCGGCGCCGGACCTCGCGGTCAGAACTTCAGAACGTCAAGGCTTCAGCGCTTCAGATCACCACCGTTTGCGCTTCGCCTTCCTTGCTTTGCCGCACGGTGCCGATCTTCCACACCTGTTCGCCGGCAGCGGACAGCAGCCCGATCGCCTGCTCGGCATCTTCCGCCGACACGATCACCGCCATGCCGATCCCGCAGTTGAACACGCGGTGCATTTCCGCATCCGCGACACCACCGTGCTTCTGCAGCCAGCCGAACAGCGGCGGCAGCGGCCATGCGCGGTGATCCAGCTCCGCCGTCAGGCCTTGCTGCAGCACACGCGGAATGTTTTCCACCAGACCGCCGCCGGTGATGTGGGCCATGCCCTTCACCGTCAGCTTTTCCATCAGCGCGAGCAACGGCTTCACGTAGATGCGGGTCGGCGCCATCAGCGCGTCGCCGAGCGGCCGGCCGTCGAAATCGGCCGTCAGGTCCGGTTTGGCGCGCTCGACGATCTTGCGCACCAGCGAGTAGCCGTTCGAATGGATGCCGCTCGACGCGAGACCCAGCACCACGTCGCCGGGCGCGATCGTGCGGCCGTCGATGATCTTGCTCTTCTCGACCGCGCCGACCGCAAAGCCCGCGAGATCGTATTCGCCATCCGGGTACATGCCCGGCATTTCGGCGGTTTCGCCGCCGATCAGCGCGCAGCCCGCCAGTTCGCAGCCGTACGCAATGCCTTTGACGACGGTGGCCGCGGTGCCCACTTCGAGCTTGCCGCACGCGAAGTAATCGAGGAAGAACAGCGGCTCCGCGCCTTGCACGAGGATGTCGTTGACGCTCATCGCGACCAGATCCTGGCCGACCGTGTCGTGCCGGTTCAGGTGGAAGGCGAGCTTCAGCTTGGTGCCGACCCCGTCCGTGCCCGATACGAGCACCGGTTCACGATATTTTTTCGGCACCTCGAACAACGCGCCGAATCCACCGATGCCCGCCAGCACGCCGTCGCGCAGCGTTTTCTTGGCAAACGGCTTGATCGCATCGACGAGCGCATCGCCCGCTTCGATGTCCACGCCGGCGTCGCGATAGGACAAACCTTGAGCGTCAGGAGCGGATTTCGGTTGATTCATAAGGAACGAGCAAGAAGGTCGGTAATATGCGATTTTACCTGATGCCGGCCTGCGGGCTGGATTTCGCCCACGCTGGCTCAAGGGCGATCCTTCGGACCCGCCGTGCGGCCGCCGCGCGGTCACCACGGTCACAACAGTCACAAGCGGCGACAGACAAGGCGCAAGCCAGGGAACCATTACATTGCAGCAAAACGCTCCGATTTTTACGCCGTATCAGCGCCGCGCCTTCATCTGGTGTGCGATCGCGCTGGTGGTCGGCATTCTGCTGTGGCTGCTGAGCCCAGTGCTCACGCCGTTCCTGCTCGGCGCGATTCTCGCGTACATCCTGCAGCCGGGCGTCGCGTGGCTGACCCGTCGCCGCGTGCCGCGCAGCCTCGCCGCGCTGCTGATGATGCTGTTCTTCACGCTGATGATCACCGTGCTGGTGTTGCTGGTGCTGCTGGTCGTGCAGAAGGAAGTGCCGCAGCTGCGCCAGCAGGTGCCGGGGCTGTTCGCGCATCTGAACGGCTGGCTGAAACCGAAGCTGATCATGCTCGGCCTCGGCGATTCGCTCGATTTCGCCAGCGTGCGCGACATGGTCACCAACCAGCTCGAAGGCAGCGCGCAAACCATCGCCGCCTATGCGTGGACGTCGATCCGCACCAGCGGCAACGTGATGATCAGCCTGATCGGCAACCTCGTGATGGTGCCGCTCGTGCTGTTCTATCTGCTGTACGACTGGAACGCGATGATGACGCGCATCAAGCATTTCATTCCGCGCCGCTGGCTGGTGAAAACGCTGCGTCTGTCGCAGGACATGGACCAGATGCTGTCGCAGTACCTGCGCGGGCAGCTGCTGGTGATGGGCGTGCTGGCCGTCTACTACTCGGTCGCGCTATGGATCGCCGGCTTCGAAATCGCGCTGCCGGTCGGCATCTTTACCGGGCTGGCGGTGTTCATTCCGTACGTCGGTTTTGCGACCGGCCTGATCCTCGCGCTGATTGCGGCCGGCCTGCAGTTCGGCAGCGTGTACGGCCTCGGCGCGGTCGCGGTGGTGTACGGCGTCGGCCAGATTCTCGAAAGCTTTATCCTGACGCCGCGGCTGGTTGGCGAGCGCATCGGTCTGCATCCGCTTGCGGTAATCTTCGCGTTGCTCGCGTTCGGGCAACTGTTCGGCTTTTTCGGTGTGCTGCTCGCGCTGCCGGTCAGCGCGATGCTGTCGGTCGCGTGGCGCGAATTGCGGCAAGGCTACCTGTCGAGCTCCCTTTATAGAAACTGAGGCTTGAGGCCCTGCCGGGCCTCGGCCAGCCATTTCGGCTTTCTCATTCTGATTTGAACGTGTTGCGCCAACTCACGCTCGATCTCGGCACACCGCCGCCATCGACCTTCGACAATTTCTTCGCCGGTGCCAACGACGAACTGGTCACGCGCCTGCGCGGCCTCGACGCCGCGCTCGCCGCCGGGCCGGTCGCCGACCGCACGTTCTACGTGTGGGGCGAGGCCGGCAGCGGCCGCACGCACCTGCTGCAGGCGCTCGTGCACGAGGCACCGCCGGGACACGCGCGCTATGTGGGGCCACACAGCAGCCTCGCGGCATTCGGGTTCGATCCGCGCGTCGCGCTGTATGCGATCGACGACTGCGACGGCCTGACCGCCGCGCAGCAGATCGCGCTGTTCAATCTGTTCAACGAAGTGCGCGCGCATCCGGCAAGCGCGCTGGTCGCGACCGGCAATGCGGCGCCGATCGGCCTCGCGGTGCGCGAAGACCTGCGCACGCGCCTCGGCTGGGGGCTGGTGTTTCATCTCGCGCCGCTGTCCGACGAAGGCAAGGCCGCGGTGCTGAAGCACGCCGCACGCGAGCGCGGCATCGCGCTCGCCGACGACGTGCCCGCCTATCTGCTCACGCATTTCCGGCGCGATATGCCGAGCCTGATGGCGCTGCTCGACGCGCTCGACCGCTTCTCGCTCGAACAGAAGCGCGCGGTAACGCTGCCGCTGTTGCGCACGATGCTTGCCACCCCCAACACCGACGGCGGCGGCGACAGCTCGCGTCAGCCGACCGTATGACCCGCTTCAAGTAAAATAGGCCCCCATGGCTAACCTTGCGCTTTTCGATCTCGATCACACGCTCATTCCCACCGACAGCGACCACGAATGGGGCCGCTTCATGGTGAAACTCGGCATCGTCGACGCTGACAACTTCGCGCGTGAAAACGACCGCTTCTATGCCGACTACAAGGCCGGCAAGCTCGACATTCACGCGTATCTGGTCGCGATGCTGACGCCGCTCGCCAGCCACTCGCGCGAGCAGCTGAAAGCGTGGCACGACCAGTACATGCACGAGGTGATCACGCCGGCGATCGTGCCGGCCGCGATGGAGCTGGTGCGCCAGCACCGCGAGGCGGGCGACCTGTGCTGCATGGTCACCGCCACCAACGAATTCATCACCGGACCGATCGCGCAGGTGTTCGGCGTCGACAAGCTGATCGCCTGCGAAGTCGAAACCGTCGACGGCCATCCGGCTTCCGCCTTCACCGGCCGGCCGACCGGCACGCCGAGCTACCGCGAGGGCAAGATCGTGCGCACCGAAGCTTGGCTCGCGTCGCTCGGCAAGACGTGGGCCGATTTCGAGCGCAGCTACTTCTACAGCGATTCGCATAACGACATCCCGCTGCTCGAAAAAGTCACCGACCCGATCGCGACCAACCCCGACGACACGCTGCGCGCGCATGCCGAAGCACACGGCTGGCGCATCCTCGAACTATTCCAACCGACGTGATCAAAAAACTCATTCGCAAGCTGTTCGGACAGGATCCGGCCACCACTGACGAGAGCGCCGCCGCCAACGCGGACGAAGCCGCCGGCGAGCGCACCGGGCCCGACACCGACAGCACGGCCGCCCGCGACAGTCATGCCGGCAGCCATACCGCCCCCCGCAGCCGCCGCAAGCCCGCGCGCGGCGCCCCGCCAAGCGCTCCCGAACCCGACGTGCCGGTGATCATTCCATCGGACATCCACGGCATCGATCCATCGCTGATCTCCCGCAATGCGATTCGCGTCACCGAAGGCCTGCAGCAAGCGGGCTTTCGCGCGTTTATCGTTGGCGGCGCGGTGCGCGACCTGCTGCTCGGCATCGCGCCGAAGGACTTCGACGTCGCCACCGACGCGACACCGGAACAGGTGCAGAAGCTGTTTCGGCGCGCGCGCATCATCGGCCGGCGCTTTCAGATCGTGCACGTGCAGTTCGGCCAGGAAATCATCGAAACCTCGACGTTCCGCGCGCTGGTCGACCCGCCGCCCGCCGACGCCGCACCGCCCAGGCGCCTGAAGCGCGACGAACTCGATCGCCGCACGCATGCGGTCGACGCGAGCGGCCGCGTGCTGCGCGACAACGTGTGGGGCGAGCAGCACGAAGACGCGACGCGTCGCGACTTCACGATCAACGCGATGTACTACGACCCGGCCACGCAGACGGTGCTCGATTATCACAACGGCATGGCCGACGTGCGCGCGCGCCTGTTGCGGATGATCGGCGATCCGGCCACGCGCTATCGCGAGGATCCGGTGCGCATGCTGCGCGTGGTGCGCTTCGCGGCGAAGCTCGATTTCGATATCGAAGAGCACACGCGCGCGCCGATCCAGTCGCTGGCCGATCTGATCAACAATGTGCCGGCCGCGCGGCTTTTCGACGAAATGCTGAAGCTGCTGCTGTCGGGCCACGCGCTCGCGTGTCTGCAGCAGCTGCGCAAGGAAGGCCTGCATCACGGCCTGCTGCCGCTGCTCGACGTGGTGCTCGAACAGCCGCATGGCGAGCGCTTTATCGCACTCGCGTTGAACAAGACCGATGCGCGCGTCGCCGCGGGCAAACCGGTGTCGCCGGGCTTCCTGTTCGCCACGCTGCTGTGGCACGACGTACAGCAACGCTGGCAGCAGTACGAGGCGAATGGCGAGTATCCTGTGCCGTCGCTGCATCGCGCGATGGACGACGTGCTCGATATGCAGACCGAGAAACTCGCGATCCACAAGCGTTTCTCGGCCGATATGCGCGAAATCTGGGGCCTGCAATTGCGTCTGGAGCGCCGTTCCGGCCGCAGCGCGCTGAAGCTGCTGGAACACCAAAGATTTAGAGCGGGGTATGATTTCCTCCTGTTACGCTGCGAATCGGGTGAACTGGATCAATCGGTCGCGGCGTGGTGGACAGAATTCATCGACGGAGACGCTGCTGCGCGTGAGGCCTTGCTCACGCAAGGCGGGAAGGACCGGACGCCCAAAAAACGACGGCGGCGCGGAGGTAGCGCCAGAAGCCGCAAAACGGGCGACGGAATGGAGGGCGGCACGCCCGCAGGAAATCGCGAAGCGAACGATGTGAACCCGAATGGGACCCCGAACGCCGGGACACACGAAGACTGACGCGGTTCCACAGCGGAAGCCGTCGAACGCAAGTCGTAGGAAGTGAAGCCATGACGGTTGCCTATCTGGGCCTCGGCGCGAATCTAGGGGATGCGCGCCAGACCCTGAAAGACGCGGTAGTGTGCCTTGCGCAGCAGCACGCTATCACCGTGGTCGCGAAGTCCAGCATGTATCGCACTGCCCCCATCGACGCGGGCGGCGACGACTATTTCAACCTCGCCGTGAAGCTCGAGACGGCGTTGCCGGTGCGGCATCTGCTCGCGCTGTGTCACAAGATCGAACATCATTTCGGCCGTGAACGGCCGTTTCGCAACGCGCCGCGCACGCTCGACATCGATATCCTGCTGTACGGCGAGCATTGCATCGACGAACCCGATCTGACGGTACCGCATCCGCGGCTCACCGAGCGCGCATTCGCGCTGGTTCCGCTGATCGAGCTCGACGATTCGCTGATCATCCCGCAGCGCGGCCGCGCGCAGGATTTTCTGGCTGCCGTCGGCGCGCAGCGCATCGAGAAGGTCAAATCGCCGTGCCAATGCCCGTTGCTCGGCGCTCTCGGCGCGAGCAAGACCGATCAGGGCGGCTGCCGATGAGCGCTGCGCCGTTCACGCCGCATAACCCGCTCACCGTTACCGCGCCGGATACGCGTCCGCCTCACGCGTATATCGCCATCGAAGGGCCGATTGGCGTCGGCAAGACCTCGCTCGCCGAGCGGCTTGCGCAACGGTGGTCGATGCAGGCGATGTTCGAGCGACCGCAGGACAATCCGTTTCTCGAGCGCTTCTATCGCGACACCGCGCGTTATGCGTTGCACGTGCAGTTGAGCTTTGCGCTGCAACGGGCGCAGCAGGTGCAGGAAATCGGCGCGCTGCATGCGGCCGGCACGCCGCTCGTCACCGATTTCATGACGCAGAAGAACGAAATCTTCGCGCGGCTCACGCTGAAGGAAGACGAGTGGCAGTTGTACCATGCGCTCGCGAAGCGGCTCGACATGCCGGGGCTCGCGCCGGATCTGGTGCTGTATCTGCAGGCGAGCCCGGAAGTGCTGTTCGAGCGCATCCAGAAGCGCGCAGTACCGATGGAGCTGCAGATCTCCGATGCGTATCTGCGCGCACTGTGCGACGCGTACAACCAGTTCTTCTATCACTACGACGGCGCGCCCGTGCTGACCGTCAATACCGAACACCTGAACCCGCTCGAATCGAACGCCGACCTCGAGCTGCTGGTCGAACGCATCGAGACGATGCGCGGCCGCAAGGAGTTCTTCGTCAAAGGCACGACGCTGTAGCTGCCTGACCTCTTTCCCACGGATTGACCATGACCTACTTGCAGGAACCGAGCCGTAGCGCGATTACGGTCCCGAAACTTCAGGCAATGCGCGAAGCCGGCGAAAAGATCGCGATGCTCACCTGTTATGACGCGAGCTTTGCCGCACTGCTGGACCGCGCCGGTGTCGATTCGTTGCTGATCGGCGATTCGCTCGGCAATGTGCTGCAAGGCCACGTGACGACGCTGCCGGTGACGCTGAACGACATCGCGTACCACACCGCATGTGTCGCGCGGGCGCAGCCCGCGGCGCTGATCGTCGCGGACTTGCCGTTCGGTACCTACGGCACGCCCGCCGAGGCGTTCGCCAGCGCCACGCAGCTGATGCGCGCGGGCGCGCAGATGGTCAAGCTCGAAGGCGGTGAATGGCTCGCGGACACGGTGCGCTTCCTCGTCGAGCGCGCGGTGCCGGTGTGTGGGCATATCGGGCTCACGCCGCAGTCGGTGCATGCGTTCGGCGGCTTCAAGGTGCAGGGCAAGACCGAAGCGGCCGCGGGCCGGCTGCTGTGCGACGCGCGCGCACTGCAGGATGCCGGCGCGCAGTTGCTGGTGATGGAAGCGATTCCATCGCGTCTTGCCGGCGAAACCACCAAGCAGTTGAAGATTCCGACGATCGGTATCGGCGCGGGCATCGACTGTTCCGGGCAGGTGCTGGTGCTGCACGACATGCTCGGCATTTTTCCCGGCAAGCGGCCGCGCTTTGTGAAGGATTTCATGCAGGGTTCGTCGAGCATCCTGGCGGCCGTCGAGGCGTACGTGCGAGAAGTGAAGGACGGGATCTTTCCGTCGGCTGAACATACGTTTTGATGGCGGTTGAACGCCGCGCGGCGGTTCGGTTTTTGCGCGATTGGCGCGACGGTTTAGGATCGCTCCGATTCATGCTGCAAAGCCGCTCGTCTATCTTCGTCTTCTTTTTGTCGCGGCCATGCCGTGATTCGCAGGAAGACGACCATGAGCCCCTTTTGCCTGATCGACGTCGCGCGCATTCGCGACCATGATGCCGCGCACGCGGCGTTGCGCGAAATGCGCTGGCATGCGCGCCTTGGCGCATGGCTTGCGAAGTGGATGCCGGCGCGGCAGCGCTGACGCGCTAGCGGACAATGCGCGCCGGCAGCGCGCCGCGCAACGCGTTGCACACCAGCAGCGCTTGTGCATTGAGCACGTCGTCGCGGCTCAGCACACGTTCGGCCGCGCCTAGCGCGGGATCCTCCAGCAGCACCGCACGCATCACGCCGGGCAGCACGCCCGACGCCAGCGGCGGCGTCCACCACCGCCCATCGAGCTTGACGAATACGTTCGAGCGGCCGCCTTCGGTCAGCTCGCCGCGCTCGTTGAAGAACAGCGTATCGAACGCGTCGTTGGCTTCGGCTTCGCGCCAGCCGCGGTCGTATTCGGCACGGCGCGTGGTCTTGTGCAGCAGCAGCGGATCGTGCGATTCGACGCCGGCAAAACCGTGATCCGGACCGAGCAGCACGCCGACCGTCTCGTCTGCGAGCGGCACCAGCAGCGCCGCCGTCATCTCGATCATGCCGGCCTTGTCCAGAACGAGCCGCATCCGGTGCGGCGCGCCGGGCGGCAGCGCAGCGCATTGCGCGGCAAGCCGTGCGCGCACGTCGGCGGGGTTGAGCCGGAAGCCCAGCCATTCCGCGCTCGCAGCGAGTCGCGCGAGATGACGCTCGACGTTCCTCACTCCGGCCTCGCGCGTCGCGTACATCGTCTCGAAGATCTGGAAGCCGGGGTCGGCTTCGGTCAGAAAACGTGCCTTCAATTTGCACTCCGCGTATTCGTCGTCGGCGACGCTGTCCAGCACGATGCCGGCGCCGATGCCCAGCATGCCCTTCCAGCTGCCGCCGGACGGCGTACGGTCGAGCGTCAACGTGCGGATCGCCACCGACAGGCAGAAATCGCCGCAGCGTGGCGCCGACGGCGTGACGGCCGGCGGCGGCGCGTCGAGCCAGCCGATCGCGCCGGTATATAGTCCGCGCGGTGTGGATTCGAGCTGGTCGATCAACTGCATCGTGTGGTGCTTCGGCGCACCGGTGATCGAGCCGCACGGAAACAGTGCGCGCAGCATGTCGGCGAACGTGGTGCGGGGGCGCAGTTGCGCGATGACCGTCGACGTCATCTGCCATACCGACTCGTACGCTTCGACCGAGAACAGCGCGGGCACCTTGACCGTGCCTGTTTCCGCCACGCGCGACAGATCGTTGCGCAACAGGTCGACGATCATCACGTTTTCGGCGCGATTCTTCGGGTCGTGTCCAAGGAAGTCGGCGGCGGCGCGGTCGGCATGCGGATCGGCCGAACGCGGCGCCGTGCCTTTCATCGGCCGCGTGCGCAACGTGCCGCCCTTCTTCTCGATGAACAGTTCCGGCGAGCACGACAGCACCCAGCGCCCTTGCGGCAACGCGATCAGCGCGCCGTACTGCACGGTCTGGCGCGAGCGCAGGCGCCGGTACAGCGCGGCCGGCGGGCCGAACACGTCGAACGCGAGCCGGTACGTGTAGTTGATCTGATATGAATCGCCGGCGCGCAATGCGTCGTGGATTGCGGCAATCGCGTGCGCAAACTCCGGATAGTCGACGCTCGCCTGCAAGCCGCCCGTGCCCGCCACCGAAGGCTCGACCGCGCCGCTATCGCGCTGCACGAGCCATGCATCCACTTCGTCGCGCGACAGCTTCGAGCACTGCTCGAACAATAAAAAACGCAGCGCGGCATCGCCACGCTGCGTTTCGCTGTTGAATACGGCGCTGTTGAGCACCAGCTTGCGGCCGAACTCGTAGTCGGCCAGCACCACCGCGTGCAGACCGCGGCGTGTGTCCTGGGCCACGGCCTCGCACACCGCGTCGAGCTGCGCCGCTTCCGTACACACGTGCTCGTGACGAAAGCCCGTGTACAGACGGCTCGAACGACGAGCTGCGGTCGAGTTGCAGTCGTCGAGCAATGCGAACACCGCATTCCTGTCGTCAGCCGTCATAGTCCCCGAACTTCAGATTGCCCTGTTCGAAGGTTAGTCGAAAAAGCTCTTGACCCGATCAAACCAGCTCTTGCTTTGAGGACTATGGCGCGCGCCACCCTCAACCAGCGACTTCTCGAACTGCTGCAGCAAATCGCGTTGCGTGTCGGTAAGCTTGACCGGCGTTTCGACCTGCACGTGCACATACAGATCGCCGGCAATGCTGGAACGCAGGCCCTTGATGCCTTTGCCGCGCAACCGGAAGGTCTTGCCGGACTGCGTGCCTTCGGGCACGGTAAAACTCGCGCGACCGGCCAGCGTCGGCACTTCGATATCGCCGCCCAGGGCTGCCGTGGTGAACGGAATCGGCATCTGGCAATGAAGATCGTCGCCGTCGCGCTCGAACACCGTATGCGGCTTGATATGGATCTCGACGTACAGGTCGCCCGACGGACCGCCGTTAATGCCCGGCTCGCCGTTGCCGGCCGAGCGGATACGCATGCCGTCGTCGATGCCCGCCGGAATCTTCACTTCGAGCGTCTTGGTTTCCTTGGTCTTGCCTGCCCCGTGGCAGTTCGTGCAAGGCTCAGGAATGTAGCTACCGGTGCCGTGGCATTTCGGACACGTCTGCTGGATGCTGAAGAAGCCCTGCGACATCCGCACCGTGCCCGAGCCGCTGCAGGTCGGGCAGGTTTCAGGCTTGGTGCCCGGCTTCGCGCCGGACCCGTGACACACCGCGCAGGACACCCAGCTCGGCACGCGGATCTGCGTATCGTAGCCGTGCGCGGCCTGCTCGAGCGTGATTTCCATGCTGTAGCGCAAATCGGCGCCGCGGTACACCTGCGGGCCAGCGCGGCCGCCGCGAGCACCGCCTGCTGCCTGGCCGAAGATGTCGCCGAAGATATCGCCGAATGCATCGGCAAAACCGCCAAAGCCCTGTGCGCCGGCCGCCCCCATGTTCGGATCGACGCCCGCGTGGCCGTACTGGTCGTACGCGGCGCGCTTTTGCGAATCCGACAGCATTTCATAGGCTTCTTTGACTTCCTTGAAATGCTCTTCCGCATCCTTGCTGCCCGGATTGCGGTCAGGGTGAAACTTCATCGCGAGCTTGCGATAAGCCTTCTTGATTTCGTCGTCGCTCGCGTTCTTTGCGACGCCCAGAGCCTCGTAGTAATCCCGTTTCGCCATATCGCTTCAACGCCCGCCGTGCGCCATGACGCGGCGGCTCCTCGTGAATGCCGGAGTCTTGCGACCCGCGCGGCACCAGCTTCACGCGGCGCCACACGGCGCCGCAAAACCGTGCCCGTTATAAAACAATGTGCCCGGAGAGCCGTGAAGGCTCGCCAGGCGCGATATCCGGGCGGCACTGACGCGCCGCACGTTTTTACAGCCGCGCCACGTGTCCATGTTGCCGTACACGCGGCGCTGGGTCGGACAGCAACCCGGCTTAGTCCTTCTTCACTTCCTTGAAGTCGGCGTCGACCACGTCGTCAGCCTTTTCGCTCGACGCCGCTTCGGCACCCGCTGCCGCACCTGCCGCCGCGCCCGCTGCACCCTGGGCGGCCTGCATGTCGGCGTACATCTTCTCGCCAAGCTTTTGCGACGCGGTCGCCACGGTCTCGATCTTCGCTTCGATCGCGGCCTTGTCGGCCGAGTTGTTCTTCAGCGTGTCTTCGAGGTCCTTCAGCGCAGCTTCGATCTTTTCCTTCTCACCGGCGTCGAGCTTGTCGCCGTACTCGGTGAGCGCCTTCTTCGTGCTGTGCACCAGCGCGTCGCCCTGGTTGCGGGCATCGGCCAGTTCGCGCAGCTTGTGGTCTTCTTCTGCGTTCGCTTCCGCGTCCTTCACCATCTTTTCGATCTCGGCTTCGGACAGGCCCGAGTTCGCCTTGATCGTGATGCGGTTTTCCTTGCCGGTCGCCTTGTCCTTCGCGCCGACGTGCAGGATGCCGTTCGCGTCGATGTCGAAGCTCACTTCGATCTGCGGCACGCCGCGCGGTGCGGGCGGAATGCCTTCCAGGTTGAACTCGCCCAGCAGCTTGTTGCCTGCCGCCATTTCGCGCTCGCCCTGAAACACCTTGATCGTCACCGCCGACTGGTTGTCGTCGGCCGTCGAATACACTTGCGCGTGCTTCGTCGGGATCGTGGTGTTCTTGTTGATCATCTTCGTCATCACGCCACCGAGCGTCTCGATACCGAGCGACAGCGGGGTCACGTCGAGCAGCAGCACGTCCTTACGGTCGCCGGACAGCACCTGGCCCTGGATTGCCGCGCCTACGGCCACGGCTTCGTCCGGGTTCACGTCGCGGCGCGGTTCCTTGCCGAAGAACTCCTTGACCTTCTCCTGCACCTTCGGCATACGGGTCTGACCGCCGACCAGAATCACGTCGTCGATTTCACCGACCTTCACGCCAGCGTCCTTGATCGCGACGCGGCACGGTTCCATCGTGCGCTCGATCAGGTCTTCCACCAGCGCTTCCAGCTTGGCGCGCGTGATCTTCAGATTCAGGTGCTTCGGACCCGACGCGTCGGCCGTGATGTACGGCAGGTTGATTTCGGTCTGCTGGCCCGACGACAGTTCGATCTTCGCCTTTTCAGCGGCTTCCTTCAGGCGTTGCAGCGCGAGCACATCTTTCGACAGATCGACGCCCTGCTCTTTCTTGAACTCGCCGATGATGTAATCGATGATGCGCTGGTCGAAGTCTTCACCGCCGAGGAACGTATCGCCGTTCGTCGACAGCACTTCGAACTGCATTTCGCCGTCGACGTCCGCGATTTCGATGATCGAGATGTCGAACGTACCGCCGCCCAGGTCGAACACCGCAATCTTGCGGTCGCCCTTTTCGGCCTTGTCCAGACCGAACGCAAGCGCAGCGGCCGTCGGCTCGTTGATGATCCGCTTCACTTCGAGACCGGCGATGCGGCCGGCATCTTTGGTGGCCTGGCGCTGGCTGTCGTTGAAGTACGCCGGCACGGTGATCACGGCTTCGGTGACCGGCTCGCCCAGGTAGTCTTCAGCGGTCTTCTTCATCTTGCGCAGCACTTCCGCCGAGATTTGCGGCGGTGCGAGCTTCTGGTTGTGCGCTTCAACCCATGCGTCGCCGTTTTCAGCCTTGACGATCTTGTACGGCATCAGGCCGATGTCCTTCTGGACTTCCTTCTCTTCGAAGCGGCGACCAATCAGGCGCTTGACCGCGAACAGCGTGTTCTTCGGGTTGGTGACCGACTGGCGTTTGGCAGGCGCGCCCACGAGAACTTCGTTGTCGTCCATGTACGCAATGATCGACGGCGTGGTGCGCGCGCCTTCCGAATTCTCGATCACCTTGACCTGATTGCCTTCCATCAGCGCCACGCACGAGTTCGTGGTGCCGAGGTCGATACCAATGATTTTGCCCATTTTTACTAATCTCCTGACTTTGATCGCTGCGGGAAACGCCCGTGGCGCCTGATTCCAGGCTTGTGGCCGCCGGCCGTGCCGCCCCTCAATTCATAACCTGCACTCAAAATAAGTGCATCCGCATCGATTTCAAGACCTTTCACTCGATGCGGTCTTTAAATTTTTTCAATCGCCTGCGCGCGGCGAATGGTCTTGCGTGTCCTGCACAGCGTGCGCGACAGGCGTGCCCTCGGCGACAGCGCGGGCCGCGCGGATTTTCTCACGCGCCGCCGCGACTGCGGCTTCGAACTGGCCGAGCCCGTGCCAGCCGGTTGCCCGGCCAAGACGCTTGCCGCGATAGAAGAAAAACCACGTAGGCACGCCATGCAGCATGAAGCGGCGCCCCAGCTCACGATGCTCATAGACGTTGCTATGGAACCAGCGCAAGCGCAGCGCGCGAATCGCTTCCGGCTGCGCGAGCATCGCTTTCTTCGCGATCTCGCAGTTGAAACAGTCGTAGCCCCAGAAAAACACGACCGCCAGCTCGTCGCCGGCCGACTGCAGGCCGGCGTCGAAGGTCTCTGCGCTCAGCTCCTGCATGTCAAAAGCAGCGAGCGCGGAGGTGTCGACGGAAACGTTGGCCATAAGACGGATAGCTGAAAAGCTGCGCGCAGCTTACTTCGCCTGCGCGACGGTAACGAGCGCCGGACGCAGCACGCGATCGTTGATCACGTAGCCCTTCTGCAGCACCGCGACCACGGTGTTGGGCTCCTGCTCGGCCGGCACCATCGAAATGGCCTGATGACGGTGCGGATCGAATTTTTCGCCAACCGGGTTCAACGCGACGACACGCCCCTTCTCGAGCGCACCGGTCAGCTGGCGCAGCGTCAGCTCGACGCCTTCGCGCACCTTGACGAGGTCGTCCGACGAATGCGCGACGGCTGCTTCCAGGCTGTCGATCACCGGCAGCAGATGCTCGGCAAAGCTCTCGATTGCAAACTTGTGCGCCTTGGAGACGTCTTCCTGTGCGCGGCGGCGGACATTCTCAGTCTCGGCCTTGGCGCGCAGGTAGCTCTCCTGCAATTCGGCAAGCTTCGCCTGCACTTCGGCAAGCGCGGCGTCGGCGGCAGCTGGCGCAGCCTGCGCGTCACCCGATGCTGGCTGGCCCTCGCGAGCGGCGTCGGCGGCCTGGCGCGCGGCGTCATCGGCGGGCGTGGGATTCTGGCTCGTCGGATTCTCTTGCGTGTTTTCCATGTCGCTGAAAGTCGATAAAAGAATAAATACAGAAACGGCTGCATTCGACCGACCTGCCGCGA
>DATLOW010000582.1:0-4431 GCA_035536055.1 Paraburkholderia sp. | reverse complement strand
AGCGCATGACCGTTACGCTGATCGATCGCAATCCCACGCATATGTGGAAACCGCTGCTTCATGAAGTGGCGGCCGGCAGCATCGACCCGTTCGCTCATCAGCTCGAATACGCAGCGCAAGCGCACTGGCATGGTTTCGAATTCGAACAGGGCGAACTGGTCGGCATCGACCGGATAAACCGGCAAGTGATCGTCGGCGCACTGTGCGACGAGCAGGGCGAACATATCCTGCCGGCCCGCACGCTGCCGTACGACACACTGGTGCTGGCGATCGGCAGCACCACGCACTACTTCGACGTAAAGGGCGCTGCCGAGCATTCGCTGGCGCTCGATACCGTGCCGCAAGCGGAGCGCTTCCGGCGCCGGCTGATTGCGGCGGCCATGCGCGCCGGCCACTGCGACCGGCATGGCGCGGCCCATGCACCGGGCGCACGCGTGCCGCGCGTGAACATCGCGATCGTCGGCGGCGGCGCGACCGGCGTCGAACTGGCCGCGGAACTGCGCAGCGCCACCGACGCGCTCGCCGCATACGGACTGCACAAGCTCGACCCGGTACGCGATATCCGCATCGCGCTAATCGATTCGGGCTCGCGCATTTTGCCCGCGCTGACCGAACGCGTATCGTCTGCGGCGCTGAACATCCTGCGCAAACGCGGCATCGACGTGATGACCGGCGAGTCCATCGTCGAGGTGACGCGCGACGCATTGCACACCGCAAATGGCAAGATCATTCCCGCCGATCTGACCGTCTGGGCGGCCGGCATCCGCGCGCCGGCCGTGATCGCATGGCTCGGCTTGCCGGTCAATCCGCTTGGCCAGGTACTGGTGCGTCCAACGCTGCAAACCGACGACGACAACGTATTCGCGATCGGCGACTGCGCGGCCTGCCCGCTGCCGAACGGCAGCCGCAACGTGCCGCCGCGCGCGCAGGCCGCGCATCAGCAGGCCAGCTTTCTGGTGAAGGCGATGAAGCGCCGGCTGGACGGCGCCGCGCTGCCCGCATTCCACTATCGCGACCTGGGCTCGCTGGTGTCGCTCGGTCATACCAGCGCAGTCGGCAGCCTGATGGGCGGGCTCGCCGGCGGCAGCCTGTTTATCGGCGGCATCGTCGCGCGCGTGATGTACAAGTCGCTATACCGGATGCACGTGGCTGCGCTGCACGGCTGGAAACGGATGGTGCTGAACACCATCGCGCACCGGCTGCGGCGCGCCACCGTGCCGCGCGTCAAGCTGCACTGACGCAACACCCCCTGCCTGCAGGCAGGCGGCGCCACACTTTACATTGCAATTTCTCTATTTTCATTTAGCCTACTCGACTGGCTGTACCCCGGTCGCCGCGCTACCCGCGCGGCGCGCCGGCTCATGAGCTGACCGATCGCCGCTCAAGCAGTTGCAGTTCCCTAAGCCGAAGCAAAATACCAAGGAGACACTTCGATGAAGGCAACGCTGAAGCTTCTGCCGTTCGCTGTCGCTGTGGCTTGCGCTACGCTGCCGTCCGCCCGGGCAGCGGACAACGTCAACACCCTTTCCAACTTCCAGCAGACGGGCAACACCACGCCGCCTGAACAGGTGCCGCAAACCGGCCCGCGCGCCGACGCGCTGCGCGACAATTTGAAGCAGATCAAGCTGCCGCCGGGCTTCAAGATCGAGCTGTATGCGGTTGTGCCCGATGCGCGCCATATGGCGATCGAACCGTCCACCGGCGTCGTGTTCGTCGGCACGCGCAAGGCGCGCGTCTGGCAGGTCACCGATCGCACCAAGCGCCGTGTGGCCGACGACGTGGTGTCGTTTGCCAGCTCGGTGACCTTCAAGGTGCCCAACGGCGTGTGCTTCTCGCCGGACGGCGTGCTGTACGTGGTCGAGCAGAATCGCGTGCTGGCGTTTCCGGCTGCGCAGTTCTTCGGCGAAGGCGGCCCGGACGTCGCAGCTGCCGTGGTGGTGCCGCAAGGCAAGCTGATCCCCACGCAGTTCGAAAGCTTCAACCACGGCGCGCGCGCCTGCCGCATCGGGCCGGACAAGAAGCTTTACATCGCGCTTGGCCAGCCGTGGAACGTGCCGCCGAAAGACAAGCTGGCCGAGCTCGACAAGAATGGCCTCGCCGGCATTATCCGCATCGATCAGAACGGCAAGAACCGCGAGGTATATGCGATCGGCGTGCGCAACTCGGTCGGCCTCGACTTCAATCCGAAAGACAAGACGCTGTGGTTCACCGACAACCAGGTGGACGGCATGGGCGACGACATTCCGCCCGGCGAGCTGAACCATGCGACCAGGGAAGGCCAGAACTTCGGCTTCCCGTGGTACGGCGGCGGCCACGTGCGCACCGAGGAGTACAAGGACAGCAATCCGCCCGCCGGCGTGGTGTTCCCGCAGGTCGAGTTTGCCGCGCATGCGGCCGATCTGGGCATGTCGTTCTATACGGGCAAGATGTTCCCCGCCAAATATCAGGGCGGCGTATTCGATGCCGAGCACGGCTCGTGGAACCGCACCAAGCCGATCGGCGCACGCATCATGTTCACGCCGATCAAGGACGACGGCAGCGCCGGCACCACCGAGGTTTTCGCCGAAGGCTGGCTGACGCCGACCGGCGAGTACATGGGCCGCCCGGTCGACGTGCAGCAACTGCAGGACGGCTCGCTGCTCGTGTCGGACGACTATGCCGGCGCGATCTACCGGATCTCGTACACGGGGGCGAAATGACGCGTGCGTTGCTTGCCGCGCTGGCAGCCTGCGTCGTGCTGGCGACAGGTGCCGCGCACGCCGCGGACATCGCCGCCGGCCGCGCGAAGGCCGTGCAATGCCAGGCTTGCCACGGCCTCGACGGAATCGCGAAGATTCCCGAAGCGCCGAATCTGGCGGGACAAAACGAAGACTACCTGGTGAAGGCGCTGAAAGACTTCAAAAGCGGCGAGCGCAAGAACGACATGATGTCGCTGATCATCAAGCCGTTGTCGGATACGGATATCGCCAATCTCGCGGCGTATTACCACAGCCTTGCGCAGAAGTAGCGAAGTAGCAGGGGATGCACCACGATGACGCGTGCAGGCGCGCCGCGTGGCTTATGCGAAACAAGGCGCACGTCCGCAATCGGCGTGCGCCTTCGCTTTGATCACGCGGTTTTTTTCGTCCACAGCGTGCGGCCGAGGAACGTCAGCGAACGGTCCCACGATTGTTGCGACCACACCGGATCGAACTGCGTGCCCGCGATGCGCGACGGGCCAACCGCCGTTTCGTTGGCAAACGCGTGGTGCGCCAGATAGCGATGGAACGTCGCATCGACGTTCGCTTCGCGCAGTTTCGCTTCGAGCTTGTCGACGTTTTCGGCGGCGAAAAACGCGTCCTGCGTGCCCCAGTGCGCAAGCACCGGCACCTTGATCTTCGTTGCGTCGATATATTCGAGCGGCGGATGACCGTACCAGATCACGCCGGCCGACAGTTCCGGCGTATGGCACAACGCGAGCCATGCGAGCGCGCCGCCCATGCAGTAGCCGATCACCGCCACCTGCTCCGACTGCTGCTTCAGGTACTGAACCGCGCCGCGGATGTCCTGCGATGCCGCATCGCCGAAATCGAGGCCGCTCATCAGGTGATGCGCTTCCTCTTCTTCGACCGTCGATTTGCCGCGGTACAGGTCGGGCACCAGCGCGACATACCCTGCCAGCGCAAGGCGATCCGCGACGCCGCGAATCTGGTCGTTCAAGCCCCACCATTCCTGCAGCACGACCACCGCCGGCGCGCCTTGCGTCTGCGCGGGCTTGGCGAGATATCCGCTCACTTCTTTGCCGTCCGGACGGCGATAACTGATCATGGCACCTGCTGGCGTATTCATTGAAAGGTCCTTGTGACGGGAAATGACGGAAAATGAAGGGAAAGGCCGTAACAGCAATAGCATAGCGCCCGCCACGGCCTTGCGCAGCCAGTTGAGCAGGCGCGAACGGTTGTGCGCCCGCGCTTACGCAGCCGCGGCCGGGCCCGCGCGATCGAACGATTTCGGTCACACACCCGCTAAGGAATTCTTAAGCCCAGTCGGTCAGCATCGCGGCTTTGCGGTGGCGTCGTGTCATACGCGAATGCAACGATGGAGAAACCGCTGTGACCCAGCCGATTCATACGCCGACCGATGCGCATCAACCGCAGCCGGTCCTGCCCAGCAAAGTGCCCGAAGCGACGATCGTCTTCTGGATCGTGAAAATCCTTGCAACCACGGTTGGCGAAACCGGCGGCGATGCGCTTTCGATGACGCTGCAACTGGGTTATGCGATTGCCACGCTGGTATTTCTGGTATTTTTCGCCGCAACCCTGACGCTGCAGGTGCGCAGCGACCGCTACCGCCCGGCGATCTACTGGTCGGTGGTGGTGGCCACCACCACCGTCGGCACCACGATGTCCGACTTTCTGGACCGCACGGTTGGGCTCGGCTACGTGACGTCTT
>DATLOW010000581.1:0-11013 GCA_035536055.1 Paraburkholderia sp. | reverse complement strand
TGCCTTGCGCGAAGGCCTTGTCGACGTGCTGCACGATCACCACTGGCGCGCCGAAATTGACCGGCAGACTACCAAGCACCGCCGCGAGCGCCGTGGGGCCGCCCGCCGACGCGCCGATCGCGATCAGCGGCGCACTGCGCTCGCGCACCGCGTCGACCGTTTGCGACGGCGCCGCCGCGCTGCGATTGACCAGCAGCTTGCCGATCTGGTCGATCTTCGTAAGCAGCGCTTCGGACGCGTTGGCCACGCCGTTGCCGCTGGCGAGCGTCGGCGTATCGACGGCATCGAGCGCGCCGGCACCCATCGCTTCGTAGACGCGCGACGCATTCGCACCGACGCTGCTTGTGACGACCAGAATCGGGCACGGCGCGCGCGTCATGATGCGCCGCGTCGCTTCGACGCCGTCGAGCTTCGGCATGATCAGGTCCATCAGCACCACGTCGGGCGGCTGCGCGATGCAGAAGTCGACGGCCTGCGCGCCGTCGGTCGCGACCCATAGCACGCGGTGCTCGTCGCGCCGCGCAATCGCACGGCGCAGCGCTTCGACGGCGAGCGGCAAATCGTTGGCGATGCCGATGTTCATCTGCGAGCGTCTCCTATCAGGTCGTGCACTGCGTCGAGCAACGCCTCGTCGTGGAAACTGCCTTTGGCCAGATAGTAGTCGGCGCCGGCCTCAAGACCGCGGCGGCGGTCTTCGTCGCGGTCCTTGTACGACACGATCATCACCGGAATCGCCTTGAGCTGCGCGTCGCGCTTGATCATCGTGACGAGTTCGATGCCGTCCATACGCGGCATGTCGATATCGGTCACGACCAGATCGAATTCGCTGCTGCGCAGCGCGTTCCAGCCTTCCATGCCGTCTACGGCAACCGTTACTGCGTAACCGCGCTTTTCAAGCAGCTTGCGCTCGAGTTCGCGCACCGTCAGCGAATCTTCGACCACCAGCACGTGCTTGCGTTGCGCGACACCGCTGCCGGCCGACGCGCGCACCTTGGCGAGCTGGCCGTCGCGCACCAGCTTGTCGACCGAGCGCAGCAGATCGTCGATATCGACGATCAGCACCGGCGCGCCGTCGTCGAGCAGCGCACCGGCGGCGATGTCCTTGATCTTGCCGAGGCGCGCGTCGAGCGGCTGCACTACCAGCATGCGTTCGCCGAGAAACCGTTCGACCGCGACGCCATAGGTGCCGCGCTCGTCGCCGATCACGACCACCGCGACGTGCGTCGATGCATCGTCCGGCGCGTTGGCGCCGAGCAGCTGATGCGCGGACACCAGCCCGACGCGCCGCCCATCGAACGAGAAATGCTGCTGGCCCTCGAGCATATCGATATCGTTGCGCGCCAGCGCGAGCGTGCGCTGCACGTGCGCGAGCGGAAACGCATACGCCTCGCCGCCCACCTGCACCAGCAGGCTGCGGATCACCGATAGCGTGAGCGGCAATTGCAGCACGAAGCGCATACCCTTGCCCGGCTCGTTGACGACCCGCACCACACCGCGCACCGCCTTCACCATTTCGTGCACGGCATCGAGTCCGACGCCGCGGCCCGATACGTCGGTCACTTGCGCGCGCATCGAAAAGCCGGGCAGCAGCAGGAAGTCGAGCAGTTCCTGCTCGGACAGACGCGCGACGGTCGCCTCGTCGGCCAGTCGCCGGCGCACGACTGTGGCGCGCAGCGCCGCGAGCTCGATGCCGGCGCCGTCGTCGCTGACGCTGATCAGCAGCTTGCCCGCGCTGTGGCGCGCTTCGAGCGTCAGGTTCGCTTCGGCCGGCTTGCCGCGCGCGACGCGCTGCTCCGGTGACTCGATGCCGTGATCGAGCGCATTGCGCAGCAGGTGGCCGAGCGGCGCGTCGAGCATGTCGAGGATGTCGCGGTCCACCTGGGTCGCTTCGCCGACGATCGAGAAGCGCACGCGCTTGCCGAGCGAGCGCGCGAGGTCGCGCACGATGCGTGGATAGACGTGCGTCGCATCGCCGAAGGCGCGCATCCGGCATTGCAGCGCTTCGTCGTATAGCTGTTGCGCGAGGTTCGTGCTGCGCCGGTCGAAGCGGTCGAGTTCGTCGATCTGCGTGTTCAATTGCTGCTGCAGGTCGCCGAGCGTGCGGCGCACGCTGTCGAGCGCGGCGGCGGCGCGCGGGTCGAGGGAATCGGTGAGGGTTTCGTGCAGCGTGTCGAGTGCGCGCGCCGCGTCGCGCTGCGCGCGTTTGACGCGCAGCATCGACGTGGCGAAGGGTTTGAGCCAGCGCGATTCGACCAGCGATTCGCCGGACAGGCTCAGCAGGCGGTCGAGGTTGTCGGCGCGTACGCGCAGGATGCGGTCGGTGCTGCGTGCGGGGTCCGCGATGCGTGTGCTATCGGCGTTGCGCGGCGCGGATTGAGGTGCGTCGGTGACGGCCAGCGGGTCGGTTGCGAGCGCAACTTGTGGCGCGCTCGCGGTCGTGATGACGGTTGCTTGCGCAACTGCATCGGGGAGCGTCGCGGGTGCGGATGTGGACGGCAGTGCGGGGGCGTGCGACGCGGGTGCGGCTTGCGGCTTTGCCGATGTGAGCGGTGCCGTGGTTTGCGTCGGGGTTTGCGCCGCGGTTCGTACCGGGGTTTGCGCCGCGGTTTGTGCCGATTCCGCATTCAGCAACGCGATTGCGGCCTGCAGTTCCTCTTCGGGTGTACGCGGCGGAGCGCTGGTTTGCGCAACGCCTGCTGGTTGCGCGCTCGTATGTGCGCTTGTCGTCCCGCCTGTCAGGCTGCTCGCCAGCCCAGCTTCCGGCGCGGCCAGCGCGTCGTCTGCCGGCAGCGAAGCTCCGTTTCGCGCGCGCGCCGCTTCGCCGCTGGCCGTCTGCGGGCCACTGCCAGGCGTCGCCAGCGCGGTTAGCCGCGCGACGTGCGCGTCGATTTCGTCCTTGCCCGGCGCCGCGGCCGCATCGGCATCCGCGATATGCAGCAGCAGATCGACGCCCTTCAGCAATTCATCGATATGCGCCGCCGAAATCAGCAGCTCGCCCCGCTGCGCGCCGACAAAGCACTCTTCCATCACATGCGCGATCGCCACGCCATCCGGCACGCCGACGATGCGCGCCGCGCCCTTTAGCGAATGTGCGGCACGCATGCAGGCTTCCAGCGCGGCCGGGTCGGCGGCCGAGCGCTCCAGCGTCAGCAGGCCGTCGGACAGCACGCGCGTCTGCGTCGCCGCTTCTTCGCGGAACAGTTCCAGCAGCGAGAGCCGGCTCAGGTCGTCGTCGGTGCTCATCGCAGGCTCTGGTTCAATGACGCAAACACGCGCTCGGTGTCGAGCAGGCCGACCGTCGTCTCCCGCCACGCGAAAATGCCCTGCGCGTGCGACGCGCTCGCGCGCGTCAACGTATCGGGCACCGGTTTCAGCTGCGCGGGCGCGTAGCGCAGCACGCCATGCACCTCGTCGACCGGCAAGGCCACCGGCTCGCCATGATGCGCGGCCACCAGCATGCGCGCATAGGCGCCGTTGCGGCCCGGTTGCTGCTGCGAGCCGCCACTGCCCGCGGCCGCGTCGAGGCGCAACAGTTCGCGCAGCGATACCGCTACCGTCAGCGCACCGCGCACGTTGACCACACCGAGCACCACGCGGTTGCGCCGATGCGGCAACGAATGGATCGGGCGCAGGTCTTCAATGTGGCGCAGCGTGGCGGTCGGCAGCGCAAGCCATTCGTCGGCGACGCGGAACACCAGCGCAGTGTGGGTTAGTGCGGCTTCGCCGGATGCGGGTGCAGATGCCGATTCGGACACGGATGCGGGTACGAATGCCGATGCCGATGCGGATGTCGGCGTGGATGCGAAGCCGGACCCAGACTGAGAGAGGGAGCCGAAGCGGAGGCCGGAGCCAGAGCCAGAGCCAGAGCTGGAGCTGGAGCCAGCACCTGCACCATACGCGGCTTCGCGCGCGGCATAGGCAGCGTTAGCGGCGGAACGCGCGACGCCCTGCTGTTGCGCGCCGCCCTGCAAAGCATCTGCCGGCACCGGCAGTACATCCAGATGCCGCCCGACACGCCCGCTGCCCGCACCCTGCGGTAGCACTGCCGCGTTGTCATCCAGCGGGCGATCGAGCAATTGCGCCGCCGCCCGCTCGAACACCGGGCAATTCAGACAGCGGAACCAGCGTTGCAGCTCCGGACACGACTGGTCGCCGCGCGTGCCGATGCGATTCCAGCAGTCGTCCACACGCACCGCTTCGCCCGGATGACTCACGATGCGTTCAGTCATGGAAGCCTCGCGTCCGCTCAGCCGGCTTCAGTGCCGCGCGCTGTGCGCGGCGCGCAAAGCGTTCGGCGCCGGCGCTATCGCCGTTCATTTCCAGCAGCGCCGCCAGATGCGTCAGCGCTTCATAGTGATCCGGCTGCAGATACAGCGCTTTGCGGTAGTAATCGCCGGCGTCGGCGCCGCGACCTTGCGCGTCCATAATCAGGCCGAGCAGATAGAACGCGGCGGCATCCGGGCCGTGCACGATCACGCAGTCGCTGGCGGCGCGAAACGCGTCGTCGAGACGGCCGGCGTCGGCGAGACGCTCCGCGCGTTCGAGTTCCGCGACGCGCTGCGCACGCGCATCGGTGGGCGCCGCGGCGACAGGTGCGTCACTGCGTTCGGGATGGGCAGGTGAGGCGCCGGGCCATGGTGCGGCGCTGCGCGGCCGCGGGACGCTTGCCGGCTTCGGCGCGATCGGCGCGGCCGGCTGCGTGGACGGTGGCTGCGGCGACTGCCCTGCAGGTTTTGCCTGCGGCGCGGGCTGCCGCCATGCCGCAGATGCCGCAAATGTCGCAGATGTCGACGACGTTGCCGACGTTGCCAATGTCCCCGATGTCGCCCGTGTCGCGGATGTCGGCGACGTTGCCGATGTAGACGATGCCGCCGACGTTGCGGATGTGGACGACGTCGCCAATCCCGCCGATCCCGCAGCTGTCCCCGCCGGCCGCAGCACATTCGCCCGCGGCGCCTGCGGCCACCCCGCATCATGCTTCACACCGGCCCACGGCGCCGCCTCGCGCGTAGCGCCGCCCGCACCACCCGCCCCCGCACGCGCCGCTGCCGCCTGTGCCGCGTCATCGCGCGGCGTGCGCTGAAACGCGAACGCCAGCGGGATGCGCGCCGAGCTGAACGCATGCCGCATCATCAAGCCGGTTTCCGCGGGCCCAACGAACAGCGTGCCGTGCTGCGCGAGCCGCGCGTCGAGCAGCCGGATCGCGCGGTCTTGCGCGGCACGGTCGAAGTAGATCAGCACGTTGCGGCAGAAAATGAAATCGAAGCGCGTCTCCGGCATTTGCGCCGCGTCGAACAGGTTCGCCTGTGTAAAGCGCACCGCCTGCCGCACCCGCTCGTTCAACCGGTAGCCGCCGTCGACTGCATCGAAATGCCGGTCGCGAAACTCCAGCGCGCGACCACGAAACGAATTACGGCCGTACAGCGCGGCGCGCGCCACGTCGAGCGCGCGTGCGCTGATATCGACCGCATCCACGCTGAAACGCTCCGGCCCGATACCCGCATCGAGCAAGGCCATTGCGATCGTGTATGGCTCCTCGCCGGTCGAGCACGGCGCGCTCAGCAAGCGCAGCATCTGGGCGGGCTCGCGCACCAGCCGCTCGTTGGCGAGCCGCGCCAGCGCGGCGAAGGCCTCGCGATCGCGGAAGAACCACGTCTCCGGCACCACGATCAGTTCGATCAGCGCCTGGCGCTCTGCGAGCGAGCCGGCGAGCAAATGCCAATACGCTTCGAGTACGCCTTCCGGCAACGCTGGGCCGCCGTCGGCGGCACCTTGTCGCGCGTCTTCCGCGACGGTGTCGCCCGGCGCGAGCAGCGGCGTACCGCCCGCCTGCGTGATGCGCGCGCGTTCGCGCACCGCGCGCTCGAACGCATGCACGCCGAGCGTGGACGCGCTGATGCCGGTCTCGCGCAGGAGCCAGTCTTCGAAACGGGCGTCGATGCTGGGCGCGTTCATGGCGTCGATGTCGGTTCGTGCTTCGAGGTCGCTTCGTGTGACGGCGACGCTTGCGGAAATAGCAGCGCCTTGACGTCGTCGTTGAGCATCTGCTGGACCTGCACCCACTGCACCAGTGTGCCGGCGTCGTCGGCAACCGGTCCGAGCCAGCGCGCGTGCGGTGTGGCGATGCCGGTGCCGGCGAATCGCGCGCGCTCGATGCGGCGCGTTTGCGTCGCACTTTCGACGATCAGGCCAAGCAGATGCGCGCCTGCGCCGTCGCGCCGGACGCCGCCGCGCCGCGTGCCGCCGCGCGGATCGCCATTACGCGGTTGGCCGTCATGCGGATCGCTATCGCGCGGACCGCCATTGTGCGCGTCACCATCGTGCAGGTCAGCATCGCGCGCGTCGCCATCCCGCAGCACCGACGCCGCGCTTTCATAACGCACGATCACAAGGCGCGTCGACAGCCGCTGCCGCGCCGGGCGCCCCAGCGCCAACTGCGCGACGTCCACCACCGGCAGCGGCGCGCCGTGCCGCTCGGCCACCCCGGCCACCCACGCCGGCGCGCCCGGAATCGGCCGCACCGGACGCAGCGCCAGCACCTCGACGATCTCGCGCGCATCGAGCGCGTAGCGGTCGCCGTCCAGATCGAATAGAAGAAAGAGCATCAGCGTCGCCCGGCGCGCCTGCAGTGTCGATCAGGCTTCGATCTTGAATCGGGATACGCCGGTGCGCAGCTGATTGGCGACCAGCGTCAGGTCATCGATTGCCTGCGACGACTGGCGCAACGATTCAGCCGTCTGCTGCGCGGCCTCCGACAGTTGCGACAACGCCTGGGTAATCTGCTCGGCGCCGTTGGCCTGCGTGTGCATCCCCTCGTTGACCATCTGAAAGCGCGGCGCAAGCGCCTGCACTTCCTGGATGATCTGCGACAGCTGCCCGCCCACCTGCTGCACGTCGTGCATGCCGCGCCGGACCTCCTCGGAAAATTTCTCCATGCCCATCACGCCGGCCGATACCGCCGACTGGATTTCCTTGACGGTCTGCTCGATGTCGTAGGTCGCCACCGCGGTCTGGTCGGCGAGCCGGCGGATTTCGGTCGCGACCACGCCGAAGCCGCGCCCGTATTCGCCGGCCTTCTCCGCTTCGATCGCGGCATTCAGCGACAACAGATTGGTCTGGTCCGCGACCTTCGTAATGGTCGCCACCACCTGGTTGATGTTGACGGCCTTGTCGTTGAGAATCGCCAGCTTCGCGTTCACCGAGCCGGCCGCCTCCATCACGCTGCGCATCGTTTCTTCCATGCGCGACAGCCCGCTCTGGCTGGTGCCGGCGAGCACCGCCGACTGTTCCGCGACCCGCGACACTTCGTTCATGGTCTGCAGCAGATCGCGCGACGTCGCGACGATTTCGCGCGAGGTCGCGCCGATTTCGGTGGTCGTGGCCGCGGTTTCGCTGGCGGTAGCCTGCTGTTCCTTCGAGGTCGCGGCGATCTCCGCAACCGACGTGGTGACCTGCAGCGACGACTTCTGCGCCTGCGCGACGAGGCTGGTCAATTCTTCGGCCATCCGGTTAAAGCCGTTCTCGAGCGTGCCGAACTCATCCTGGCGCCGCAGGTTCAGCCGTTGCGCCAGATTGCCGGTGCGCATCACGTCGAGTACGTCGACCACGTTCGCCATCGGCACCGTCACCGACTTGAACAGCGCATAGCCGGTTGCAAGCGCAACGATCAGCACGACGCCGAGCGCAACCGCGAGCGTCACTTGCGCATCGCGTGCGGACTGGCGGATCAGGCGCGCCCAGTCGTCGGCCTGCGCCTTGTCGACCTGCACCAGCGCGTTCGCACTGGCCGTGACCTTGTCCCACTGCGGTTCGAGGCGTGCGAACAAGGCCTGCGCATCGGACTGCGAGCCGGGCGCGACGCGCATCGTTTCCCTGAACAGCGGCAGTGCCTCGGCGTACGCTGCCTGGAATTCGCCGAAGCGCGCGCGGTCGTCGGCGTTCGAGAAAGTAGCCGGGTAGTCGGTAGCCAGCTTGTCGGTTCGTTTCAACGACTCGCTTGCCTTGTCGAGGTCGCGCTTGATCAGTTCGCCGTCGGCGTCGACATACAGCGCGTGCTGCAGCGCCGTGATGCTCTCGCTCGACGCGGCGCGCATCGACGTCGACAGATAGATGCCTTGCACGGATTCGCTTTCGAGGCGGTCCGTCTCGTCGGTGATCGCGCGCAGCCGCTGATACGACACCAGCGCGGTAATCAGCATCAGCAGGAACAACGCACCGAAACTGAGCAGAATGCGGTTGCCCAGCGAAAACCTGCGCCACGGCGAAACGCCGGACAGATAGGTGTGACCGCTGCGTTGAGTCGCAATACTCATGGTTTCGTGTCGGTTGAAGTGCGTGGATTGGAGCGCCGCGCCGCGGACCGCATCCGAAATGCATGCAAGTATGAAGCCAAACCCAAACGGCATCGACAAATTTTTACCACTAGCCAGGCCTCGCGTATCCGAATTGCGACGCCTTGCGCGCGCTGCAACGGCGCCCGCTGCGAGCCGCGACGACAGGGTGATGCAATTGCCATTACGGCAGTATTTTGCGGTAAAGGAATAAGGGTTTTCGATCATGCGTCGCGCAATAAGCGCGGCGTGCGCTTTGCCGCTATGCGTTATCGGTATTTACGGTAAAGAATGCGCAGCACAGGTTAAGCGACGCGGTTTGAATTGCCAGATTTGCGGCGAATATTCGTTCTTTTTTATAGCGGGGCAAAGCGTCGGCATGTCCGCCGGCGGCGCTTGGCGGCGAGATGTCGCAGGTTATCGCCATTCATGCCGGTCATTGTATCGTCGGGTGCAGCCGGGTAATGGAAAGCCGCGCGTTATTTGCGCGGCACATTCGGGCGGACGCCCTGTCGGCAATCGCGTGACGTCGATGCGTTTGTCTGCGCGATTCGCGCCGCGGCGTGATTATCCGCGGCGCCGCTTCGACTATTTTCCTGCTGCTTCAACCATTTCCCATAAGCAGCCGCATTGCGTCGCATTGCATCGCGCCCACCGCTTAAGCCGCCGCATCGGTATGTAAAGCTTGCGCGGCAAGCAAGGCTTTTGCACGCGGCAAGACCTGTTGCGCAAACACGCGCATCGACGCCTCGAATGGCTGGAACTGCAGCATGAACAGTTCGACGCCCGCACGGTGAAACTCGGCAATGCGCCGCGCGACCGTATCGAAACTGCCGACCAGCCCCGCCGCTGTGCCGCCGTTCGAGCCGACGCGCGGCGTGCGCGCGAAGGTCTGGTGCATCACCGCGTGCGGATCGATATGGGCCTTTTGTCGCTCGCGCAACGGTGCATCGCGCTCCGCCAGCGCAAACAGATGCGCGAGATGGTCTTGTGCGGCGGCATCGGTATCGGCGGCGATCACGAACGCGGACAGGCCGAAACGCAGCGGCGCTGCGCCTGCTGCACGCGGCCGCGCGCGCAGATCCGCAATCAGCCGCGCGACGTCGTCGAGCGGCTGACCGTTGATGAACCATACGTCGCCATGCGCGGCAACCAGCTCGCGCGCGGGCTCCGACTCGCCGCCGACGTAGATACGCGGTCGCGCGCGAAACGGATCGGCGGGCCGCAGCAGATAGTCGTCGACATGAAAATGCTGGCCGTGGAATGTGGTGCGCGCGCCGCTTAGCAAGCTCGACACGACCTCGATCCATTCGCGTCCGTATGCGTAGCGCGCGTCGTGTTCGGCAAAGCCGATACCGGCACGATCCAGTTCCGGACGATTCCATGCGTTCACCAGATTCAGCGCAAAACGTCCGCCGCTGATGTGCTCGATCTGCTGCGCCATCTTCGCGAGCACGACCGGATGGTACAGATACGGCTTGACGGCCGCGATAATCTCGATGCGCTGCGTCAGCGAGGCAAGCGCGGCGGATGCCGTCCATGCTTCGAGCTGGTCGAGATTTTCGTCGTGCGGGTTCATCGTGTGCTGTGCGACCAGCACCGAATCGAAGCCAAGGCGCTCGGCCTCAAGCACCAGCGCCTTGTTGCGCTGCCAGGACGCGTCGTACGGTTCGGCGGGATCCTGCAGCGCGGCGCGGCTGCCGTGCACGAGCGCCCAGATGCCGAAGCGGGCCGGGTGAGGTGACGAGGCCTGCGGCGAGACCTGCGATGAGACGGGCGACGAAACCTGCGGCAAAGCGTGCGACATGACGTGCGACCTCCATGGCGAATACGGATCCGCGCTGCATGCTCGCAGCGGCGTTTCACGTACGTCCATGCAAGCGCTAAAGCGCCGATGATGCCGCAACCGCAGCGTCCGCAGATGCACGGTCAATCTAATTTGTATCGATATCGATCGATGCAATCCAGATTTGCCGGCGCATCATGCGGCGCTATAGTCGGTGGCTTTGCTGCGACCGCAGCCGCTTCGATCAGCCACCGACCTCGCCGCGATGTCGATGTGGGGGGCGATGCACCGCGTGCGCGATGCCTGCTTACAGCTTGTCGTAGTTGGCCGACGCGAAGTTCCAGTTGATCAGCCGCGCGGTGACCTGCTTCAGATAGTCAGGACGACGGTTCTGATAGTCGAGGTAGTACGCGTGCTCCCACACGTCGATCGTCAACAGCGGCGCCTTGCCCGCCGTAAACGGCACGTTCGCGTTGCTGGTCTTCATCACCGACAGCTTGCCGTGCTGGCTGACCAGCCAACCCCAGCCGCTACCGAACTGTGCAGCGGAAATCTTCACCAGCTGTTCGTGCAGATTGTCGAGCGAACCGAAGTCGCGCTCGATTGCCGCGCGCAGCTTCGGGCTCGGCTCGGTCGGCGTCGGGCTCAGCGAATTCCAGTAGAAGTTGTGATTCCACGCCTGACCGGCATTGTTGAAGATGTCTTCGTGCGCTTCGTCGTTGTAGGTCTTCATGATCATCGCTTCGAGCGACAGGCCGGCGTACGGCGTGCCCGGCACCAGCTTGCCGAGATTGTCGAAGTACGCGCGATGATGCTTGCCGTAGTGAATGCCGATCGTGCGTGTCGAGATCACCGGGTCCAGCGCGTTTTCTGCGAACGGCAGCGGCGGCTGCGTCA
>DATLOW010000580.1:0-5692 GCA_035536055.1 Paraburkholderia sp. | reverse complement strand
AGGCAGCGCTGAGTGCCGTGGCGCAAGGCACCTGCGACGTCTACTTCGGCTATACACCGGCGGTGCAGCACTATCTCGTCGCGCGCGAATTCGCCGGCCTCAAGGCGATATCCGAAGATCGCCGCCGCAACAGCGAACTGCGCTTCGCGGTGCCGCGCGGACACGCGACGTTGCGCATCGCGCTGAATCGCAGTCTCGCCGTGCTGCCGCCTGCGCAAGTCGCGGCGCTGCGTGCGCGCTGGATCGGCAGTGCGCCGGCCCAGCGTGCCGCGTCGGCGCCCGCGCCGGCAGTCGCGGGCGCGCGCAGCAGCGGCGACGCCACCGTCACCGCGTTGCGGCTGTTGCCGCTGCTGATCGGCATCGGTGTCACGTTGATCGTCACGCTGCGTGCATATTCGCTGTTGCAGCGCGAAGTGCGCCGCCGCGAGCAGACCGAATTGCAGCTGGCCGCGCAGTTGAACTTCCAGCAAACGATGATGGAGATGGTGCCGTATCCGCTCGTCGCGAAAGATCTGCGCGGCTGCTACGTCGCGGTGAATCGCGCGTACGAGCGGCTTACCGGCCTGAGCCGCGAGACGGTACTGGGCCGCACCAGCATCGACGTGCATGCATGGGGCAAAGAAAACAGCGCCGACCTCGAACTGCTCACGCATCACGCGCTCACCACCGGCGAGCGGACCGAAACCGAATTGCGCTTCACCGATCGCGCTGGCGAGACGCGGCATGGTCTGTTTTCGGTGTGCCTGTGTCATGGCGCCGACGGGCAGCCGTCGTGCGTGCTCGGCACCGTGGTCGACATCACCGATATCCGCCGCGCCGAATTGCTTGCGCGCGAAACCGAGCGGCGCCTGTTCGACGTCACGCGCTCGCTGCCGGCAGTGGTGTTCCAGCTGCGGCGCGCGGCGGACGGCGGCTACTCGTTTCCGTACATCGGCGGTGATACCCAGTACTGGCTGGGCCGCGACAGCAATACGCTGGCGCGCGGCGGCGCGGTGAATTTCGGCCGCGTCTGTGCGGAAGACCGGCCGCACGTGATGGCAGCACTCGAACGCTCGGCGGCGAGCGCCGAACCGATTCACATCGAGTTCCGCATGAACAGCGTCGCCGAACTGCGCTGGGTGCGCGCGGAACTCGTCGGGCGCCGTGAGGCGGACGGCGGTACCGTGTGGAGCGGCTACTGGGTCGACGCGAGCGCCGAGCGGCAGCGCTCCGACGAGCTCGCGCGGGCGCGCGATCTGGCCGAAGCGGCGTCGCGCGCGAAAGACGATTTCCTCGCGATGATGAGCCACGAAATCCGCACGCCGATGAACGGTGTGCTCGGCCTCGTCGAAGTACTCGAGCGCACGCGGCTCGACGTCGATCAGGGCGAGATGCTGCGCATGATTCACGAGTCCGCCGGCGCACTGCTGCAGATTCTCGACGATCTGCTCGACTATTCGAAAATCGAAGCCGGCCGTCTGACGCTCGAGACCGAACCGTTCGATCTGCGCGACCTGGTCGATGCCGCGGTCGGCCTGCTGGCGGCACGCGCGCACGAAAAAGGGCTGAAGGTGCGCGTCGATATCGAGCCGCAGGTGGCGGCCGTGGTGCGGGGCGATAGCGTGCGGCTGCGACAGATCCTGTTCAATCTGCTCGGCAACGCAATCAAGTTCACGCCGGCCGGCGAAGTGGACGTGCGGGTCTCGGTGGTGCAACGCACCGAGGCCGGCCAGTCGCTAGAAATCACCGTCGAAGACACCGGCATCGGCATTGCACCTGAAGTGCAGGCGCGCCTGTTCGAACCGTTCGTGCAGGCCGAGTCGTCGACTACGCGGCGCTTCGGCGGCACCGGCCTCGGGCTCACGATCTGCCGCAAGCTGGTCGATCTGATGGGCGGCTCGCTCGAACTGCACAGCACGCCGGAGGTCGGCACGCGCATGACGCTGCGCCTGTTGATGCCGGTCGATATGCCGAGCTATACGGCCGGCGGCCTGCGCGGCAAACGCGGGCTTGTCGCGGTCGCCGACGCGCGCGTGCAGCAGGCGCTGCTGCACTTCGGCGCGGCGCTCGGCATCGATCTGCACGGCGTGTCGCCGGATGCGGCGGAGCTGCGCGACGAAGCGGTGCTGGCCGGCGCCGATCTGATCTTTATCGGCGACGGCTTCGACGTATCGGCGGCATTGCGTCGGCAGTCACGCGTGATTCGCCTGACCGAGAAGCCTAAGCCGACCGGCTATCGGATCGTCGACGATACGGTGCGGGTCAGCGTCAATCCGATCTCGTGGCGCGGGCTCGGCGCGGCATGCGCGGCCGCGCTGACCGGCCTTGCACCGAAGCCGGCGCGCTCGCGCCGCGAAGTGGCCGCACCGGTCGCCGTGCCCGACCGCGAGCGGGCGATCGCGAGCGGCCGGCTCGTGCTGGTCGCCGAAGATCACCCGGTGAACCAGGAGCTGATCCGTCATCAACTCGCGCTGCTCGGATTTGCGTGCGACGTGGTCAACGACGGCGCCGAAGCGCTCGACGCGCTCGAGCGTGCGAGCTACGGCTTTCTGATTACCGATTGCCATATGCCGCATCTGTCGGGTTACGAACTCGCGCGCCGGATTCGGCAGAAAGAAGCGGGCGGCGCAGCGCATCTGCCGATCGTCGGCGTCACTGCGAACACCGCGCCCGAAGATCTGAGCGCGTGTCGCGAAGCCGGCATGGACGACTGCCTGATCAAGCCGACGCGCCTTGCGACGTTGCGCGATCATCTGAGTCGCTGGTTCGCCGCGGACGGCTCGCGCCAGGTGTTGCACGATGCGGCGTCGGTGCACGCGCCGCACGACCCGGCCAGCGTCGGCGCTGCGCAGCGCGAGACGGCCGAACCGTTCGTGCCGGTCGACCTTGCGCGGCTCACGCAAGTGTGGGGTAGCGAGTCTACGGTGAAGGCCTTGCTCGATTCGTTCGTCTCGGCGGTACGCGACGACGTGCGCGCGCTGCCGCCGCTGCTCGAAGAAGCCGATCTCGACGCGTTGCGCGCGTGGCACCATCGCGTAGCGGGTGCGGTCGGCGTGCTGCAATATCCGCCGCTCTATGTCGCGCTGGAGGACTATCGCGCCCGTATCGGCGATGCATCGCCGGAGCAACTGCGCGCCGATGGACTTGCACTGGTGCACAGGTGCACGGCGATGCTCGACGGCATCGAGGCGCAGGCCGCGCTGCTGCCGTAGCACAGCGCAATACCGCATGTGTCTACGGGTTGCTGCCATGTGTGTGTCTCTGAATTCAACTAGTATGTGCTAGCACCACATACGAGACTTCGGAGATAACAATGATCGCAATTCGTAAGCTTAAGCTGGGTGTGATGTTGTTTGCATTGCTGACCAGCGCCGCTGCATTCGCCGACAGTGTCGCGCTGAAGGCCGACCTCGAACCGTCGAGCGAAGTGCCGCCGCGTGTCAGTCAGGGTCATGGCATGCTGCAGGCCACGTTCGATACCACGACCAAGATGCTGCAATGGACGGTCACTTACGACGGTCTGTCCGGGCCGGCCACCGCCGCGCACTTCCATGGTCCGGCGCCGGTTGGCCAGAATGCGGGCGTGGTGGTGCCGATCGACAAGAAGTCGCTGCCGAGCCCGATCCGCGGTTCGCAGACGCTGACCGAACAGCAGGTCACCGATCTGATGGCCGGCCAGTGGTACTTCAACGTTCACACCGCGCAGAATCCGATGGGCGAGATTCGTGGGCAGGTGCTGCCGGCGAACTGATCCGGCGGGTTGCGGCGGTATCGCGCGGCCGTTGCTGCACAGCCGCGTGTTTCTTCCTGCATCATCTGCTGTGACCTCGCGAGGCGGGTGCTTTTGCACCCGCTTCAGACTGTTCTAGAAGTCATTTCCCAACGCACTGGCGCTGAACCCACGTACCATTCGGCAATGATCCGTCGATGGAGCGTGTGCCGATGAGCTGGCAGAGTGCGATGGCTTGCTGGATTCTGCGCCGGCGGTTTTTGCCGCAGACCCGACATAGCGAAGTAAGCGCCGAGCGCGCGCGGGCAATGACTTCAAAGCGCGTCTGGTCGCCGAAGGTGCCGGCGGGTTGGCAACTGCGCGAGCAGTATGGCGATGCGGCGCCGCCGTTGCGCGGCGAGTGGCTCGAACCACAGGCGAGCGACGGTGCGCCCGGTCCTGCGCTGACCATTCTGTATTTCCACGGCGGCGGCTATTACTTCTGCTCGCCGCAAACGCACCGCTCGCTGGTGTTCGGTCTTGCGACGCGCAGCGGCGCGCGGATCTTCTCGCTCGATTACCGGCTTGCGCCCGAACATCGCTTTCCTGCCGCACTCGACGATGCGTTGGCCGCCTGGCGTCAGCTGAACGCAGAGGGCGCATCGCCCGACTCGATCGTGCTGGCCGGCGATTCCGCCGGCGGCGGCCTCGCGTTGGCGACGCTCGTTGCACTGCGCGACGCCGGCGCGCCTTTGCCCGCTGGCGCGCTGCTGTTTTCGCCATGGACCGACCTTGCCGCGACCGGCGCATCGATCAGGATCAACGATGGCGTCGACCCGATGTTTTGCGGCGCATCGGTGGGCCGCGCCGCGCGTTTGTATCTCGGCGAAACGCCCGCCACGCATCCTTACGCATCGCCTTGCTATGCGGATCTGCGCGGCCTGCCGCCGTTGTTTATCCAGGCGGGCAGCACCGAAGTGTTGCTCGACGATGCGCGGCGCGTTGCCGAGCGCGCGCACGAATCCGGCGTTCAGGTCGAGTTCGAGATCTGGCCGAAGATGCCACACGTGTGGCAGCTATGGGCGCCGTTCCTGCCCGAAGCGCGTCGCGCGCTCGACAATGCTGCGCGCTTCGTGCAGCGCATTGCTGCTGCGCGCGCGGATCATCAGCGGTCGAGCCCGATGTCGATGGCCTGATACGCGGCGCGCACGGCTTCCGTGCCGTAATGCCGTTCGAGCCGCCGCACGGTGAAGTGTCCATGCGCGACCGACTGGAAGTGGTCGATAAACACGGTGTTGACCATCGCACCCAGCACCGCGCCGAGTGCGGGAATCGATTTGGCCGCGACCTGCTCGCTGACCTGCACCGAGAAGCGCGACGCGATCGTGTTCAACAGACGCAACAGCGCCGCCGATCCATGCGACGTGAACCCCTTCGACGCGATTTCCGACGAAGCTTTCGACACCGCCTGCGCCAGCGCGCCGCGCATGATGAAGTAGCCGTAGTCGGCATCGTCGTCGGCTTTCGATGTGCTGCCCATGCCGAGCACCGTCAGACATTGCAGCTGGGTATCGATCGAGGTCAGATCCTCGCCTTCGCTGCGCGCGATGTCGCAGATCGAGCGGAACATCAGGGTCGTCGTGACCGGCAGTTCCACCGGCAATGCGAACAGGCCAAAGGCGCCGCCCGCGGCGCCGGTCGTCGCGACGGCGAACTTGTGCAGCAGGTTGCTCGGCCGGTTTTCATGGGCGGCGAGCGGCACCGTGCGGCCCAGCGTGCGCAGCGCGATCGACAGGCATTTGCGCAGCGCAGCCTGGGTCGCGTCGTTGACTTTTTCGTTGGCAGCGTTCGGCATCCGCGCGATCAGCTTTTCGAGCGGCGAGCCGACGATGCTCGCCAGCTTCATTGCGAACGCCGGGCTTTCCAGCTCGTGTTTCGCGCGCTGCAGCGCGCTCAGATCGTCGGCCGACAGCGCTTGTCCTTCTTCAGAAAGAGTGTCCATGA
>DATLOW010000579.1:0-8290 GCA_035536055.1 Paraburkholderia sp. | reverse complement strand
TCGGCGTCAGCGGGCGGCGAACCCGGCGACGCCGGACTACGCGTGTAGCAACATGCGCTTACCGCGGCTCGTGGGTACGCATGAACGGCGGTGCCGCATAAACCGGAACCGGCTCATTTTCGACGCGGAACTGCATCACCTGCTGCGCGACCAGTTTCATCTCGAACATGATGCCGAGCGCCGAATTCATCCGCTCCGGGTGGCCGTTGAAGGTCTCGTCGAGCGCCACCAGCAGGCTGTGGTACGCATCGTAGAACTGCTTGCCGGCGATATGCGCGCCGCTGCCGATCGGATAGTCCGACAGCGCGGCATTGCGTTTCACATTGATGATGTTGTCCTCGTCGAGCGGCACCGGGTGGCCGGTATAAGACCAGCCCGACGGCGCGTCGCGGTCGGGCACCAGCTTGTGCCCGTAAAAGATCTCGCCGAACTTGAAATAGTGCGCGTAGTTGCCGTCATGACCTTCCATCGGGTCGATGCGGTCCTTGCGGATCTGCACGCCTTCGCCTTGCCAGACGATCGTATTGATCACCGCGGTAGCCGACTCCATCGAATGCACCTTGCCGTCCGGAAACGATTTGATCTCCGGCGGGAACCACACGCTGATGTCGAGCTGCTGGTCCAGACGCGGCTCGCGGAAAATGTTCTGGCCTTGCGCGACCAGATCGCCGAGTTTGTCGAGCACCGCCTGATAGAACTGGCCGATCGATGCATAGCTCGGCTGCGCATCGGCACGCAAGGCCATTTCGCCGGGCAGGATTGCCGTGGTGTCCGGGCGCTCGATTGCCATGAACACTTCGCCAACCTGTTGTTTGGTCAACGATCCCAGCGTCACCGTCAGGTCTTCGTCGATACACATCGGCAATGGGCCGGGATATTTGACCTTCAACGCCTCTTCGCGGATATGCGGGTTGCCGCCGATCGCGATCAGCGTGTTGGCCGCCAGCGTCATATGCAGCATTTCTTCGATCACGATCGAATGCACCAGCGCGCGCGCCTGATGGTTGCCGTCCTTGATCGAAAACAGCGCGGTCAGATACGGCGGAATCGTCGAGTATTCGAGCGATACCGCGCCGGCCAGCATGTTCTGCACGTCCTTGATGTCGGAGGTCGCCTGCAGCCTGCGGATGATCTCTTTGTTGATCTTCAACATGATGATGGAGTCCTGTTCCAGGTAGGGTGTGTGGGACGCTGGCGCTTAGTGCCTGCCGGTCTTGCCGAGTGCAATATCGCTAACCGGCGCGTCTTCGCGGTTGCCGGCCAGCGAGCGCAGCGGGCAGCGTTTGCCGAACAGCACCTGGCGGTCCAGTGTTTTGCCGGACTGATGCATCACGTTGTAGAAGTAGTTGATCAACATGCGGCGCTTTGCCGAAGACAGGTCGCGGGTCACCGGCATCTGGTCCGGATCGTCGATCGTCTTGTTGAACACGAAGTGCATGATGAATGCGGCCGAGTCGGCCACTTCCTTCTGCGAGAAATCGAACAAGCCCTTGCTCATCACCGGATACAGATTCGCGTATTGCTGCAGGATCGGTTTCACGTCTTCCCAGCTCGGGTGCAGCAGGTCGACGGTCTGGCCCGCGGCCGGGAAGGTGCTGTAGACGACGGTGGCGATCTTGTCGAACGGCTGCTGGATCGCGGTGTCGTCGCCGGCGAAGTTGTACGAGATCACGTACAACTGGCCGTCGATATAGCCACGCGGATTGCCCATTTTTTCCGGGCCGACGACGGTGATGTGGACTTTGCCGTGCGCGTCGGTACGCACGTCGGCCGGCTCGATGCGCACGCCGTCGCCGGGAATGTTGTTGATCGGCAGCAGCGCTTTCGGTGTCGCGCCCGGCGTCTCGCTCGGCGGCGTGTTGCCGAAGTCCGGCGCGGGTGAGCCGAGCCAGAAGTTCAGTTCGCGGTTTGCGCTGGGTTCGCCGTACTGGGCGGCATACAGCACGCTTTCGCCGCGGTTGGCGCTGCTTTCGTTCGGATCGAGCTTGAAGGTGAAGGTCTCCGGCCGAACTTCGAGGCCGTACGGCGTTTCGCGGACGTTGACCTCCACTTTGGGGCCGGTCGGCGTCTGCACCGTCTGGATAATCGCCAGCGGCTTGCCGCGCACGGCCTGCAGCGCTTCATCCGACAACGCCAGCGACTGGATGCCGCCTTCGATCATCTGCAGGTCCTGCGACTGGTCGACGTTGTCGAGCAGCAGATAATCCTCCGGCGTGAGCACGGTGTCCTGCGTGATCGACTCGTGGCGCAGCACGGCGAACTGCAGGCCGCCGGTGGGCTGGATCAGGTTGTTCGCGTCGAGCGGCAACGCGTTGCTCAGATCGACCTGCAGCGTTTTGCTGGCTGTGTCGATAAACGACGAGAAGCAGCCGATACCGGTGGTGCTCGCCATATCGCCGACAGCATTTTGCGTGGTCGGCATGAAGCGGCGGCCCAGCACGAACGAACGCGGCTGGCTGGCGATGGCCGGGCCGATATTGCCGATCAGCGTGCCATAGCCGAAATCAGGCACGAGCTCGCCGGTCTTCTTGTCCTTGACGTTCTGCTGGTAGCCATAGGTGGTGAGCCGGATCGACAGCTCATCGTGTTCGGTCGCAAGGCGCAACTGGTCGAGGAACGCGCTGTGAATGTCGTCGCGATGCCACTCTACGTCGTGCAGAACCGACTGGAACATCGCCGATGCGCCCATGTCGCCGCCGCCGGCGGCGGCGCGTCCGGACCACAGATCGCGAAACGGATTGGGCTGGTACTTCGCGCTCATGATCGCGCGGCCGTCGCGGCCGATCAGCGTGACGGACAGTCCGTAGATATTCGACGCGAGCTGCCAGTCCGTATCGAGATCGACGATCTTGCCGGACGGAAGGTCCAGCGAGTTGCCCACCACGCAACCGAGCAGCGGGTCGGCCGAGTGGTCGGTCAGCAGACGGCCGCTGCGATCGCGCAGGCTTTTCACCGCGCAGTTGTGAAAGCGCATGATGGCGGTGCCGGTAGGGTTCCACCAGCCGTTGAAGTCGTTGCCCTTCTGGAACTCCTGGAACCTCCCCTCGAAGGTCTTCGAATCGAAGTGACGGGGATCGTTATTGACGGTCGAAACGTCAGCCTGAAACTTGCCTGTGAACGCAAGCCTCGGAAATTGCAGGTAGCTCATCTTCTCTCCTTGATGGAATGTCGCTAACTCGGTACATCGCAGTGGCGCTGCATCCGCAGGCGGATTTCAGGAATCGTTGCTGGAGGTGTCGAATGGTTTGATCAGGCCGATGGTGTTGCCTTCGGGGTCCTGGATCATCGCGAAGGTGTAGCCGTCGACGCTGACCGGATCGACGTAGCGCTGGCCGCCATGCTCGACCGCGCGACGGATCGCAGCGTCCAGATCGTCGACGCGCAGATAGAAGTTCTTGCCGGGTTCGTAGCCGGGCGTGTTCGGCTCGGTCTGGCCGATGCCGCCGAGCAGCGGTGTGACGCGCGCGGCAAACGGAATGTAGGCGAAGCCGGCGGTGCCGGTTTGGTAGCGCCAGCCGAATACGTCGTTGTAGAAGGTGGTAAGCGCCGCCTGGTCGCGCGCGATGATTTCGAACATCACGCTGGGGTGGCGATTGGCGCTGTGCGCGGCGGCATTGCCGGGCGCTGCGGTGGAACTGGCCGCCGCGGCCGCAGTTTCGGCGCCGCGCACGAAGCCCGCATGCGTGTCGAGAAATTCGACCAGCATGAACGGCTCGCTGCCGGGCTTGCCGGCCGATGCGGTGAACAGCTCGCCGTGGCGCGCGACGAACGACGTGAACAACGGACCGTTCACGTGACGCACAAACGCGTCGGTGTTGCGATAGGTCTCGAAGAACAGCACCGCAAGCGCATCGGTCGGCGGCAGCGACTGCAGCGTCGCGTCGCTGCGGCGCGGGCGATGCACCAGATAGGTCAGCGTATCGGGTTCGTCGCGCTCGACGTCACGCGCGAGTTGGCTGAGTGCGGCATCGGCTGCCGCTTCGCAGCCGGGCCGGATGAACCAGCGCGACGTCAGCGTGACGGGGCCGTGATCGGAGGGGCTCATGGTGCTCCTTGCGTGGGGTTTGGAGTACTCAGTCGCCGCGCACGTAACGCTGCGCGGCGCGGGTCAGCGCCGTTCCGGCGATGCCCGCAATCAGCCAGGCAGGGCTCGCGAGCACCGCCAGCACCACGCCGTCGAGCAGCGCGATCGCGGCGAGCATCCACGGAATCACCGGCCACGCATAACGCCGCGCTGCGGTGTTGCCTTCATGGCGCGCCACCAGCGTCAGCACCAGCACGTAAGCCGCCTGCACGGCGCCGGCAAGCCATACCAGTGCGGTTACGCCGCCGCTCAGCGCGAGCGCGGTGACCACATAAACCAGCAGCCGCGCGCTCGCCATCGCCAGCACGGTGGACGGGTGCCCTTTGTGGAAGCGGTCGTAAAGCCAGATCACCGCGAGCAGCGCGATGCCCGCCGCAAGCCCGGCGCGATGCGGCGTGGCCAGCAGGCAGAACAGCGCGAGCGCGAACAACGCGAAGGTGACCGCGCGCGCATGTTCGAGCGTGATACGGCCGGCTGGAATCGGCCGGTAGCGCTGGTGCAGGCGGTCGTGCTCCAGATCGCACAGATCGTTCAGGCCCATGCCGCCGCAATAGAAGCAGGACAACGCAAAGCACAGCAGCAGCGCGCCGGCGATGTTTTGCGTGCTGCCCGGCAGATCCGACAGCACGGCGGCAGTCAGCACGTTGGACCACACGGTCGGCAGGTTGCTGACGCGGCACAGCGCCAGCATGGCGCCAAGGCGCCGGTTGAGGCTGAGCGTGCTCATGGTTCGAAGATGTGCTGCAGCAGGTTGGCACACACGTCGGTTGCCGCGAGCCGGCTGTCGCGAACCTTGCCGCGTTGCGAGCTCATCAGGATCGGCGCGTCCCCGTTGGCGGTGCGGATGCCGTGCGAGCCGCGCACCAGCGTCGCGTCGAGCGGAATCACGTCCATCGTGTAGCGCAGGCCGAGCGCCTTGCGCGCGAGCCTGGTGCCGATCTTCAGCGCCGGAAAGCGGATCTGCGGATCGACGAACAGTTCGACCGGGTCGTAGCCCGGCTTGCTGTGGATGTCGACGGTGCGCGCATAGTCGGGCGCGGCGGCGTCGTCGAGCCAGAAGTAGTAGGTGAACCAGCTGTCGGGCTCGGCGAGCAGCAGCAGTTCGCCGGCGCGCGCGTGCGCCACGCCGTGATGCTGCTTGCCGCTTTCGTCGAGCACTTCGCCGACGCCGGGCAGGTTTTCGCACAGCTGGCGTACGGCCGCGACGTCACGCGGGTCGCGCACATAGACGTGCGCAATCTGATGATCGGCTACTGCGAACGCGCGTGAAGCGCCGGTGTCCAGATAGTCGCGACCGAGGTCGCGCTTGATCGCAACGAAGCCCGCATCGCGCAGCGCGCGATTGATATGCACCGGGCGTTGCACCGGCACGATGCCGTATTCGGACAGCACGACGATCTGGACGCCGCGCGCCTGCAGGCCGTCGATCAGGTCGCCACACACCGCATCGATGTCGCGCAGATCCGCTGCAAGATCTCCGTGCGGGCCTTCGCGCTGCAGGCAGTAGTCCAGATGCGGCAGATAGATCAGATTCAGCGTCGGCGCAAACTGCTCCTCGACGGCGAGCGCCGCCTGCGCAATCCAGCGGCTCGAGCGGATCGTGGTGCGCGGTCCCCAGAAGTCGTACAGCGGGAATTGCCCGAGCCGTTCGCGCAGCGTGTCGCGCAAGCCGGCCGGCTGTGTGTAGAAATCCGGCAGCTTCAGGCCGTCCGCGCAATACAGCGGGCGCGGTGTCAGCGTGATGTCGGCGTCGGTGGCCATCGCGTACCACCAGAACGTATTCGCACAGGTGAACGACGGGTCGCGCTGGCGCGCCAGATGCCAGATGCGCGGCGCTTCGACGAGGCGATTGCTTTGCCGCCACAGCCATACCTGATCGAGCTCGCGAAAGTACCAGCCGTTGCCGACGATGCCGTGCTCGGTCGGCAGCTTGCCGGTCAGATAGGTGGTCTGCGCGGAGCAGGTCAGCGCCGGCAGCGTCGCGTCGACGCTCGCCACTTCGTTGCTGAACGCGGACAACCGCGGCGTGTGCTCGCCGAGCAGGTTCTTCGTCAGCCCGACGACATTAATGACGGCCGTGCGCTGCATCGAGGGTCTCCTTGACCCAGTTCAGCTCGCGCGCAATCGAATCGCCGAGCGAATCGAGGCGCAACGACGCGGGCAGCACGCCGAAGCTGTAGGTTTCGACTTCGAGCGGTGTGCCCTGCGGCAGCCGCGCCAGACAGTCTTCGAGGAAAAAGCGTGTGGTGCCGATGCCGCCCAGTTGCGCAAGAAAAATCGGCACGTGGAAATGCACGCGGCACTCCTCCGGCGTTTCGCCTTGTTCGAGCCAGCGTGCCAGATCGGGCAGATCGGCGAAGCGTTGCAGCTCGCCGTTGCGTTTCAACACGACGGCCTGGTGCAGGTAGGTCGGCTCGTCGAATTGCAGCAGCTCGGCCACCGCGTTGCCACGCGCGCGCAACGCGGACGACACCTGCACCTTGGCGAGCGGAATCCGCGCGCTGGCCAGCTGCGCGAGGCAATCGGCCGCGCTTTCGTACTCGACTGCCTGATGGCAGCAGTCGAAGCAGATGCCGACGTGCGCGGCCAGCGACTCCGGAAAGTCGATCCGCTCGAACAGTTCGATCGCTTCGCGGGTGCGCTCCAGCACGCAATGCGGCTCCGGTTCGAGCGCGAGGCGGATCAGCGGGCCGCCTTGTTCGCGGATGCGCGCGAGATGCGCGGCGACTTCGAACAGGTTGGTTTTGACGGACGGCCAGTCGTGCTCGGAAAAGCCTTCGCGAAACGCGATCGGCACCGTCGAAATCGACGTGGTGCGGCTCGGCGGCGTCCATTTCGAGAGGATGTCGGCGAGCCGCTTGGTGTACACGACCCGGCGCAGGTCGCGCCAGTCGGGCAGATAAACGTTTGCCTTGACGGCCGTGTGATGGAACGAGCCGTACGGAAAGCCGTTCAGCGTCAGCACGTAGCAGTCGTGCTCGTCGCACCATGCGGAAAAGCGCTGGATTTCGGCGTCGTCGAGTTCGAAGGCGGCCTGTGCCGACAGCCGCAAGCCGAGCGGGAACGTGTGCGCGGGCGAGCAGGCCTGCTTCACGTGCAGCGCGTGGTCTGCCAGATTGCGCCGCACGTCGGCCCAGGTTTCGCCGGGATAGATGTTGGTGCAGTAGGTCAGCGGGATGTCGCGTTTCACGCTTCGTCCTCCTGCAAGGCGAGCATCCGCAATTCCGCGACGCAGCCGAGCATCGCCGCGGTATCGATGTGGTCGACCTCGATGCCTTCGCCGATGCGCTTGAGCAGCGTGATGCACAGCCGCCCGCCGAGATGCTCGCGGAATTCGTTCAATGCGCGCGCGACGTCGAGATCGTCGAGCGCCGGGTCGTCGAGCACGAAGCCGATGTCGCGCAACGTGGTCAACACCGCCTGCGCGGAGGCATCGTCGAGCATGCCGATGCGCCGCGAATACAGCACGTCGAGCGCGATGCCGATCGCGACCGCCTCGCCGTGCCGCAGCCGGTGGCCGGAGATTTCCTCGAGCTTGTGCGCGGACCAGTGGCCGAAATCGAGCGGCCGTGCGCTACCCCGCTCGAACGGGTCGCCGGAATTGCGGATCTGTGCCAGATGCAGCTGCGCGCAGCGCACGATCATCGGCTCCATCGCGCGCGGCGCGAGGTCCGCCAGCTCGAAGCGCTGCCGCTGCAGTTGCGTGAAGAACTCGCGGTCGCGGATCAGCGCGACCTTGACGGCTTCGGCGATGCCGGCGCGCCGGTCGGCAGCGGGTGCGCTCGCCAGCAGATCGAAATCGTTGACCACCGCGAACGGCGGCACGAAGGTGCCGACGAAGTTCTTGCGGCCATGCCAGTTCACCGCGTTTTTCACGCCGACGCCCGCGTCGTTCTGGCCGAGCACCGTCGAAGGCAGACGGATCAGACGCACGCCGCGGTGCACCGTGGCAGCCGCGAAACCGACCGCATCGAGCATCGCGCCGCCGCCGATTGCCACCACGTAGCTATGCCGGCACAGGCCGAAATCGCGCGCGAAAGCGTACAGCGTGTCGACTTCGTGCAACTGATGTTTGGCGGCCTCTCCGCCGCGCACGAGCCATGCGGGACGCAGCAGTTCGAGCGCATCGCCGTGCGCGAGCACGTAGCGTTCGATCGCGCGCGGCACGTCGGGGCGCGCCTCGGCCAGACCCGCATCGACGGCGAA
>DATLOW010000578.1:0-4142 GCA_035536055.1 Paraburkholderia sp. | reverse complement strand
CGGAACGCAAGTAGAATTGCGCGACCCGCCATCAGCAGACGCGCAACCCGCTATCGCCGCGCGTGATCGAAAAAACAGGGAGCCGAAGCAGCAATGAAACGCGAGCACATGATTCTCGGAGCATTCTTCTTCAATCCTCAGGGTGACCATCGGATGGCCTGGCGTCATCCGGCCGCGCCCGGCGCGGAGATCTTCAATCTCGACTATTTCCGGCAACTGGCTGCCCTCGCGGAAGCGGGCTGCTTCGACGCGCTGTTCGTCGCCGACCACGTGGCAATGTGGGACACCTACGAAAGCAACGTCGCGCACTATCCAAACGCGCGGCTCGAACCGCTGACACTGCTGTCGGCACTATCGGCCGTGACGCGCGACATCGGCCTGATCGGCACGGTGTCTGCTTCGTATAGCGAACCGTACAACACTGCGCGCATGTTCGCGTCGCTCGACCACCTGAGCCACGGACGTGCCGCATGGAACGTCGTGACCTCCGGCATGAACGAGGAAGCGATGAATTTCGGCCGCGACGCGAATCTTGAACATGCGTACCGCTACGCGCGCGCCGCAGAATATCTCGAAGTGGTCGAAGCACTGTGGGACAGCTGGGAAGACGGCGCGGTACAGCTCGACCGGCACAGCGGCAGCTTCGCCGACCCCGCGCGCGTGCATCGCATCGATCACCACGGCGCGCATTTCAAGGTGCGCGGACCGCTAAATGTGCCGCGCACGCCGCAAGGCCATCCGGTGATCGTGCAGGCGGGCTCGTCGGAAGACGGCCGCAACCTCGCCGCGCGTTTCGCCGATCTGCATTTCACCCGCTGCCGCAGCATCGAAGAAGGCCGCGCATATCGCGAAGACTTCGACGCGCGGCTTGCGCGTTATGGCCGCACTCGCGACGCGTTCAAGATTCTGCCTGGCGTGCAGCCAATCGTCGCGAGTTCGGCGGCGCATGCGCAGGAAAAGCGCGCGTATCTCGAGACGCTGGTGCCGGAGCGCGTCGGCGTCGATCTGGTATCGAGCTGGTGCGGCGTGGATCTGGCGGGTTTGCCGATTGACGGCCCGCTGCCCGAACTGCCCGATGAAGCGCACTACGACGGCCAGCGCACCAATCTGCAGAAAATGCGCGAATTCAAGGCGCAAAACAAAACGATTCGCGAGATCGCGCGGCTGTTGTCGAACGTCGGCGGCGCGCACGTGATGGCGGGCACCGCCACCGACATCGCGGACCAGATGGAAGCGTGGTTTCGTGCCGGCATTTGCGATGGTTTCAATCTGATGTTCCCGGTGCTGCCCGGCGACTGCGAAGATTTCGTGCGGGACGTGGTGCCGGAATTGCAGCGCCGCGGACTCGCGCAGACCGCATACCGCGCCGGCACGTTGCGGGACAAGCTCGGGCTTGCGTACCCGGCAAACCGCTTTAGCGCCGATTCGCACGTTTGAACAGCGACCGGGCCGCACGCATGCAATGCGGCGGCCGCTCTGCGTCGACCACTTCCAACCACTACAACAACCTGCCGATGAAGACACCCAAGAACCCGTTCCACAACATCAGGGCAAACGGCAATGAACTGCACAACCACACGATCGACGAGTTTCTCGCCGGCCGGCTGTCGCGGCGCGAGTTGCTGCGCGCCGGCAGCGTGCTCGGTCTGTGGACGCTCGGCGGCGGCGCGGCGCTGGCACTGCCGGCGCTCGCGCAAGCGGCCAGCACATCCAGTGGAACAAGCGCAGCGACTGTTGCGAACGCAACGATCCGGGTCGGCCACCCGATGCCGTCCGGTGCGATCGACCCGCTCACCGCATTCGACGTAGCAAGCCCCGCGCTGCTGAACCAGAGCGGCGAATACCTGATCGACGCCGACGGCGAAACCGCACTGCTGCGCCCCGCGCTCGCGTTGTCGTGGCAGCCGAACGCGAGCGGCGACGTGTGGACCTTCAAACTGCGCAAAGGCGTACGCTTCCAGAACGGCCAGCCGTTGACGGCTAAAGACGTCGCCGCCACCTTCGACCGGCTGACCGACCCATCGGCGGGCTCCGCGGCACGCGCGACGCTGCGCGGCGTGCTGTCGAAGGGCGGCACGATCGCGCGCGACGACCAGACCGTCGAATTTCATCTGGATGCGCCGAACGGGTCTTTCCCGTGGTACGTGTCGTCGGACACGGTCAATGCGGTGATCCTGCCGGCCAACTTCAAGGGTCCGTACGAGCAGTCGTTCATGGGCACCGGTCCTTACCGGCTCGAGCACTACCAGTCGCGCGTCGGCGCATCGTTCGTGCGTAACGACGACTACTGGGGCCCCAAGGCGCGCACGCCGCGCATCGAGTTCAAGTTCTACGGCGACCAGCAAGGTCAGCTGCTTGCGATGCAGGCGCATCAGGTCGACGTGCTGACGCGCTTCACGGTGCACGGCGGCCTCGCGCTGCTGCACGACCCGGCATTTACGGTGCTGGGCACGCGCTCCAGTACGCACCGGCAGATTCACATGCGCACCGACGACGGCGTGTTCAAAGATAAGCGCGTGCGCCAGGCGTTGGCGCTGAGTCTCGATCGCGACGCACTGGTACGCGGCCTCGTACAGGGGCGCGGCGTGATGGCAAACGATCATCCGTTTGCGCCGGTGTTCAGCACGTTCGATCCTTCGGTGCCGCAAAAAACCAGAGACGTGGCCGGCGCCAAGGCACGGCTCGCCGCCGCCGGCCTCGCCAACGGCTTTGCCGCCACGCTGACCACCGAAGCCTTTCTCGAGATGCCGGATCTCGCAGTCGTGGTGCAGAATGCGGCGAAATCGATCGGCGTGAATCTGGCGTTGCACGTCGAGACGCAAGAGACGTACTACGGCTCCGGTACGGCCGGCAAATCCGACTGGCTCGACTCGCCGCTCGGCATGACCGACTACGCGCACCGTGGCGTGCCCGATGCGTTCCTGCGCGGCCCGCTGATGAGCGGCGGCGCGTGGAACGCCGCACGTTTTGCGAATCCGCAGTATGACGCGCTGGTGAAGCGCTATATCGGCACGCTCGACGTAGCGGGACAGAAACAGCTTGCCGGCCAGATCGAACGGCTGCTCGCGGATGAAACACCGCTGATCATTCCGTACTTCGCGGATTCGCTGATCGTGACCAGCTCGAACCTGCGCGGCGTCCGGCCGACGCCGATGGCGCAGTTGTATTTTGGGCAGGCGACGCTGGCGTAGCGAGTGCGCGACGGCGCGATGCGTCCGGTGCGACAGCACGACAGCACGCAGCAACGGCCACACGGCGCGGTTTATGATCGCAGACGGGCGGCACAGTCCGCCGCCCGCCTCGTCGAAGCTGTCGAAACCCTTCTTTCGGGCCACCGCCGCAGGGCACGCCATGCGCTTTGATCTTCTGTCACTGGAACTGTTCGTCGCCGCCTGCGAGCACCGCAATATCGCGCGCGCGGCCGAAGCCTGCAACATCGCGCCGTCCGCGCTCAGCAAGCGGCTGTCGCAGCTCGAAGAAGCGCTCGGCACGCCGCTTTTTATCCGCAGCAACAAGGGCCTCGAACTGACCACCGCAGCGCATGCGTTCCTGCAGCATGCGCGCGTGATTCTGCGTGACCTCGCGCAGATGGAAAGCGAAATGCTCGGCCAGGGCAACGGCACGCGCGGGCAGATCCGCATGCATGCGAGCGTGTCCGCGATCGTGCAGTACATCGCTACCGATATCCGCGAATTTCTGCGGCTGCATCCGGAAGTGCGCATCGATCTGCAGGAAAGCCTGAGTCCGGAGGTGGTACGCGCGGTGTCCGACAACGTCGCCGATCTCGGTGTGTTCGGCGGCGTCGAATTCGTGCCTGATTTGCAGGTGTTTCCGTATCACAGCGACCGGCTGGTGGTGATCATGCCGGACGACCATGTGCTGAGCAGCGCGCAAAAACTGAAGTTTCATCAGGTGGCGCAGCACGATCTGGTCGGGCCGCAGCAAGGCAGTTATCTGAATGCGCTGGTGTTGAAGGCTGCGGCCGATCTCGGACAGCCGCTGCGGTTTCGCATTCGCGTGAACGGATTCGAGCCGGCCTGCAGCATGGTCGAAGCGCGCCTCGGCATTGCGCTCGTACCCGAACATCATGCGGCGCGCTATGTCGCGACCGCGCCGCTGGTCGCCGTGCCGCTCGACGAGGC
>DATLOW010000577.1:0-26835 GCA_035536055.1 Paraburkholderia sp. | reverse complement strand
GCATGCTGCGCTTGCCGTCGTTCGGATTGCTGTGGCCGTATCGGTTATCGGGTGGTTCGTCACGGTGGGCGCGGCTCGCCGCGCTATGCGGCGCGGCATGTGCTTTATGGCCGGCGCTCGCGTTGGCCCAGCTGAAGATCGGCCTCGTGCTGTCGCTGACCGGACCGGCCGCGTCGCTCGGCATTCCGGCGCGCGACACCGTCGCGCTGTTTCCGAAGGAAATCGGCGGACAGAAGGTCGAATACATCGTGCTCGACGATGCGTCCGACACTACGCAAGCCGTGCAGGACACGAAAAAGCTGATCAGCGAAAACCACGTCGATGCGATTATCGGTTCGTCGATTACGCCGAACACACTGGCCATGACCGACGTGATCGCCGAAGGCGAGACGCCGACCATCTCGCTGGCGTCGTCGGCGAAGATCATCGAGCCGGTCGATGCGAAACGCCGCTGGATGTTCAAGACGCCGCAAACCGACGCGATGATGGCCTCCGCGATTGCCGAGCATGCAAGCCAGCACGGCGTGAAGACGCTTGCCTACATCGGCCAGGCCGATGCGCTCGGCGAAACCTTCTATGCCGAGGTCGCGAAGTTCGCGAAGATTCATCACATCGACGTGGTGGCGAACGAGCGCTTCAATCGCACCGACCCGAGCGTCACCGGCCAGGTGCTGAAGATTCTTGCCGCGCATCCGGATGCGGTGGTGGTCGGCGCCGCCGGCACGCCCGCGGCGCTGCCGCCAAAGACACTGGTCGGGCGTGGCTTCAAGGGCAAGATCTACCATAATCATGGCGTGGGCAATAACGACTTCCTGCGCGTGTGCGGCGCCGATTGCAACGGCACGTTCCTGCCGGCGAGCCCGGTACTGGTTGCCGCGCAATTGCCGGCCGATCATCCGGCGCGCACGCTGGCGCTCGACTACATCAAGCGTTTCGAAGCGCTGCGCGGACCGGGTAGCGTGTCCGCGTTCGGCTCGTACGCATGGGATGCGAGCATGCTGTTGAATCACGCGGTACCGGTCGCGCTGAAAAGCGCGGCGCCCGGCACGCCGGAGTTTCGACGCGCGCTGCGCGATGCGCTCGAAGCGACGCACGGACTGGCGGATACGAATGGTGTCGTCGATATGAGCGCCACCGATCACCTCGGGCTCGATCAGCGCGCCCGCGTGATGGTGCAGATCCGCGACGGCAAATGGGTGTATCAGCCGCGCTGAAGGCGGCGCGCCGCGCGGCTGCGGTTTCGTTTGCGCCGCTCGCGTGCGGCGGCGCGCAGCGTATGACTTTGCGCCGGCCATTCCGTCAACCCGCCGTGCAACAGGTGTCGAGCCCGTTGCAGCAAGCCCGAGGTGCTAGCCATGTCACACGAAGCGCATAGCAGCGATCCCGCGTTTTACGCGCACTACCAGGCATTGCGGATGCGGCGGCATCCGCACGGCATCCTCGAAATCATCATGAGCGGCGAAGGCGCGAACCGCAGCGCGCTCGCGACCGCCGATGCGCGCATGCACCGCGAACTCGCGGAAATCTGGCGCGACGTCGACCGCGATCCGGACACGCGCGTCGCCGTGATCCGCGGCGAAGGCAAGGGCTTTTCGGCCGGCGGCGATCTGCAACTGGTCGAGCAGATGGCCACCGACTTTGCGGTGCGCACCCGCGTCTGGCGCGAAGCGCGCGATCTCGTCTACAACGTGATCAACTGCGGCAAGCCGATTGTGTCGGCGATGCATGGGCCAGCGGTCGGCGCGGGGCTGGTCGCTGGCTTGCTCGCCGATATCTCGATTGCGGCGAAATCGGCGCGCATCATCGACGGACATACGCGGCTCGGCGTCGCGGCGGGCGATCATGCGGCGATCGTCTGGCCGCTGTTGTGCGGCATGGCGAAGGCAAAGTACTACCTGCTGCTGTGCGAACCGGTGAGCGGCGAAGAGGCCGAACGGATCGGCCTGGTGTCGCTGGCGGTCGACGAGCACGATCTGCTGCCGAAAGCGTTCGAAGTGGCGCAGAAGCTCGCGCATGGTTCGCAAACGGCGATCCGCTGGACCAAGTACGCGCTGAACAACTGGCTGCGCACCGCGGGGCCGACCTTCGATGCGTCGCTTGCGCTGGAATTCATGGGCTTCGCGGGCCCCGATGTGCGCGAGGGCGTGACGTCGCTGCGCGAGCGGCGCGCGCCGCATTTTCCCGGCGGCGAATCGTGAGGCCGCGCCGCCCCCAGGCCCCGCTTGCTGCACGCGCCGTGGCGTGTGGCCGGGGCAGCTCCGATTAATGGAACAAACATGCGGGCTTGCAGCGGGTTTGGTATTGTGGCGGCGCCTGCTTCCCACCACGCCCCTTTGGCCGCGAGGAGATCGACATGACCGATGCACCCGGATCCACCCCGCCTTTTCCAGGCTTTCCCGGTTTTCCGCCCGCCGAAATGCTCGACCGGATGTGGGGCATGATGCGCCTCACGCCGTTCGGCGCGGCCTTCCCCGGCGCGCAGCCGGGCGCCGCGCAGGGCTTCGTGCCATCGTTGTCGATGATGTCGGACATGATGGCGCCGCTGACCAACGTCGAGGAACTCGACAAGCGCATCACCGACATGCGCGCGGTCGAGCAATGGCTGAAGCTGAATCTGAACATGCTGCAGTCGGCGATCCAGGCGCTCGAGGTGCAGCGCGCGACGCTTGCGACACTGCGCGCGTTCGGCGCGTTCGCGCAATCGTCGATGTCACAGCCGGCGGTCGGCGCGGCGCCGTCCGAACCGGCCGCGCCGTCGCAAGCGGCTGAAGCCGACGCCAGCGCCGCTCAGGCGGCCGGCGGGGCGGCTGCGCAGGAAGCCGGCGGCGCGCCGCCGCCCGGGTTCGACGCATCGGGTTGGTGGAATCTGCTGCAGTCGCAGTTCAACCAGATCGCGCAGTTCGCCATGGCGCAGCCCGGCAGCGCCGCTGCCGAAGGCCAGACCGAAGCCGGCGCTGCGGACGACGAGCGTCGCGCCAACGGCAAAGGCGCCGCAGCAGCCAGCGCGCATGACGACGGCGGCGCGCGGCCGACGGCGGCGAAGCGTACGACTGCAAAACGTCCGGCCGGCGCGAAGCGGAGCGGCGCGGCCGCTGCGAAAAAGGCGCCGGGGCAGCCCGAATAGCGCGGTTTCTTGCGTTGCATCAACCGCCCGCCGATCGATCCGCCGATCGGCGGACCGCTGCAAATTTGTGTCAAATACGCGTGCTATCATGGTGTAAGGTTCTTTTTTGACCCGCGAGCGCGTACGAACAGAACAATCCAGCGGCTCGTCGCGCGCAGGCGAGAGCTGCGCAGGGTTCGATGCTGCGGCCGTATGCCGCAGACCGGCTTGACCTCAGGCACAGGGTCTCCCTCACCCACGGTTGGGCGCGTATTGCGAAGCACAGCAACGCGACAGGCGCGTGAATCAGGCGCGAGTCGCTGCTTTTCGCAAGCGCTTAAAACGCCGCTGGTATTTCTTTGCCACAGTTTTTCTGGGCGACCGATTACCGCGTAAAATTGCGTGCTGCGCTCGCGAAAGCGCGGTTTTCGTTCGTCAGCAGCAACAGTAGCCCGTAGCAACAGCAGCGCCAGACAGACAACAGACGTCGCCTTGTGCAGAACAGGGGTGGGATTATGAACACCATGCTTTATCCGGAACTATACAAATCGCTTGAATCTGTCCGATGGGACATGGAAAAAGACATCCCGTGGGACAAGTTCGATGCGGCGCTGCTCACCGACGAACAGGCCGCGACCATCAAGATGAACGCGATCACCGAATGGTCCGCGTTGCCCGCCACGGAAATGTTCCTGCGCGACAATCATCACGACAGCGATTTCTCCGCGTTCATGAGCGTGTGGTTCTTCGAAGAACAAAAGCATTCGCTGGTGTTGATGGAATATCTGCGCCGTTTCAAACCCGACCTCGTGCCCACTGAAGAAGAACTGCATGCGGTGCGCTTCGAGTTCGATCCAGCGCCGCCGCTCGAAACCCTGATGCTGCATTTCTGCGGCGAGATCCGGCTGAATCATTGGTATCGCCGGGCTGCCGAATGGCATACCGAGCCGGTCATCAAACATATTTACGAGACCATCTCGCGCGACGAAGCGCGTCATGGCGGCGCGTATCTGCGCTACATGAAGAAGGCGCTCGGCAATTTCGGCGACGTCGCACGCGCGTCGTTTGCGAAAATCGGCGTGTTGATGGCGTCGGCGCGCCGCACCGAAAAGCCGCTGCACCCGACCAACCTGCACGTGAACCAGGCGCTGTTTCCGCGCGATACCGTGCAGTCGCGCCTGCCCGATCCGGAGTGGCTCGAGCGCTGGCTCGACGAGCAGATCCGCTTCGACGACGGTTGGGAGAAGAAGGTGGTCGAGCGGATTCTGCACAATCTGTCGGTGTTGTTCGAGCGCACGTTCAATACCGCTCAGGAATTGAACCGGTATCGCAAGGAAGTGGTCACGCGGCTGCAGTCCTCGTCGGACGCGCAAGGCGCAGCACAACAGCCTGCATGACGCGGCGAACGCGCCAGCCTATGCGGTGCGGGTAGAGCGCGGTCCGACAGCGGCCCGGTGAGCGTAAGCCAGCCGGGCCGTTTTGCATCTATGCGCCGCTACCCGCATCTACCGGCACTTACCGGCAATTTCCCGCACCTATCGGCATCCATCCGCGGCTACGCCGGACGCAGCGTGGTGCAGTACGCCGACACATTGGCGCCGCAATCTTTGCCGAGACCGATTCGCACCATGTATCGTTGCGGCATCCTGTCCGATTTCCGCATTTCGCCATGACCGTTTCTTTCGAACGCAAGCTCACGACGCGCGACGCGCTCGCCCGACTCCGCCCGACGCTGGCTGGCCCGGTCGTCTTCACCAACGGTGTATTCGACATCCTGCATCGCGGCCACGTCACGTATCTGGCGGACGCCAAAGCGCTGGGCGCCTGCCTGATTGTCGGTGTGAACAGCGATGCATCGGTGCGGATGCTCGGCAAGGGCGACGACCGCCCAATCAATCGCGAAGAAGACCGGATGGCGTTGCTCGCGGCGCTGGAGAGCGTCGACTGGGTCGTGCGGTTCGAAGAACGCACGCCCCTCGAACTGATCGCTGCGTTGCACCCGGACGTGCTGGTGAAGGGCGGCGACTATGACATGGATACGCTGCCGGAATCGGCCCTGGTGCGCGGCTGGGGCGGCCGGGCGCTGGCGATTCCGTTCGAGCATGACCGCTCGACGACCGCGCTGCTGAAAAAAGTGCGCGCGCAACAGTCGGGCTGACGCACGCGGCTGCGCAGTACTGGCTGCTCAGCCGCCGCTTCGGCTACTGAGCCAGCGCCGACGCCGCAATCGGCGCGACCGGCGCCGGCCCGCCGACTACCGCCTGATCCTGCGCATCGGTGGCCGACATCGGCTGCTCGCGCAGCCATTCCGGATGAATCTGCCGGTTCAGATGATACGGTTCGCGCGGCCCCGCGGCCGGAGTCGGTCCGAACGTGCCTTGAGCGGCGGCGAACGCAACCGCATTGGCGATGACGAGCAAGGTAATCAGCCAGCGCAGCATCGGTGAGTTCTCCGTCGTGAGGTTGGGGGGGCCGCCGGCAGATTCTAACTATCCGCGCCGCGCCGCGACACTATCGGCGGCGATCAGTGCGAGCCCGGACAGCACCAGCGTATCGTGACGCGTGAACGGCACCTGCAGCGTGCCGGTCACTTCGCCGGCCGCACCGCCGCCTACGACCAGCCGCACCGGTGCGTCCCATTGCTGCTGCACGCTGCGCCACACGCGCTCGACAAAGGCCGCTTGCGCCGTCGCACAACCCGCGGCGATCGCGTCGCGCGTATTGGTCGCGGCCAACGAAGGACGCGGTGTCGGCGCCGCGGCCTCAAGGTCGGCAAACGGGTAGTACGGATCGAGCGCGGCAAGCGTCGGCAACTGGGCCGTATGTTCGCCGAGCGAGCGCATCATCAGCGACCAGCCGGGTGCGATCAGTCCGCCGGTGAAGCTGCCGTCCGCACGCAACGCTTCCAGCGTGGTCGCGGTGCCGAAGGTGGCCACCAGCAGATGTTCGCCGGGGAAGGCCGCGTGTGCGCCGATCATGCCGGCCCAGCGGTCGCTGCCGAGTGAGGCCGGCGTCGTGTAGCCATTGCGCACGCCGCATTGCTGCGCGGTGGCGCGTACTGTCGTGCGCGGCAGATCGGGCCAATAAGCATCCAGCAGCGTGTCGATACGCCGCGCAACCGCTTCGCCGGCCACATTCGAAATCCATGCGCTGGCCGGCGCGGGCAATTCGCGCCAGTCGGGTTCGTGCTCGGCTTCGAGCGGATCGCCGATGCCTTTTACCAGCAAGCCGCTATGCGAGAACACGCCGCTGCGCAGTGGCGTGCCGTCGTCCTGAACCAATGACCACTTGACGCGGCTATTGCCCGCATCGATCAGCAGAAAGGGCGCGCCGCTCATGAGGCCCGCCGTGGCGCGAGCCGCAGCGATACGTCGCCGGTCGCGATGGTCTGGCGGCCGTCCGGCGTGTCGAGCAGCAGCTGGCCGCGCTCGTCGACGCCGGCTGCCACGCCGTGTCCGATCACGACGCCCTGTTCGTACAACACGACCTCGCGGCCTGCATAGGCATGACAGGCGTTCCAGCGCGGCTGAAACGGCGCGAAGCCTTCCGTCGCGAAGCGCTGCAGCGCCGCTTCGAGCGCATTGAGCTCGGCGGCGAGCGTATCGGTGAGATTGGCGTTGGGCAGTGCACGCGACAGTGCGGTCGGCGTGGCGCCGCGCGCCTCTTCGGGAATCTCGGCGTTCAGTGCGCCGACCTTGGCGGCCAGTTCGTCGGCGCCTTTCACATTGGTACCGATGCCGATCACGACCGCGCTTGCATCGGCGGTGCTCCATGCGGTTTCGATCAGGATGCCGGCCAGCTTGTCGCCTTCGAGCAGCACGTCGTTCGGCCACTTCAACGCGATCTGGCCGGGACCCGCGACCGGCAGCGAGCGCAGCCCGTCGACCAGCGCCACGCCGACCGCGAGGCTCAAGCCCGCGAGCCCTTCGAGCGGACACGGCAGCACGCAGGCCACCGAGAACAGCAGCGCATTACCGGGTTCTGCATACCACGGGCGGCCGCGCCGGCCACGGCCGGCCGTCTGCAGATAGGCGACCCGCACGATCGGCCGCTCGAGCGCGCCGGCCTTGCGCGGCAGCGCCTTGACGCGGGCCATCAGGTCGGCGTTGGTGGAGCCGGTTTCTTCGACGATTTCGATCGGCCAGTCGTGTGCGGCGGCGCCGAACAGCGCGACCGCGCGCGCACGATCGATGCGCCAGTCGCCGCTGTGGGCAGCCTCAGGTGTGCGAGAGGTAGTCATGCCGCGTATTGTAGCCATTGACGTAGCCACTGACACCGGGCTGAGGCAGGCCACCAGGGCCGATCCGCAGCGTGTTCGATACAATGCGCGTTAATCCGACCACGAGCACCCAGCGCCTTGAACTACGACACTCCGCCCGGCCTCGAAGTCGCGGCAGGCAGACAGGGCAAGATCGTCCGGCTGTCCGGCCAGTGGACCGCGCTCGCATTGGCGCGCGACCGCTCGCAGGGCCGCGCGCTGCCGCGTTTGCGCGAGCTGCTCGGCACCGACAAGGTCGCCCAGTGGGATTTGTCGCGCATCGACCGCATGGATCACGTCGGCGGCCAGGCGCTGTGGCGGATCTGGGGCTACCGGCTGCCGGCCAACCTCGTTGCGCTGAACGACACGCAGCGCGACATCTTCGACCGCATCGCGCTGCTCGACACCGCGCGCGAAAGTCCGGAGAAGGTGCCGCACTTCGATCCGATCACGCGGCTCGGTCTCGGCATCTTCGCGTTTTTCGAGCATCTGTATGGTGGCGTCGCGATGTTCGGGCGCGTGGTGCTCGACCTGCTGGCGATTGCCCGCAATCCGAAGATCACGCCGTGGAAGGAAATTTCGGCCAACGTCTACTATGCCGGCGCGCAGGCTTTACCGATCATCGCGCTGGTCGCGTTTCTGATCGGCATCGTGCTGAGTTATCTGTCTGCGCAGCAATTGCGGCTGTTCGGTGCGAACCAGTTCATCGTCAACATTCTCGGGCTGTCGGTGATCCGCGAGCTGGGGCCGGTGCTGGCGGCGATTCTGGTGGCCGGCCGCTCCGGCTCGTCGATCACCGCGCAGATCGGCGTGATGCGCGTCACCGAAGAACTCGACGCGATGCGCGTGATGGGCATCCCTCACGGGCTGCGGCTGATCCTGCCGCGCGTGATTGCGCTGGCCATCGCGATGCCGTTGCTGGTGATGTGGACCAACATCGTCGCACTGATCGGCGGCGCGCTCGCGGCGAAGCTGGTGCTGCAGATCGACGTCGCGTATTTCGCGCGCTCGCTGCCGACGGTGGTGCCGGTCGCGAACCTGTGGATTGGCCTCGGTAAAGGCGCGACCTTCGGCATGCTGATCGCGCTGGTCGGCTGCCATTTCGGCTTTCGCATCAAGGCGAATTCGCAAAGCCTCGGCGAGGGCACGACCACTTCGGTGGTCACTTCGATCACGATCGTGATTCTCGCGGACGCCGTGTTCGCGATCATCTTTCAGAACGTGGGGCTGTCATGATTGCGCCGCTTACTCATGCCGTACGGGACCAACCGCTGCCGGAGATCGCCGAACCGGTGATCGAGGTGCGTGATCTGACGAAACGCTACGGCCGCAATGTCGTGCATCAGCATCTGAACTTCGACGTGCGGCGCGGCGAGATCGTGTCGATCGTCGGCGGCTCGGGGTCGGGCAAGACCACGCTGATGCGGCAGATTCTCGGGCTCGAGCGGCCCACGTCCGGCACGATCAAGGTGTTCGGCCGCGATACGTCGACCGTCGACCCCGAAGAGGCGAACCTGACGCGCAGCCGCATGGGCATGCTGTTCCAGCACGGCGCGCTGTTTTCGTCGTTATCGGTTTTCGACAATATCGCGCAGCCGCTGCGCGAACTCGGCAAGGTGCCCGAAGATCTGCTGCGCGACATCGTGATGCTGAAGCTCGAGATGGTCGGGCTGCCGTGCAAGAACGCGTCGAAGATGCCGGCCGCGCTGTCCGGCGGGATGGTCAAGCGGGTCGGCATTGCGCGCGCGATCGCGCTCGAACCGGAACTGCTGTTTCTCGACGAGCCCACCGCCGGCCTCGACCCGCAGGCGTCGGATGAATTCGTCGAGCTGATCAGTGCGCTGCACCGCGCGCTCGGCCTGACGGTCGTGATGGTGACGCACGATCTCGATACGATGGTCGCGCTGTCGTCGCGGGTCGCGGTGCTGGCCGATCGCAAGGTGCTGGTGGCGGCGCCGGTCGAGGAAGTGGCGGGCGTCGATCATCCGTTTATCCGCGAGTATTTTCTCGGTCTGCGCGGGCGCCTCGCGCTGCAAGGGCTGTCGGCGGAGCGCCGCGCGAAGCTGCCGCCCGAGGCGATGGAACCGGCTTGCGACGCGATTCCGCTGAAGACCGCGATGTAAGCGGAGAACCTGGGGAACCTGACGATGGAAAACAAATCCCACGCCTTCTGGGCCGGGCTCTTCACGGTGGCGCTGGCGCTTGCGATCGCCGCCGCGGCGGTGCTGTTCAACGTCGACCGCTCGGTGCGCGTGCCGTACGACCTGATCGCGCGCACCAATGTAACCGGGCTGTATCCGGACGCGGCGGTGCGCTATCGCGGCCTCGACGTCGGCAAGGTGCAGTCGCTGAAGTTCGACCGCAACAATCCCGGACAGATCGTGATCCGCATTCTCGTCGACAAGCGCGCGCCGATCACGCATTCGACGTTCGGCAGCCTCGCGTTGCAAGGGGTGACCGGCATCGCGTTCGTGCAGCTCGACGACACCGGCAAGGATCTCGCGCCGCTCGCTTCGTCGGACAAGAACGTCGCGCAGCTGCCGCTGCATCCGGGCCTGCTCGACCAGTTGCAAAAGCGCGGCGACATTCTGCTGCGCAAGCTCGAGAAGGTCGCGACCGACGTCGACGACATCCTGTCCGGCGATATGCGCAACCAGCTGCTGTCGACCGCCGCGAGCCTGCAGCATGCGGCCGACGGCGTCACGGCGCTGACCCAGCAGATCGCGCCGGCCGCCGGCAAGCTGCCGCCGACGATGGATCAGCTGAACCGCACGCTGGCCTCGACGAACCAGCTGATCACCAGTCTGAACCGCTCGGACGGACCGCTCGAAAGCAACCTGAACAAGGTCGGCACGGCGGCACAGCAGGCCGGCGACGCGCTGGCGTCGATGAACGCGTCGCTGCAGGAGATATCCGCGCGGGTCGGCTACGACACGCTGCCGCGCGTCAACTCGCTCGCCGACGACGTGCGCACCGCGGCGCGCTCGATCGACCGCGCCGCCGACACCTTCAGCGACAATCCGCGCAGCGTACTGTTCGGTCCGCCGAAGCCGGCGCCGGGCCCCGGCGAAGCGGGCTTCGCATGGCCGCAACAGGCCGGCACGCAAAAATGATCTGAAAAGGAACGCACATGTCACGCTCGATCAACCGCTTCATTCCGCTTGGCACATCGTTCGCCCTGGTGCTCGCGTTTGGCGTGCTGGCGGGGTGCGCAGGCAATTCGGCGGCGCTCGCCGATATCCGCTACGACTTCGGGCCGCCGCCGCAGACGCCCGGCACGAGCCCGATGCCGATGGTCAAGGTGCTCGAAGTCACCGCGCCGGAGACACTCGGCACCGACCGGCTGATCTACCGGCTCAGCTACGCGGACGCGCAGCGCACCGCGGCTTACGCGACCAGCCACTGGACGATGCCGCCCGCACAGTTGCTGACGCAACGATTGCGCGCCGCGCTGTCGACGCGCGGCACCGTGCTGACGGGCGCCGACGCGGTGCACGCGCCGGTGCTGAAAGTCGATCTCGAACAGTTCGAGCAGGACTTCGACGGCCAGTCGCAAAGCCACGCGAGCGTGACCGCGCGCACTACGCTGACCGCCAACGGCAAGGTGGTCGGCCAGCATACGTTCGTCGCGCGCGCACCGGCGGATACGCCGGATGCGGCTGGCGGCGCGCGCGCGCTCGCCGCCGCGAGCGACGACCTGGTTGCGCAGATCGGCGCATGGCTCGGCGTGCAGGCGCTCGTCGCCACCCAATGACCGGCGCGCCGCGTGCGGCCCGGAGCGACGCATGACCGACAAGCCGTGGCAGCGCCGTCCGTCGGCTTTCGCGCGACAGGCGCTCGCGCTTTACACGGCGCTGATCGTGTACGGCTCGTGGTACCCGTTTTATGGCTGGCGCTCGCTCGGCCTTGGTCCGTTCGACTATCTCACCGATCCGCTGCCGCAATACCTGACGCTGTTCGACGTTGTGACCAACGTGCTCGGCTATATGCCGTTCGGCGCGCTGGTGGTGCTAGCGCTATATCCGCGCAGGCGCGGCGCGCTGGCGGTCGTGCTGGCGTTTGCCGCCGGTGCGCTGCTGTCGGGCGTGATGGAGGCGGTGCAAACGTACTTGCCGACGCGCATCGCGTCCAATCTCGATCTCGCGGCCAACAGCCTCGGTGCGCTGCTTGGCGCGACGCTGATGTCGCCGGCTACCGGCGCGCTGCTTGATCGCGGCATGCTGCGCCGCATGCGCTTCCTGTGGTTCGAGCGCGATCACGCGGCGGCGCTGGGGATCGCGGCCTTGTGGCCGTTCGCGACGATGTTTCCCACGCCGCGTCTGTTCGGCGTCGGCGACTGGCCGCGCACGCTGTGGCTGCGCTTCGATGCGAGCATGCAGGACGCGCTGCTCGCATGGACGCCCACGGCATGGCACGTCGCTGCGTGGCCGGCGGTGCTCGGCGGCTGGCTGCCCGACGACGGCTGGGAGGCCGCGATCACCGCCTTGAGCCTGTTCGCGGCCGGCGCGTTCGCATCGCTGCCGATGCGCAGTCGCGCACCGCGCCGGCTGCTGTTCTGCGGATTCGTGTTGTTTACGCTGGCGGTCAAGACCGGCGCGACCTTTCTGCAATCGCAAACCGGGCTGGTATTCGATTGGGCTACGCCCGGCGCGTTGCTCGGCCTCGGGTGCGGCGCGGTGGCCGTATTGTGCGTGCTCACGCTGCCGCTTGCGGGCCGCGCCATGCTTGCCGCGCTCGCACTCGGCGTTGCGCTCGTGCTCGTCAATCTGCTGCCGGTGAACCCGTATTTCGACGTGGTGCTCGCCGACTGGCGTCAGGGCCGCTATCTGCATTTCAATGGCCTCGCGCGCTGGCTGGCGTGGACCTGGCCGTATGCCGCGCTGGTGTGGCTGGCGTTTTCCGCCGAGCGCGCGTGGCTCACGCGCCGGCGCGCACGCGTCGCGAAGTAGCGCTCGCTATAATCGGCCGGTTCACTCCAGATTCGCGCCGCGCCAGGTTTGGCGCTTGCTTCGAACGTCGGAGCGGTGCTTTCAAACCCATTGCGGCCAATTTCCACATCATGGATTCATTCTTCAAATACCACGTGTTTTTCTGCCTGAACCAGCGTGAGCCCGGCGCGGACCGGCCGTGCTGTGCGAACTGCGGCGCGCAGGAAATGCAGGAATACGCGAAAAAGCGTGTGAAGCAACTGGGCATTTCCGGGCCCGGACAGGTGCGCATCAACAAATCGGGCTGTCTGGACCGCTGCGAGGAAGGGCCGACCATCGTCGTCTATCCGGAAGGCACGTGGTACACGTACGTCGACAAGAGCGACATCGACGAAATCGTCGAGTCGCATTTCGTGCAGGGCAAGGTGGTCGAGCGCCTGAAGATCGACCGGTAAGCTTTAGCAAAACAACACAATGAATGCTCAAACGCAGAAGTTTCTGATCGACGGGCCGGTCGGCAAGATCGAGGTCGCGCTTGACCTGCCCGATGGCGACGCGCGCGGCATCGCGCTGGTCGCGCATCCGCATCCGCTGTTCGGCGGCACGATGGACAACAAGGTCGCGCAGACCCTCGCGCGCACGCTCGTGCAACTGAAATACATCACGTATCGCGCGAATTTCCGCGGCGTCGGCGGCACCGAGGGCGAGCACGACGAGGGTATCGGCGAGCGCGACGATCTGCACGCGGTGCTCGACCATATGCGCGCGCAGCCGGGACAGGCTGACTTGCCGCTGGTGCTGGCGGGCTTTTCGTTCGGCACGTTCGTGCTGTCGCATGTGGCCGCGAAGCTGCGTGAAGAAGGCCGCGCGATCGAGCGCATGGTGTTCGTCGGCACTGCTGCGAGCCGCTGGGAAGTCGCGCCGGTGCCGGACACCACGCTCGTGATCCACGGCGAAATCGACGATACCGTGCCGATCAAATCGGTGTTCGACTGGGCGACGCCGCAGGAACTGCCGGTGGTCGTCATTCCGGGCGCCGAACATTTTCTGCATCGCAAGCTGCACGTGCTGAAGCGGATCATCGTCGACGCGTGGCGATAGGCGTGCACGCGGCACATTTGGCGCACGCACCGTGCGTCGCGTACACGCTGCACACGCGGTAAAAAACGGCCCAGGCAGGGAAAAACCCGCTCCGCGGCGCGTATAATGGGCGCTCTTTTTTTGGGCGCAGCGCCGCCCGTTCCGTCGCGGCAACGCGCCGCACGGCATGCGAGGCGCTTCGCGAACCGATCGTGTAGCCGCCAGTCCAAAAAACGCCGTGTTGCGCTCGCTGCCCCGATTTTCGGCGCCTGCGCGGTACGCACCGCTGGCCGGCTTCTCCGAACCGCGCGCCGCTCACGCGCGATTGCCTATATCTGCATCTGCCCGAACCGATCCTATGCGTTTTTCCACTTCAGGCCTTTCGTCAATCGCGTCTCTCGTTCCCCAATCCATCGGCCGCGCGGTGACGCTCGCTGTCGTGCTGCCCGCCACGCTGGTCGCAAGCACGGCGTTCGCGCAGGTGCCGCCGCCGGCCGTCAACGCACGCTCGTGGGTGCTGGTGGATGCCACCAGCAATCAGGTGCTCGCGTCCGGCAATCCGGATGAGCGCGTCGAGCCGGCATCGCTGACCAAGCTGATGACCGCCTATCTGGTCTTCGAAGCGCTGCACACGAAGAAGATCACGATGGAGCAGACGGTCACGCCGAGCGAAGCGGTGCGCCGCGTGCGCAACGACGAATCGCGCATGTTCATCGAGGCGAACAAGCCGGTCACCGTGCACGACCTCGTGTACGGCATGATCGTGCAGTCGGGCAACGATGCGGCGATTGCGCTGGCCGAACTGGTCGGCGGCACCGAATCGCAGTTCGTCGGCATGATGAACGCGGAAGCGCAAAAGCTCGGCATGAAGAACACGCACTTCGCCGACGTCAACGGCATGCCCGACGCACAGCACTACACGACGGCCGGCGATCTGGCGATTCTGTCGGCGCGGCTGATCCGCGATTACCCGGACTACTACAGCATCTTTTCGGTGAAGGAATTCACCTACAACAAGATCAAGCAGCCGAATCGCAACCGTCTGCTGTGGCTCGATCCGACCGTCGACGGTCTGAAGACCGGCCATACCCAGGCCGCCGGCTACTGTCTGATCGCTTCGGCGAAGCGTCCGCTGCCGGGCGTGCCGGACGCGTCGCGCCGTCTGGTGACGGTGGTGATGGGCGAGACCAAAGAGCATGACCGCGTGCAGGACAGCCTGAAAATGCTGAACTACGGCTACAGCGCGTACGACACGGTGCGGCTGTACAAGGCGGATCAGGTGATCGAAACGCCGCGCGTGTACAAGGGCTCGCAAGATACGGTCAAACTCGGCGTCACGACCGATCAATACATCACGCTGCCGAAGGGCGTCGGCGACAAGGCGAAGCCGCAGGTCGAGCACGCCGATCCGCTGATCGCACCGATCACGGCGGGTCAGCAGGTCGGCACGGTGAAGCTGGTAGCGGACGGCAAGACGCTTGCGCAGTTCCCGCTGGTCGCGCTGCAGGCGGTGCCGCAGGCGGGCGTGGTCGGCCGCGTGTGGGATTCGCTGATGCTGATGTTCAACAAGAAAAAGTAAGAGAAGCAAGCCGGATCCCGGCAGGAATGCCGCGTGCGTGTCGGGCGGGTGGCGCTGGACGGTTTGACGCCACCTGTGTTCGATAGGCAGGCGGTGCAGTTATGGAGGGCAGCATGAGCCCCGAAAAAGAATCGTTGATTGAGTACCCGTGCGATTTCCCGATCAAGGTAATGGGCAAATCGCATCCCGATTTCGCGGCGACGATCGTCGCGGTGATCCAGCAGTTCGATAGTGCGTTCGATCCGGCGCAGGTCGAAACGCGGCCGTCGAGCGGCGGCAATTACACCGGGCTTACCGTGACCGTGCGGGCGCTCGACCGCGAGCACCTCGACAGCATCTATCGCGCGCTCACCGGGCATCCGATGGTGAAGGTGGTGCTGTAACGGGCAACGGGCGCTCGGCGCCGCGCCATGCGCGCCGTAGCCGCGGGCTGGCGATCGTCAGGCCGTTTTGTGCCCGGCTCCTCAGTTTGCGGTTCAGGCGCTCGATGCGCCCGACGTGCCGCGCGGTGTCTGCGCGCAGACCTCCTCGAATAAAAGCCTGAAGCGCGTCGCTTCTCCGAAGATCCAGTCGTGAAATGCCTGGACGCGCGCCGTGTGGCGCAAGTGCGGTGGACACACGAAAAAATACTGCCATGGACTCGGGCCGTCGATGTCGAAAAGCCGCACGAGGCGGCCGGCGGCGATTTCCTGGGTGGCCAGCGCACGGCGAGTCAGTGCGATGCCCTGGCCATCCAGCGCGCCCTGCAACAAATTCGACGAATCCTGATACAGCACGCCGCGAGTCGGCTCCGGCCAGTCGGTCAGACCGGCTGCGTCGAACCACTGTCGCCATAACTGGTCGTCCGAACGCATCAGTGGGAAATTGGCGAGCTCCGCCGGGGTTTTCGGCAGATTGCCGCCATTGAAGTGCGGCGCGCACGCCGGAAAGAAAATCTCCTCCAGCAGCAACTCGACGTGCAGCCCCGGATATTTGCCGAAGCCGAAGCGGATCGCGGCATCGACGTCGTCGCGGCTGAAATCGATCAGCGCATTGGTGGATTGCAGTTCGAGGTCCCATTGCGGATGCGCCTCGATAAAGCCGCCGACGCGCGGCGTGACCCAGCGTGCGGCGAACGACGCCAGCACCGACACGACCAGACGCCGTTCGCGGTCACCCGCGCGGATTTCGCGGGTTGCTTCGGCAAGCGTGGTTAATGCGGTGCGGACTTGCGCGGCGTAGCGGCGGCCTATGTCGGTGAGCCGCACGCGCTTGCCGTCCCGGGTGAAAAGCGTCACGCCGAGGTCGGCCTCCAGCGCGCGAATCTGATGACTGACGGCACCGTGCGTGACGAATAGCTCATCGGCCGCGCGCGAGAAGCTTTCGTGGCGCGCCGCCGCCTCGAAGGCCTTGATTGCGTTGAGCGCGGGTAGCTGACGCCAGTCCATAGTTAGTTTTTCTCACATAGCCGTGAAAAATGATCGTTTTGCGTAAACCCTTGCTGCGCCTACGATTGTAGCCATGAAACGTTCTTTTGCGAGGGTGTCATGCGAGAAATTTCCTCTAGCATCCAGTTCGAACTTCACGCCGGCGAAACGGCGCCGATGCGCGTCAATCGCAGCACGCGGATGACGGTACATGGCGGCTCGGTATGGGTTACCCGTAGCGACGACGTCGACGACTACTGGCTCGAGCCGGGCAAAACGCTCGGTTTGCGGCGCGGCGAGCGCCTGTGGCTGAGCGTTGAAGACGGCGCGTGCGCGAGTGTCGCGTTTCACGTGCTGACCCGGCCGGACGAGCGCGCGGCCAACTGGTTTGCACGGCTCGCGGACCGCTTGGGCAGCCGGTTGCGCAGCGGCTGGCGTACTGTTTGATCACCCTGTTTGCGGCGCGGACTTGAGCGGGGTCCGCGCCGGTCCCCGGCGGGGTGCGCAAGATTTCGGTAAACTTGCGCCATCATGTGTGCCACGCCGGTTTCCCTTCCTGCTGTGCCGCCCGCTCTGACTCCGTCTGCCGCGGCGCTAACTGAAGTTTCGCGGCCCGAGGCCGCGGCGACAGTGCCGATCGCAGTGCGCTGGCGCGGTGTCGACGACTATCAGAGCAGCTTTGACGCCATGCGCGCGTTTACCGAAGCGCGTACCTCGGAGACGATCGACGAAATCTGGCTCGTCGAACATCCGCCTGTATTTACACTGGGACAAGCGGGCAACCCGTCGCATCTGCTGGTTGCCGACAGCGGTATTCCGCTCGTCAAGGTCGATCGTGGCGGACAGATCACTTACCATGGGCCCGGCCAGATCGTCGCGTACCTGCTGCTCGATTTGCGGCGCCGCAAATTGATGGTGCGCGAGACCGTCACGCGCATCGAGCAGGCCGTGATCGAAACGCTCGCGGCGTATAATCTCGCCGGTGAACGCAAGGCGGGGGCGCCGGGCATCTATGTCGCTCCCAGTCCTGACGCGGGGTCGCATGCCGGCGCAAAAATCGCGGCGTTAGGCCTCAAGATCCGCAACGGCTGCAGCTACCACGGTGTCAGCCTGAATGTGCAGATGGATCTGCGCCCGTTTCTCGCGATCAACCCATGCGGCTACGCAGGGCTCGAAACGGTGGATATGGCAACGCTTGGCATCGATGCCGAATGGGCGGATGTCGCCCGCGTCCTGGCTGCACGCCTCATCGCAAATATCGACGGCATTTGCGCCGCCGTCCCCGAATCGCAGGCGCTCGCCGCTGCGCTGCCTGACACTGGAACAAACGAATGACTGACCTGAACGCGAATCTCGCAGGCTCTACGGCCCCGGAGGCCGCTGCGGCACCCGGCGCATACGACGCCACCGTCAAGCAGAAAGCGCAAGCCAAGACTGCGCGCATTCCCATCAAGGTCATTCCGATCGAAAAGCTGAAGAAGCCCGACTGGATCCGCGTGAAGGCGGCCACCGGCAACTCGCGCTTCTACGAAATCAAGCAGATCCTGCGCGAGCACAACCTGCACACGGTGTGCGAGGAAGCGAGCTGCCCGAATATCGGCGAGTGCTTCGGCAAGGGCACAGCGACGTTCATGATCATGGGCGACAAATGCACGCGGCGCTGCCCGTTCTGCGACGTCGGCCACGGCCGGCCGGATCCGCTCGACGTCGACGAACCGCTGAATCTGGCGCGCACGATCGCGGCTTTGCGGCTGAAGTATGTGGTGATCACGAGCGTCGACCGCGACGATCTGCGCGACGGGGGCGCGGCGCACTTCGTCGAGTGCATTCGCAAGACGCGCGAGCTTTCGCCGCAAACGCGTATCGAGATCCTGACGCCGGATTTCCGAGGCCGTCTCGATCGCGCGCTCGGCATTCTGAATGCGGCGCCGCCCGACGTGATGAATCACAATCTCGAAACGGTGCCGCGTCTTTACAAGGAAGCGCGCCCAGGTTCGGACTACGCGCATTCGCTGAAGCTGCTGAAGGATTTCAAGGCGCTGCACCCGCACGTGGCGACGAAGTCCGGACTGATGGTCGGCCTCGGCGAGACCGAGGAAGAGATCCTGCAGGTCATGCGCGATCTGCGCGCACATGACGTCGATATGCTGACCATCGGCCAATACCTGCAGCCGTCCGAACATCACCTGCCGGTGCGCGCATACGTGCATCCGGATACCTTCAGGATGTACGAGGAAGAGGCGTACAAGATGGGCTTCACGCATGCGGCGGTTGGCGCGATGGTGCGCTCCAGCTACCACGCCGATGTGCAGGCGCATGGCGCCGGAGTGGTTTGAGTATCGACGCTTTACGCTTCTGGATTGTCCTAAGGCCCGCCGTCAGGCGGGCTTTTTTTTGCCCTCTGTTTGCGCGCATCGCACTGCCTGACGTTTTGGACTACATCGTTTGGCAAGATTGATGAAGCGTCTGTTGCCCGGCACGATGTGCACCGTTGTCGAACACTTCGGGAGGGCTTCTCATGAACACTTTTATCCATCTGGCAAGTAACGAATCTCGCGTCGTTGCCTGCAAAAAATGTTTCATCTCAAAAAAGTTGTCATTTGACAACTTTGTGAATTGGCTTTACGCTTGAGGTTATGCATGAGTAGACCAGTTCACCCAAAGAAGGAAGTCGAGGCAGCCATCAAGCATGCCGAATCAAATGGATGGCGCGTCGTTCACGGTGGCGCTCATGCGTGGGGAAAGCTCTATTGCCCCTACAACGACGACGAATGCCGTTGTGGAGAATTTTGTATCGCGGGTATCTGGAGCACGCCACGCAACGCCCAAAATCACGCGAACGCGTTGAGACGAGTCGTCGACCACTGCTCGACGCGCGCAAGAGGTAAGCACAGCGCTCAACCAATGCCGAACAAGGAGTAGCGATGGAGTACGTTTTCACGTTGAAGTATCAGCTGGCGGCGCAAGATGCCGATTTCGACGAGATCGTCGAGCGACTCGGCGAAGCGGGCTGTGACGATGCGCTGGTGGGCATCGGCCAGCCCGGCCGTATCGCGCTCGAATTTACGCGCGAGGCGGAGTCCGCCGAAGCCGCGCTTCTCAGCGCATTGGCAAACGTCAGGCAGGCTATCCCAACGGCAAAGCTGATCGAAGCGGCGCCCGACTTCGTCGGGCTCACCGATGCGGCACAAGCGGTCGGCGTGACGCGGCAAAACATGCGCAAGCTGATGATCACGCACGCGACGAGCTTTCCGACGCCGGTGCATGAAGGGACCACCACCGTCTGGCATCTCGCGGACATTCTCGCGTGGCTGCAAGCGAAGGGCAGCTACAGTCTCGAGAAGGCGCTGGTGGAGGTTGCCGCTACTGCGATGCAGGTCAACCTGGCGAAACAGGTTCGGCAAATCGCGCCGCGTATGCAGCGCGAGCTCAATGCGCTCGTAGCGTGACGCGTGCGTCCTGTGCGGGTTGCCGGTACATCCGCCGTTGACGGCATGCTTTTCGTGTCGCGCTTTCGTGCCGCCCTTATGTCGGCTTTTTCATGTCGGCCTTCGAGTTGCCCTTTCATGTCGGGCTTCATGTCGGCCTTCATGTCGCCCTTCATGTCGCCCTTCGTGTCGCCCTTCATGTCGCCCTTCATGTCGCCCTAATGACAGCCGTCAACGGTCAACCCAAATGCCAACACCGCGTAACCGTGCCTTTTTGGACGCTTGCAACTTTGCGTAATTGACCTTAGCCTTCGCAGGTTGAGCGAGCGGTGGCGTAAGGAGGAGCGAAGACGGTTGTATTCGCAACGTGCTACCTCCCTTCGCGATCCTCAGAATGAATTTGCATCAATCCAGGCAAGTCCAGCGCAGCGGCGCGTTGCCGGGTGAAGAACCTGTCCGGTTGCACCATCGCGGAAGTGTGGCGCGGTTCAAACAGCGCACCGTGCCTGCGAGCGGCCTGGCCGGCCACCGTGCAGCGCTTGAACGAAGCAAACGCCTCAGCAAATTATTCATTGAGCAAGCACATGATGGGTAACGCGAACGACCACGCGCCGTCTGCCAGCTGGCCTTATCCGCGACGAGTCGCACATCGCTGCGGCGGCAAGCTTGCGCCGGAGAACACCTTGTCGGGTTTCGATGCGTGCCTGCAGCACGGTTATCGGATGGTCGAGTTCGACGCGAAGCTGTCGGCCGACAACGAAGTGTTCCTGCTGCATGACGACACGCTCGAACGCACCACCAGCGGGCATGGTGCTGCTGCGGCGTACACGTGGGAGCAGCTTAGCGCACTCGATGCAGGCGCGTGGTTCGACCGCCGTTTCGCCGGCGAGCGCTTGCCCACACTGGCCGAAGTGGCCGCGCGCTGCGAGCGCGATCACATAGCCGCCAACATCGAAATCAAACCGTGCCCGGGCCGCGAATCGCTTACCGGACAGCTCGTCGCGCAAGCCGCGCTCGATCTGTGGCGCCTGCAAACTCCGCTACTGTCGTCTTTCTCGTACGACGCGCTCGCCGCCGCGCGCGATACCGCGCCAGCTTTGCCGCGCGGCATGTTGTTCGAAGCGCTACCGGATGACTGGCTGCGCATCGTCCGCGAACTCGATTGCATATCGTTGCACGCAGATCATCAGCATTTAAGCGAGCCGCTGGTTGCCGCAATTCATGCGGCCGGCCTGCGCGTGCTCGCGTACACAGTGAACGAGCCGGCTCGGGCGCGTGAACTCGAGCAGTGGGGTGTCGACATGATCTGCACCGACCGCCTCGACCTGATCGGCCGCGACATTGGCCCTTGAATCTTGCCGTCACCCGGCGGGCCGACATATAAAAAAGCGCAGCATCCAAAACGTAGTGAACTTTCGGCAAAGTATGGAGAGACCATGAATCCCACCCGGTTGCGTGATGTGTGTTCATTTTCGGCCATGGCCACGGCGGCGGTTGCGGCGCTGACGGCCGCCGCGGGCGCCGTAGCAGCGCCTTCCGATGCGCTGATTGCTGCAGCGAAGCAGGAAGGCCAACTCACGGTGATCGCGCTACCGCACGACTGGTGCGGCTATGGGCCGATGATTACCGCGTTCCAGAAGAAATACGGCATCAAGATCAACGAGCTGAATCCGGACGCCGGTTCCGGCGACGAAATCGAAGCAATCAAGGCCAACAAGGGCAACAAGGGGCCGCAGGCGCCGGACGTGATCGACGTCGGCCTGTCGTTCGGACCGTCGGCGAAGGCGGCGGGGCTGTTGCAGCCGTACAAGGTATCGACGTGGAAGTCGATCCCCGACGAATCGAAGGACGCCGAAGGCTACTGGTACGGCGACTACTACGGCGTGCTCGCGTTCGAAGTGAACGCCGATATGATCGACAAGCTGCCGACCGACTGGTCTGACCTGCAGAAGGCTGACTACAAGAACGCGGTGTCGCTGGCGGGCGATCCGCGCTCGGCCAACCAGGCGATCCAGGCCGTGTACGCCGCGGGTCTTTCGCAAAGCAAGGGAGACGCGAGCAAGGCCGATCAGGCGGGTCTGAAGTTTTTCGCCGATCTGAACAAAAGCGGCAACTTCGTACCGGTGATCGGCAAGGCGGCGTCGCTCGCGCAGGGCACGACGCCGATCATCGTACGCTGGGACTATAACGCGCTTGCCGATCGCGACACGCTGAAGGGCAATCCGAAGGTCCAGGTGATCGTGCCGAAGACCGGCGTGGTGGCGGGCGTGTATGTGCAGGCAATCAGCGCCTACGCCCCTCATCCGAACGCAGCGAAGCTGTGGATGGAGTACCTGTACTCGGACGAAGGTCAACTCGGCTGGCTGGCCGGCTACTGTCACCCGATGCGCTACAACGAACTGGCTGCCGCGAAGAAGGTGCCGCAGGTGCTGCTCGACAAGCTGCCGCCGCCTCAGTCCTACAGGAATGCGGTGTTCCCGTCGTTGAAGCAGCAGGATGCGACGAAGGAGACCGTGACGAAGCAGTGGGACCAGGTGGTCGGCGCGAACGTCAAGTAACCGGCCTGTCGCGTCGCAAGCCGGCCGCAGATCGAGCGCGGTACGGCGTGCGGTGCTGGTACACGGCGGCGCTTGCGGGCGGGCTCGACTGGATCGCAACGGGCGGCCCCGGCAACGCTCCGGCTCGGGCAATGGCAACAGCCCTGCCTGAACCGGCGCGGCAGCATTGCTGGCCCCGCCCGCACCGCCGCGCCTACCGAAACTTGCAGATGCAGAGTGACTGACAGATGACCGCTTCATCGAACACTGCTGCGCACGACCGCGGGCCGGGCCTGCCGATTCCGCCTGGTTCCGCCGCACCGCACGCAAACCGGCGCGACAAGCCATCCGCTTGGACATGGCTCGGCGTGTTGCCGTTTTTCGTGTTCGCGCTGCTGTTCCTGATCTTGCCGACTGCCTTTCTGATGGTCGGCGCTTTCCAGGACGCGCAGGGCCACTTCACGCTTGCCAATTTCCGCGATCTGTTCCAGCCCGGCATCCTCGATGCGTACTGGATCAGCTTCAAGGTCAGCGCCGCATCCGCGTTAGGCGGCGCGTTGTTCGGCTCGCTGCTCGCATGGGCCGCGGTGCAGGGCCGCTTGCCCGGCTGGATCCGTCCAACGCTGCTGACGTTCTCCGGCGTCGCGTCGAATTTTGCCGGCGTGCCGCTGGCGTTCGCGTTCATCTGCACACTGGGCCGCGTCGGCCTCGTCACCGTGCTGCTGAAGAAGTACGCGGACATCAACCTGTACTCGACGGGCTTCAGCATCCTGAGCTTCTGGGGGCTGACGCTTACGTACCTGTATTTCCAGATTCCGCTGATGATCCTGATCGTCGCGCCCGCGCTCGACGGCCTGAAGCGAGAGTGGCGCGAAGCCTGCGACTGCCTCGGCGGCACCGCGCTGCAGTACTGGCGTCACGTCGCGCTGCCGGTGCTCTGGCCGAGCATCATGGGCGCAACGCTGCTGCTGTTCGCCAACGCGTTCGGCGCAGTCGCGACCGCTTACGCGCTGACCGGCAGTTCGCTGAACATCGTGACGATCCTGTTGTACGCGCAGATTCGCGGCGACGTGATGCACAACGAGAACCTCGGCTACGCGCTCGCCCTCGGCATGATCGTCGTGACAGGGCTCGCCAACGGCGGCTATATCTGGCTGCGCTCGCGAGCCGAAAGGGGGCGCCGGTGAACCGCCAGTCGCGTGTCGGCGCGTGGACGGGGATCATCGTCGGTACGCTGTATTTTCTGATCCCGCTCGCCGCTACTTTCGAATTCAGCCTGCGGATGCGGCGCGGCAGTTACAGCTTCGACGCGTATCGCGTGGTGCTGTCCGATCCGAACTTTCAGGCGTCGTTCGGCTATTCGCTGCTGATGGCGCTGCTGACCATCGTGGTCGGCGTGCTGCTGGTGGTGCCCACCGCGTGGTGGGTGCAGCTGCGTATGCCGAAGCTGCGCGGCATCGTCGAATTCATTACGCTGCTGCCGCTGGTAATACCGGCGATCGTGATCGTGTTCGGCTATCTGCGCATCTACAACAGCAGTTCGGTGCTGCCGCTCACCAGCAATGAACGCGCGACCGATCTGCTGCTGGTCTTCGGCTACGTGACGCTGTCGCTGCCATACATGTATCGCGCGGTCGACGCGAGTCTGCGCGCGGTCGACATCCGCTCGCTGACCGAAGCCGCCGAATGCCTCGGCGCCAACTGGCCGACGATTCTGTGCAAGGTAATCCTGCCGAACATCCGCTCGGGCATCCTGTCCGGCGCGTTCCTGACTTTCGCGGTAGTGATCGGCGAATTCACGATCGCCAGCCTGCTCGATCGGCCGGCGTTCGGACCTTATCTGCAACTGGTCGGCGCGAATCGCGCCTACGAACCCTCGGCGCTAGCGATCATCGCATTCGCGGTGACGTGGGCATCGATGGGACTGATCCAGGTATTCGGCTCGGCGCGCGCGCTGACGCCGCAGCGGCCCTGACCGGGCGAACCCAACACAACCGCGGCGCACAGAGGCATCCACCGATGGCTTTCCTCGCAATCGACGACCTGCACAAGACCTTCGGGTCGAACACGGCATTGCACCGCTTCGATATGCAGATCGAGCGCGGCGAATTCATCACGTTTCTCGGTCCGTCGGGCTGCGGCAAGACGACCGTGCTGCGGATGATCGCCGGCTTCGAAACGCCGACGCGCGGCACGATCCGCATCGACGGCCGCGACGTCACGCATCTGCGCACGCGGCAACGCAACGTCGGCATGGTGTTTCAGTCGTACGCGCTGTTTCCGAACATGACGGTGGCGGACAACATCGGCTTCGGGCTGCGCGTGGCGCGGCGGCCGCAGCCGGAAATCCGCAAGCGCGTGGCCGAAATGCTCGAACTGATCAAGCTGTCGGCGCTGGGCGAGCGCTATCCGTGGCAATTGTCGGGCGGGCAGCAGCAACGCGTCGCATTGGCTCGCGCGCTGGCGAGCAAGCCGCAGGTGCTGCTGCTCGACGAACCGCTGTCGGCGCTCGACGCGAAAATCCGCATCTCGCTGCGTCAGGACATTCGTGCGCTGCAGCGCGAACTGGGCATCACGTCGATCTTCGTCACGCACGACCAGGAAGAAGCCCTGTCGATTTCCGACCGCATCGCGGTGATGAACGAAGGCCGCATCGAGCAGATCGGTACGCCGCTCGAGATCTACAACTATCCGCGCACGCGCTTCGTCGCGTCATTCGTCGGCACGCTGAATATCCTGTCCGGCAAGGTGGTCGATCCGGCCGCCGGTCGCATGGCGGTCGACGGCCAGCCGCTTACCACCACGCGGCCGCTGGCCGCCAGCGATGCCGGCAAGGAGCGGCTGCTGGCGCTGCGCCCCGAAGCCATCGTGCTCGAAGCGCCGGCCGCCGGCCGCAACAGCTTGCAGGCGATCGTCGAAGAAGTGAGTTTTCTCGGTGCGGTGGTGCGCATCCGCACCCGGGTGCGTGATGCGGTGATCTCACTGGATCTGTTCAACGATCCGAACCGCATTCTTCCGCAGCGCGGCGAGCCCGTCGCGCTCGGCTTTTCGCACGAAAACCTGCTGGTGCTCGAAGAGGGCGTCTGACAGTCGACGCCTGCGCTCCAGGGTAAGCCCTTACGTGCGGAGTCCGGATTCTCCGACACCGGCTTTCCGGATTTCCGGAAAGCCGGAACCGCACGCTTGCACTCCTGAGAATAAGCCTTAAAAATCAATACACCGTCGCGTACCGCGGCTTGGCATCGACCTTGCAATGTGACCGGCCAGCACGCTACGGACGTGCGCACAACTAAAGCAAAGGAGACTACGATGCCTGAATTCCTGTACCGGTACTTCTGAAATCGTCGTCTTGTAGCGGCCCGCCAGCCGCGCATGGGTGTCGACGCATTTCACCGTGCCGCATGGCGAGCCGATGGCTCACTCCATCACAGGAAACATCGTGAAGAAACCCTTCTACAAAATCCTCTATGTCCAGGTGATCTTCGCGATCATCATTGGCATCCTTCTCGGACACTTCTCGCCGGCCTTCGCGGTCGACATGAAACCGCTCGGCGATGGCTTCATCAAGCTGATCAAGATGGTGATCGGGCCGATCATCTTCTGTACTGTCGTGACCGGCATCGCCGGCATGCAGGACATGAAGAAAGTCGGCCGCGTCGGCGGCAAGGCGCTGCTGTACTTCGAAGTGGTGTCGACTTTCGCGCTGGTGCTCGGCCTGATCGCCACGCACGTGCTGAAGCCGGGCGTCGGTTTCAACATCGATCCGGCCACGCTCGACGGCAAGGCGGTCGCTTCGTACGCAGCGAAGGCGCACGGCCAGACCACGGTCGACTTCCTGATGCACATCATTCCGGACACGATCTCGTCGGCGTTCGCACAAGGCGAAATCCTGCAGATCCTGCTGGTTGCACTGCTGTTCGGCAGCGTGCTGGCCACGATCGGCGAGCGCGGCAAGGTCGTTACCGATTTCATCGAAGGCATCTCGGGCGTGCTGTTCGGCATCGTGCGCATCATCACGAAGCTCGCACCGATCGGCGCGTTCGGCGCGATGGCGTTCACCATCGGCAAGTACGGCATCGGCTCGCTGCTGCCGCTGCTGAAGCTGATCGGTACGTTCTATCTGACTTCGATCGTGTTCGTGGTGGTAGTGCTCGGCACCATCGCGCGCGTGGTGGGCTTCAACATCCTGCGCTTCGTCGCGTACATCAAGGAAGAGATGCTGATCGTGCTCGGCACGAGCTCGTCGGAAGCGGCGCTGCCGCAACTGATGCTGAAGCTCGAGAAGCTCGGCTGCTCGCGCTCGGTGGTGGGCCTCGTGGTGCCGACCGGCTACTCGTTCAACCTCGACGGCACCAACATCTACATGACGATGGCAGTGCTGTTCATCGCGCAGGCCACCAACACCGATCTGACGCTGACGCAACAGCTGACGCTGCTCGCGGTGACCATGCTGACCTCGAAGGGCGCCAGCGGCGTGACCGGCGCAGGCTTCATCACGCTGGCGGCGACGCTGGCC
>DATLOW010000576.1:0-3175 GCA_035536055.1 Paraburkholderia sp. | reverse complement strand
CCGCCGGATCGTGTTCGCGCAGGTCAAGATCTCGACGATCAATACCGTGTTCACCGGCATCTTCCTGCTGCTTTTGCTGCCGTTGTTCCATGCGCCGCTGCCGCTCGCCAAAACACTGGTGATCGTCACGTTTATCGTCGGCCTGCTGCCGGTGATCGGCAATCTGATCTCGAATACGCTGATCGTCGCGGTCGCGCTGTCGGTCAGTTTTCCGGCAGCGGTCACGTCGCTGGTGTTTTTGATCGTGATCCACAAGCTCGAGTACTTCCTGAATGCACGCATCGTCGGCGGACAGATCGAGGCGCGCGCGTGGGAACTGCTGATCGCGATGCTGGTGATGGAGGCTGGGTTCGGCATTCCCGGCGTGATCGCAGCGCCGGTATTTTACGCGTATATCAAGCGCGAACTGATCTATCTGCGGCTGGTTTGAGCCTGTGCCGGCGGCCTGCGGCGTTTTGCCGCGGCGCCGCAGAAGCCAGCTTTTGAGCTGCTTTCCGCACTGCGGGCAGGTGCGCGCATATTCCGCGCGCTTTGACGCGGTCATTTACAAACATCTTGCGGCATCGGCACTCGGCGCTTAAGATGCGAATAATTCGCATTTAGCCAGATCAACCGCCGTATGAAGTCTGTTTTGCTCACCGTCGCCGCCAAGCCGGTCTGCGCATGAGGCGGCTGTTCGTCCGCCTGCATCGCTGGCTCGGTGTCGCGACCGCGCTGTTCCTGTTCGTCGCCGGCCTGACCGGTGCCGTGATCGCGTGGGATCACGAACTCGATGCAGCGCTGAACCCGTCGTTCTACAACGCGCGCAGTCACGGGCCGGCGCGGCCGGCGCTCGAACTGGCGCAGCGCATCGAAGCGGCCGATCCGCGGCTGCACGTCACTTACCTGCCGCTCGCCGTCGAGCCGGGGCACACGCTGCAGATGATGGTGTGGCCGCGCAATGACCCGCGCACGCAGCAGTCGTACAAGCTCGATTTCAACCAGATCGCCGTCGATCCCGCCACCGGTGAAATTCAAGGCCGCCGCGAATGGGGCGCGGTGTCGCTGGCGCGGCTCAACCTGATTCCGTTCCTGTACAAGCTGCACTACACGCTGCATCTGCCGTTCGCGGGCGGCTTCGATATCGGCACATGGTCGATGGGTAGCGTCGGCATGGTGTGGATTTTCGACAGCCTGATCGCGCTGGTGCTCGCGTTTCCGAGCCTCAAGGCATGGCGCAAGTCGTTTGCATTCCGCGTGAAGCGCGGCGGCTACGCGCTGACGTTCGACCTGCATCGCTCGGGCGGCGTGTGGATCTGGGGACTGCTGCTGATGATGGCCGTGACGTCGGTGTCGATGAACCTCGGCAACCAGGTGGTGCGGCCGGTCGTGTCGCTGTTTTCGCAGCTGACGCCGTCGCCATTCACCAATCCCGAGGTCGCCGGACCGGTGGTGCCAGGCCAGCCGATGCTGAGCCGCGAGCGGGCCGTCGAACTGGCTCGCGCAGCGGCAGCCGAACGGCATATCGCGCAACCGCCGGGCGCGCTGTTCTATGCGTCGGCGCTGCACACGTATGGCGTCGGCTTTTTCGAGCCGGGCAACGATCACGGCGGCGCCGGGCTCGGCAACCCGTGGATCTACCTGAATGCGCAGACCGGCAACACGACTAGCGCAAGCATTCCCGGCAAGGGCACAGTGGGCGACATCTTCATGCAGGCGCAGTTTCCGCTGCATTCGGGGCGCATCGTCGGGTTGGGCGGCCGGATTCTGATCAGCGCGCTGGGCGTGGCGGTGGCGGTGCTGAGCATCACCGGCTTGATGATCTGGCTGAAGAAGCTGAATGCGCGCAGCCGTCAGGCAGGCAATGCGCAGAAGGCACAGCGGGGGCGGCACGAGACCGCTGCGCCGCTGCCGTCCAGCGGAACGGCGACGGCGGCAAGCGCCACGGCCGCCGCTGAACGTGATGCGGTACCGTCGAGCCTTACGAGTGCCCGTCGCGTAACATCGCGCGACCACGCAGCGTAACAGCTGGTACCGACTCGCCGCTCGCTTACAGCGCAACACGCTCGACGGCGACCGGCGCCTGGCTGACGCGGCTCACGCCGGTCTCGCCGCAAGCAAAGCGCACACGCCGTCGAAGCACGCAGCGCGCCGCGACGCCATTCGGGCGCGACCGCGCGTCACGCCACACCGCTACCCCCTAGCGAAACACCACCGTCTTGCTGCCGTTCAACACGATCCGGTGTTCGACATGCCACTTCACCGCGCGCGCGAGCGTCACGCATTCGACGTCCCGGCCGATCGCGGTCAGCTGCTCCGGCGTCATGCTGTGATCGACGCGCTCCACTTCCTGTTCGATGATCGGGCCTTCGTCGAGATCGGTGGTCACGTAGTGCGCAGTCGCGCCGATCAGCTTCACGCCGCGGTCGAACGCCTGGTAATACGGCTTCGCGCCCTTGAAGCTGGGCAAAAACGAATGGTGAATATTGATCGCTCGCCCCGCGAGCCGATCGCACAGTTGCGGCGAAAGAATCTGCATATACCGCGCGAGCACGACCAGATCGGCCTGATGTTCGTCGATCACTTCCAGCACGCGCGCCTCTTGCGCAGCCTTCGCATCGGCCTTCGACGAAGCGAGCGGAAAGTGATGAAACGGAATGTCGTAGCTCGCGGCGAGCTGGTAAAAATCCTTGTGGTTCGAGATGATCGCCGGAATCTCGATGTTCAGTTGCCCAGTGCGATAACGGAACAGCAAGTCGTTCAGGCAGTGCCCGATCTTCGACACCATGATCACCACGCGCGGCTTCGCCGTCGCGTCATGCAGCTCCCAGCGCATGCCGAACTGCCCGGCAAGCGCGTCAAACGCGGTGCGCAGCGCATCGAGGCCCGGATCGCCGCCGACCTGCTGGAAATGCACGCGCATGAAGAACTCGCCGGTGTGGCTGTCGCCGAATTGCGCGGAGTCGAGAATATTGCTGCCACGCTCGAACAGAAAGCCCGAGACCGCGTGGACGATGCCGGGCCGATCGGCACACGACAGTTTGAGGATAAAGCTGTGATCGGTCGACATGACCCTGGTGACTCCCTTCTGCAAAACCTGTAATTCGTTTATCTGGCCGCGCAACCGGATGCGATGGCAGACGCAGCCAACTTATGCAATCGCCGGCGGCTCGAACAACGCCTCGATGCCCGCACA
>DATLOW010000575.1:0-21066 GCA_035536055.1 Paraburkholderia sp. | reverse complement strand
CGTGGCCGCGACGATGTCGTCGGCCAGATCGATGTTCAGCGCCCCTTCCTTCGTGACGATCAGCTTGACGAAATCGAGCAGGTTGCGCGCGTACAGCGACGACGCGTCGGCCGGCACCATCGCCGCGAGATTCGTATAGCCGGCGATCGTCACGCCGTGTCGGGTCACGACCTGGTCGGTCTCGGTAAGCGGACAGTTGCCGCCGCGGCGGCCTTCCGTTTCGGCGCCGCGGCCCGCGGCCAGGTCGATCAGCACCGAGCCCGGCTTCATCGCCGCGACCGTTTCAGCCGAGATCAGCATCGGCGCGGCGCGGCCCGGAATCAGCGCGGTCGTGATCACGATGTCGGCCTGCTTCGCGCGCTCGTGCACCAGCGCCGCCTGGCGCGTCAGCCACGACGGCGGCATCGGCCGCGCGTAGCCGCCAACGCCTTGCGCGGCTTCGCGTTCCTCGTCGGTCTCGTACGGCACGTCGAGAAATTTGGCGCCCAGCGATTCGATCTGCTCTTTCACTGCCGGACGCACGTCGGAGGCCTCGATCACAGCGCCGAGGCGCCGCGCGGTGGCGATCGCCTGCAGGCCGGCGACACCGGCGCCGAGGATCAGCACGCGCGCGGCTTTCACGGTGCCGGCGGCGGTCATCAGCATCGGCATAAAGCGCGGGTACAGGTCGGCGGCCAGCAGCACCGCCTTGTACCCGGCGATGTTCGCCTGCGACGACAGCACGTCGAGGCTCTGCGCGCGCGTGGTGCGCGGCGCGGCCTCCAGCGCGAAGGACGTGACGCCGGCGGCGGCGAGGCGCGCGGCGTTCCCGGCATTGAACGGGTCGAGCATGCCGACCAGCGTCGCGCCGCGCTTCAGCAGCGGCAGTTCGGCTTCGGTCGGCGCCTGGACCTTCAGCACCAGGTCGGCGGAAAAGGCAGCGGCGACGTCGGCCAGCTGCGCACCGGCCGCGGCAAAGGCTTCGTCCGGGAAGCTGGCGCGCGTGCCGGCGCCCGCCTGCACCGTCACCTGGTGGCCCTGCGACAGGTATTTCTTCACCGTCTCGGGCGTCGCGGCCACGCGGGTCTCGTAGGCGCGTGTCTCGGCTGGCACTCCGATGTGCATCGTGAACTCCTCCTCGACCTTCTTCCTTCTTGTTTGACGGATTCGCCGACGAGGGCACGCCGGCTTGCAAATGCAACGGCTACCGCGTCACTTTAACCAAATCCCGCGCCCAAATCGATATTTGCGCCAGATCCCTGTCCCAGCCCGGTTCCGGCCGGCCCGGCCGAGCCCGCCGACGCGCCCCGGCCCCGTGCTATCGGGCGGCCAAAGCTCATAACCGGTAAAATGCTGGCCCATGAAACCGGAAACCTGGGCTCCGCATGTGACGGTCGCCGCCGTCGTCGAACGCGACGGGCGCTTTCTCGTCGTCGAGGAAGAAACGCCGGCCGGCCTGCGGCTCAACCAGCCCGCCGGGCACCTCGAGCGCGGCGAAACGCTCGGCGAGGCGGTCGCCCGCGAAACCCTCGAGGAAACCGCGCATCCGTTCACGCCCGTGGCGCTGATCGGCGTCTATATGACGCACTTCGGCCGACCGGACAGCGAAGGCGTCACGTACGTGCGTTTTACCTACTGCGGCAAGGTCGGCGACGCGCAAAACCGCGCGCTCGACCCGGACATCGTCCGCACGCTGTGGATGACTGCCGACGAGTTGCGCGCCTGTCCCGAACGGCATCGTTCGCCACTCGTGATGCGCTCCGTCGACGATTACCTCGCGGGCCGGCGTTTTCCGCTCGACTTCGTGCACACGCATTCGGTCGGGCCTCCCCGATAAAGAAGTCAGGCACAAGCATGAGCAAGCAGAAAGTAGTGGTAGGCATGTCGGGCGGCGTCGATTCGTCGGTCACCGCATGGCTGCTTAAAGAACAGGGTTATGACGTGGTCGGCCTTTTCATGAAGAACTGGGAAGACGACGACGACGGCGAATACTGTTCGACGCGGCAAGACTGGATCGACGTGGTGTCGGTGGCCGATCTGATCGGCATCGACGTCGAAGCGGTCAATTTTGCCGCCGAATACAAAGACCGCGTGTTCGCCGAATTCCTGCGCGAATACTCGGCCGGCCGCACGCCGAACCCCGACGTGCTGTGCAACGCCGAAATCAAGTTCAAGGCCTTCCTCGACCACGCGATGTCGCTCGGCGCGCAAACCATCGCAACCGGTCATTACGCGCGCGTGCGCGAGCGGGATGGCCGCTTCGAGCTGCTGAAGGCGAAGGACCACACCAAAGACCAGTCGTACTTTTTGCACCGGCTCAACCAGGCGCAGCTTTCCAAAACGCTGTTTCCGCTCGGCGAGATTCCGAAGACCAAAGTGCGCGAAATCGCCGAGCAGATCGGCCTGCCGAATGCGAAAAAGAAAGATTCGACCGGCATCTGCTTTATCGGCGAGCGGCCGTTCCGCGACTTTCTGAACCGCTATTTGCCGACTAAACCCGGCCCGATGAAAACCACCGACGGCAAGACCGTCGGCGAACACATCGGCCTGGCGTTCTACACGTTCGGGCAGCGCAAGGGCATCGGCCTCGGCGGTAGCAAGGAAGGCAGCGGTGAACCGTGGTTCGTCGCGGGCAAGGACATTCCTTCGAACACGTTGTTCGTCGCGCAGGGCCACGATCATCCGTGGCTGCTCAGTGAAACGCTGACCGCCGGCAACACCAGCTGGGTGGCCGGACACGCGCCCGCCGAAGGCTTTGCCTGCGGCGCCAAGACGCGCTACCGGCAAGCGGACGCGGCGTGCCGCTTCGCCAGCGCCGACGCCGCGCCGGGCCTCTTTTCGCTGCACTTCGACGAAGCCCAATGGGCTGTCACACCGGGGCAATCCGCGGTGCTCTACGATGGCGACGTCTGTCTTGGCGGCGGCATCATCGAACATGCGGCAACCGCGCAGTCCGCGGTCGCCGATGCGCGACACGCGGCGCTCGCGGTGCGCTGAGCAACCGCGCACCGGGCGGCACGAGGCACACGCAAAGCAGTCTTTCCGTCACCCACCCGCAGCGAATTCCGTCCGCATCGAAACGGGCGATCCCGCTGCGGTGAACTCAAAAAAGCAACGGAGTCCCCATGTTTTCTCGACGTTATCTGGCGATGTGGTGCGCGGCGCTGCTCGCGGCCGCCTGCGTGGCGCTGGCGGCGCTCGACCGCATCTCATGGCTGTGGCTGATCGTGCCGGGCTTGCTGGTTGCGCTCGGCGCTTGGGACCTGTTGCAACTGCGTCACGCGATCCTGCGCAACTACCCGCTGTGGGGCCACTTCCGCTTCATGTTCGAGTTCATCCGGCCGGAGATCCGCCAGTATTTCTTCGAAGACGACACCGAAGAGAAACCGTTCTCGCGCGCGCAGCGCAGCATCGTCTACCAGCGCGCGAAAAACGAAACCGACAGCCGCCCGTACGGTACCGAGATCGACGTAAAGGCGGTCGGCCATGAATGGATCAGCCATTCGCTCGCGCCGACCCGGATCGACAACCACGATTTCCGCATCGTCGTCGGCGGCACGCGTGCGCAGCCTTATTCGATGTCGATCTTCAATATTTCGGCGATGAGCTTCGGCTCGCTGTCGGCGAACGCGATCCGCGCGCTGAACCTGGGCGCGAAGAAAGGCAATTTCGCACACGACACCGGCGAAGGCTCGATGTCGAAGTATCACCGCGAGCATGGCGGCGACATCGTCTGGGAAATCGCGTCGGGCTACTTCGGTTGCCGCAACGACGACGGTAGCTTCAATGCCGACAAGTTCGCGGCCCAGGCACGCGAACCGCAGGTGAAGATGATCGAGATCAAGCTGTCGCAAGGCGCGAAGCCGGGCCACGGCGGCGTGCTGCCGGCCGCGAAGATCACGCCGGAAATCGCCGAGACGCGTGGCGTGCCGATGGGCCGCGACTGCATCTCGCCGGCGACGCATGCGGAATTCTCGACGCCGCGCGAGCTGCTCGAATTCGTCGAACGGCTGCGCACGCTGTCGGGCGGCAAACCGACCGGCTTCAAGCTGTGCATCGGCCACCCATGGGAGTTCTTCGGCATTGCGAAGGCGATGCTCGAAACCGGCATCCTGCCGGATTTCATCGTCGTCGATGGTGCGGAGGGCGGCACCGGCGCCGCGCCGCTGGAGTTCACCGACCATATCGGCGTGCCGCTGCAGGAAGGCCTGCTGCTGGTGCGCAATACGCTGGTCGGCATCGGCCTGCGCGACAGGATCCGCATCGGCGCGAGCGGCAAGATGATCACCGCATTCGATATCGCGAAGACGCTGGCGATCGGCGCGGACTGGGTCAATGCGGCGCGCGGCTTCATGTTCGCGGTGGGCTGCATCCAGGCGCAGCATTGCCATACCGGCCGCTGCCCCACCGGCGTGGCCACGCAAGATCCGGTGCGGCAACGCGCGCTGATCGTGACCGACAAGTCCGACCGCGTGTTCAACTTCCATCACAACACGCTGCATGCGCTGCAGGAAATCGTCCAGGCCGCAGGGCTCAAGCATCCGTCCGACCTGCGGCCGCACCATATCGTGCGGCGCGTGTCGTCGTATGAGGTGCGGCTGATGTGCGACCTGCTGAAGTTCCTCGAGCCCGGCGACCTGCTGAACGGCAACTATCGCTACACGCTGTACGAGAAATGGTGGCCGCTGTCGCGCAGCGATTCGTTCACCCCGGAAGTGCAGAGCGTCGCGGCCTGAAAAGTGGCAGAGTGGCTTGAAGCGGACGCGGCCTGAAACCTGAACAGAGCCGCTGCCGGCGTTCAGTTGGCCGGTATCGTGTCGGTCAGCGCGGTATCGACGAAGGTCTGGCGCTGCGACAGCTTCTGGTAATGCTTGTCGAGATTCGGATGGCGCTCGCGCCAGTTCAGCTCGGGCGTTCTGAAATCCACGTAGCTGAGCGCACAGCCGACGGCGATGTCGGCCAGTGTGTAGTGATTGCCCGCGCACCACGGGTTGCTACCGAGGCCTTGCGACATCGCGACCAGCCCCTCGTCCACCTTGCGGCGCTGTCGCGTCAGCCACTTTTCACTGCGCTCGCCGGCTTCGCGCTGCACGCCTTCGAGCCGGACCAGCACGGCCGCGTCCATCAAGCCATCGGCCAGCGCTTCCCAGCAGCGCACTTCGATGCGTTCGCGGCCCGGCTGCGGAATCAGCTTGCCGACCGGCGACAAGGTGTCGACGTATTCGCAGATCACGCGTGAATCGAACACCGCCTCGCCATCGTCCATCACGAGGCACGGCACCTTGCCAAGCGGATTGAACGTGTGGATCGCCGTGTCGTCGGACCAGACGTTCTCGAGCACCAGCTTGTAGTCGATTTTTTTCTCGGCGAGCACAATCCGCGCTTTGCGGACGAACGGGCTCGACAACGAACCGATGAGTTTCATCACATCTGCCTTTTCTTGAACTGGGCGAAAGTATACGTGGAATGACGCCGTTTCGACCCGCATGACGGCTTCCCGCGAGCCGCGCCGCGACGGCTTGTGGACGGATTGCAACACAGCGGGCAGGCACGCCGGCCGCGACACGCTACCCTTGTCCGGCCGCCCGCCGACGCACGCGGCACTGCCGCAAACCATTCAGCATTGAGAGCTACAATCGCACGATGAACCTGCCTACCGAACCTTCCATCGATCTGACAGCGGCCGTCGCCGTTTATCGTCAGCGCCGCGAGCGCGTGCTTGCCGCCTTGCGCGCGGCGGGTGGCGGCGTGGCGATCGTGCCGACCGCGGCCGAAGTGCTGCGCAACCGCGACGCGGACTACCCGTACCGGCACGACAGCTACTTCTATTACCTGACGGGCTTCACCGAGCCCGAAGCGCTGCTGGTGCTCGATGCGAGCGCGGTGGCGGGCGAGCCGGCCGCGATGCTGTTCTGCCGCGCGAAGAACGCCGAGCGTGAAACCTGGGAAGGCTTCCGCTTCGGCCCCGAGGGCGCACGCGACACCTTCGGCTTCGACGCGGCCTACCCGTTCGACGAGCTCGATGCGCAATTGCCGCGCATCATCGCCGACAAGCCGGCGCTGCACTATGCACTGGGTGCGTCGGCGGAACTCGACGCACAGGTGCGCAACTGGCTCGATGCGGTGCGCGCCAGAGCGCGCAGCGGCGTGCAGGCACCCGCCACCGTGCACGATCTGCTGCCGCTGCTCGACGAAATGCGGCTCGTTAAAGACAGTCACGAACTCGCGATCATGCGCCGCGCCGCGCAGATCTCCGCGCTTGCGCATTGCCGCGCGATGGCGGCGTGCCGGCCCGGCATGCGCGAATACGAACTGGAAGCCGAACTGCTTTACACGTTTCGCAAACATGGCGCACAGGCGCCGGCGTACGGGTCGATCGTCGCGGCAGGCGCGAACGCGTGCGTTCTGCATTACCCGGCCGGCAACGCGATTGCGCGCGACGGCGATCTGATCCTGATCGACGCTGCCTGCGAGCTCGACGGCTATGCGTCGGACATCACGCGGACCTTTCCCGCCAACGGCCGCTTCAGCGCTGCGCAACGCGAGCTGTACGACATCGTGCTGGCCGCGCAACAGGCGGCAATCGACGCGACGCGCGCGGGCGTGAGCTTCGACGCGCCGCATGAAGCAGCGGTGCGGGTGCTCGCGCAAGGGCTGCTCGACACCGGTATCATCGGCCGCGAACGCTTTGCTAGCGTCGACGACGTGATCGCCGAGCGCGCGTACGCACGGTTTTATATGCATCGCACCGGGCACTGGCTCGGCATGGACGTGCACGATTGCGGCGATTACCGCGAACGCGGCGTGCCGCCCGACGCCCAGGGTCTACAGCCGTCGCGCACGCTCATGCCGTCGATGACGCTGACCATCGAGCCCGGCCTGTACGTCCGTCCGGCCGACGACGTGCCCGAGCAATACTGGAACATCGGCATTCGCATCGAAGACGACGCGGTTGTCACCGGCACCGGCTGTGAACTGCTCACGCGCGGTGTGCCGGTAGCCGCCGACGAGATCGAAGCGCTGATGCGCGACGCGCATACCGGCCTCGGCGCCGGCGCGCCGCGTAGCGCATGAGTGTGCACAGCATGGATCTCACACCGCATACCGATGGCGTTGCGACTACCGGCGCCGCACCGTCGAACGCCGTCTCGAGCACCGACGCCGCAGGCCAGCCGTTCGATTTCGACGTGACGATCGTCGGCGGAGGCCCGGTCGGGCTTGCGCTCGCCGGTTGGCTCACGCGGCGCAGCGCAACCCGCGCGCTGTCGGTCGCATTGATCGATGCGCGCAACCCCGAAGACACCGTGTGGGATCCGCGCGCGATCGCGGTCTCGCATGGCAGCCGGATGATTCTCGAGCCGTTGCGCTGGCCTGCCGATGCGACGGCCATCCAGCGCATCCATGTATCGCAGCGCGGCCACTTCGGGCGCACGTTGATCGACCACGCGGAACACGGACTGCCCGCCCTTGGCTATGTGCTTCGCTACGGCTCGGTCGTGCACGCGCTCGCCGAAGCCGTGCGGACCACATCGGTGCATTGGTTCAGGTCGACGACCGCGCAAGCACCGGTACAGGAAAACGACGGCGTCACGCTGCGTATCGAAAACAGTCACGTGACGCGCACGCTGCGCACGCGCATTCTGGTCAGTGCGGAAGGCGGCCTGTTTCACGAACAGCAGGCGCGCGCCGGCGGTTCGCGTGACTATGGGCAAACCGCTCTCGTTGGTACGGTTACGGTGTCGGCACCCAAGCCGCACATGGCGTGGGAACGCTTTACGTCGCAAGGTCCGATCGCGTTGCTGCCGCTCGGCGGCGTGCGCGGCGCAGACTACGCGCTGGTCTGGTGCTGCGCGCCGGACGAAGCCGCGCGCCGCGCCGAATTGACCGACGACGCGTTGTTGCGCGAACTTGGCATCGCGTTCGGCGAGCGGATGGGGCAATTCACGCAGATCAAAGCGCGCGCGGCCTTTCCGCTGGGGCTGAACAGTGTAGATGCACTGGTCAAGGGCCGTGTCGTGGCAGTCGGCAACGCAGCGCAGACGCTGCATCCGGTGGCGGGTCAGGGACTGAATCTGGGGCTGCGCGACGCGCACGCGCTAACCGACGCGCTGTCGCAGTTCGGTGCGACGCCACTTGCGCTCGCCGCGTTCGCGCAAAAACGCGCGCTCGACCGGCGGCTGACGATCGGCGCCACCGACACGCTCGCGCGTTTGTTTACGGTCGACTTGCCGGCACTGGGCACGCTGCGCGGGCTCGCGCTCACCGCGCTGGAGTTCGTGCCGCCGGTCAAGACTGCGCTGGCACGGCAGATGATGTTCGGACAACGTCGTTAGCGGTGGTGAGTTTGCGGCGGTGTGTTTGCGCGTCGTGCATACGCGCTGCAAACGGCCGCGAGCGCGTTCGTCTTCTCTTCGCCGTCGCGCAGTCTTCTATGACACCGCACACTTTCATAGAAGATTTAACGGCTTACCGCGGGCTCAACTGTCGTTGCGCTGAGCCGTTAACGTTAAAATAGAAACTTTCCCTTCGCGGTTTGCGGTTCTCACTGCTGTGTCAGGATTATCTGGCGCAGTGATTCGCCGCATCCGGTTTGCGTCGTCATGCCCGTTCTCGGCTCACACAATTTGCGCAACAACCTGTTCGTCGCCCCGATGGCCGGGGTGACGGACCGGCCGTTCCGTCAGCTTTGCAAGCGGCTGGGCGCGGGCTACGCGGTGTCCGAAATGGTGGCATCGAATGCGCAGCTGTGGAAAAGCGAAAAGACCATGCGCCGCGCCAACCACGCCGGCGAAGTCGAGCCGATCGCCGTGCAGATCGCGGGCGCCGACCCGCAGATGATGGCGGAGGCGGCGCGCTATAACGTCGCAAACGGTGCGCAGATCATCGACATCAACATGGGCTGCCCAGCAAAGAAAGTGTGCAACGTCGCGGCCGGCTCGGCACTGCTGCAGAACGAGCCGCTGGTGCAGCGCATCGTCGAGGCGGTCGTCAACGCGGTAGGCGTCGGACCCGGCGCGGTACCCGTCACGCTGAAAATCCGCACCGGCTGGAATCGCGAGAACAAGAACGCGCTGACCGTGGCGCGTCTCGCCGAGGCCTGCGGCATCTCGATGCTGACCGTACACGGCCGCACGCGCGCCGACCTCTATCACGGCGACGCCGAGTACGAAACCATCGCCGCGGTCAAGGCCGCGGTGCGCATTCCGGTCGTGGCGAACGGCGACATCACGTCGCCGCACAAGGCGCGCGACGTGCTCGCCGCCACCGGCGCAGACGCGATCATGATCGGCCGCGCGGCACAGGGGCGCCCGTGGCTGTTTCGCGAAATCGAGCATTTTTTGCAGACCGGCAGCTTGCTGCCGCCGCCGCGCATCGACGAAATCCAGCAGGTGATGAACGAGCACCTGGAGGACCACTACGCGTTTTATGGGGAATTTACCGGCGTACGTACTGCGCGCAAGCATATCGGCTGGTACACTCGCGGCCTTTCCGGCGCCAACGCATTTCGCCATCGGATGAACACGCTGGACACGACGCGCGAGCAGCTGCTCGCCGTCAACGAGTTTTTCGACGCACAGAAGGCGGTTTCCGATCGCCTCGTGTACGTCGACGATGAAGTCAATAACAACGGCGAACCGGACCAATCCGACCGATTAGCAGCATGAGCAAGCACAATATCGAACAATGTGTCCGCGACAGCCTGGATATGTATTTCCAGGACCTCGACGGCTCCAATCCGCACGACGTCTACGAAATGGTAATGGCGTGCGTCGAAAAACCGATGCTCGAGGTGGTGCTCGAGCAGGCTGGCGGCAACCAGTCGCTGGCAGCCGAATATCTCGGCATCAACCGCAATACGCTGCGCAAGAAGCTGCAACAGCACGGTCTGTTGTAGCGCGCGCCCTGCCACGCATTCATCGGGCTTTTCCGTTCTCATCATGATCAAGCAAGCGCTCATCTCAGTTTCCGACAAGTCGGGCATCGTCGATTTCGCGAAATCGCTGTCGGATCTCGGCGTCAAGCTGCTGTCGACCGGCGGCACCGCGAAACTGCTCGCGGACGCAGGTCTCGCCGTCACCGAAGTTGCCGACTACACGGGCTTTCCGGAAATGCTCGATGGGCGCGTGAAGACGCTGCATCCGAAAGTCCACGGCGGCATTCTGGCGCGCCGGGATCTGCCGGAACATATGGCTGCGCTCGGTCAGCACGACATTCCGACCATCGATCTGCTGGTCGTGAACCTGTATCCGTTCGTGCAGACCGTGGCGAAAGAAGATTGCACGCTGGAAGACGCGATCGAGAACATCGACATCGGCGGCCCGACGATGCTGCGTTCCGCGGCGAAGAATCACCGCGACGTGACGGTGATCGTCGATCCGGCCGACTACGCCGCAGTGCTCGATGAGATGCGCGCCAATGGCAACACGGTCGGTTACAAGACGAACTTCCGCCTCGCGACCAAGGTGTTCGCTCACACCGCGCAATACGACGGCGCGATCACGAACTATCTGACGAGCCTGACCGAAGAACTGCAGCACCGCACGCGCAACACCTATCCGGCCACCTTCAATCTCGCCTTCGACAAGGTGCAGGACCTGCGCTACGGCGAGAACCCGCATCAGAGCGCGGCGTTCTACCGCGATCTGTCGGTGCCGGCGGGCGCGCTTGCCAATTACCGGCAGTTGCAGGGCAAGGAACTGTCGTACAACAACATCGCCGATTCCGACGCGGCGTGGGAATGCGTGAAGACGTTCGACGTGCCGGCCTGCGTGATCATCAAGCACGCGAATCCGTGCGGCGTGGCCGTGGGCGGCGATACCAACGAAGCGTATGCGAAGGCGTTCCAGACCGATCCGACTTCGGCGTTCGGCGGCATTATTGCGTTCAACCGCGAGGTGGACGCGGCGACCGCTCAGGCAGTGGCAAAGCAGTTTGTCGAAGTGCTGATTGCGCCGGCCTTCAGCGCGGACGCACGTCAGGTGTTTTCGGCCAAGCAGAACGTGCGGCTGCTGGAAATCGCGCTCGGCGACGGACATAACGCGTTCGACCTGAAGCGCGTCGGCGGCGGCCTTCTGGTGCAGTCGCTCGATGCGAAGAACGTGCAGCCGCACGACCTGCGCGTGGTGACGAGGCGCCACCCGACGCCGAAGGAAATGGACGATCTGCTGTTCGCGTGGCGTGTCGCGAAGTTCGTGAAGTCGAACGCAATCGTGTTCTGCGGCAATGGCATGACGCTCGGCGTCGGCGCGGGGCAAATGAGCCGCGTGGATTCGGCGCGTATCGCGAGCATCAAGGCACAGAACGCGGGGCTGTCGCTGAACGGTTCGGCGGTGGCGTCGGATGCGTTCTTCCCGTTCCGCGACGGGCTCGACGTGGTGGTTGCAGCAGGCGCGACCTGCGTGATCCAGCCGGGCGGTTCGGTGCGCGACGACGAAGTGATCGCCGCCGCGGACGAACACAACATCGCGATGGTCGTGACCGGCGTGCGCCACTTCCGGCATTGAGCATCGGTTAAATCAGCGCATTCGTTGCGCGAATTCGTTGCTCGACGGCCCGGCAGCCCATCACTGCCGGGCCGTTTGCTATTGGATTCGTTGTAGTATCGCAGGCACCGAATCAGCCTTTCGATCAGCCCTTACGCTATGAGAATTCTCGGCATCGACCCCGGCCTGCGCGTGACCGGCTTCGGCGTGATCGACCAGACCGGCCATCAGTTGAGCTATGTCGCGAGCGGCGTCATCAAGACGGCGGACGCGGACCTGCCGAGCCGCCTCGGCACGATCTTCGACGGCATCTCCACGCTGATCCGGCAGCACGCGCCCGACCAGGCGGCGATCGAAAAGGTGTTCGTCAACGTCAATCCGCAGTCGACTCTGCTGCTCGGCCAGGCGCGCGGTGCCGCGATTTGCGGGCTGGTGGCGGGCGGCGTTCCGGTGGCGGAATATACGGCGCTGCAGTTGAAGCAGGCGGTGGTCGGCTATGGCCGTGCGACCAAGGAGCAAATGCAGCAGATGGTGGTGCGTCTGCTGACGCTTTCCGGCGTGCCCGGCACCGACGCCGCGGATGCGCTGGGCATGGCGATCTGCCATGCGCACGGCGGCAGCACGCTGAACACGCTCGGCGGCATTGCCCCCGCGCTGGCGAAGAAAGGGCTGCGCGTGCGGCGCGGACGGCTGGTCGGCTGACGCGAGGCGCGCCTTCATCGCACGCGCGCCTCGCCCCGCTGCACGCGCTTTACCAGGCGATCCCGCCCATGTCGCCGCGAAGCGCGCTGCGCTACACTCGCGCTTTCTCCCTCGATTGAATCGATCATGATCGGTCGCATTGCCGGCGTCCTGCTGGAAAAGAACCCGCCGCACCTGCTCGTCGACTGCAACGGTGTCGGCTACGAAGTCGACGTGCCGATGAGCACCTTCTACAACCTGCCGTCGACCGGCGAAAAGGTGGTGCTGCTCACGCAACTGATCGTGCGTGAGGATGCGCACCTGCTGTACGGTTTCGGCACCGCGCAGGAACGTGCGACATTTCGCGAATTGTTAAAGATCAGCGGCATCGGCGCGCGCATGGCGCTCGCCGTGCTATCGGGCATGAGCGTGCAGGAGCTCGCTCAGACCGTCACGCTACAGGACGCGGCACGCCTGACCCGCGTGCCCGGCATCGGCAAGAAAACGGCGGAACGTCTGCTGCTCGAACTCAAGGGTAAGCTCGGCGCCGATTTAGGCGCGTCCGCCGGCGTCGTATCTGCTTCCGATCATGCTTCCGATATCCTGAATGCTTTGCTTGCATTGGGTTACTCCGAAAAAGAGGCGGTGGCTGCCATCAAGAACGTGCCGGCCAGCACCGGGGTGTCCGAGGGCATCAAACTCGCGTTGAAGGCGCTGTCGAAGGCCTGACAAGCCTGCGCGAATCCCGCCGCGAGTGCCGTGTAACGATGCGGTGAAGCATCGCATGCCGGCGCCGATCGCGCACCCTGGCCAAACGGCAGAGTTTCGTAACCGACCGCGCGCGGTACAATGCGCGTCATGATCGAAACCGACAAACTCGCCGCCGAACGCATCATCGCCGCCACGCCCGTGTCGCCGAACGAAGAGGCGTTCGAGCGCGCGCTGCGCCCGCGCCAGCTCGACGAATACGTCGGGCAGGAAAAGGTACGCGGTCAGTTGGAGATCTTTATCGAGGCGGCCAAACGCCGCTCGGAATCGCTGGATCACGTCCTGCTGTTCGGCCCGCCGGGTCTCGGCAAGACCACGCTTGCGCACATCATCGCGCGGGAAATGGGCGTTAATCTGCGGCAAACGTCGGGGCCCGTGCTGGAGCGTGCCGGCGACCTCGCCGCGCTGCTGACGAACCTCGAAGCGAACGACGTGCTGTTCATCGACGAAATTCACCGCTTGTCGCCGGTGGTCGAAGAAATTCTGTATCCGGCGCTCGAGGATTATCAGATCGACATCATGATCGGCGAAGGGCCCGCCGCGCGCAGCGTCAAGCTTGATCTGCAGCCGTTCACGCTAGTCGGCGCAACCACGCGCGCCGGCATGCTGACGAATCCGTTGCGCGACCGGTTCGGTATCGTCGCCCGGCTCGAGTTTTATAACGCACAGGAACTGGCGCGCATCGTGTCGCGCTCGGCGTCGCTGCTCGGCGCGCAGATTCATCCGGATGGCGCGCTCGAGATTGCGAAGCGCTCGCGCGGCACGCCGCGTATTGCGAACCGGTTGCTGCGGCGCGTGCGCGATTTCGCCGAAGTCAAAGCGGACGGCAACATCACCGCGCAGGTTGCCGATGCCGCGCTCGCCATGCTCGACGTCGACCCGGTCGGCTTCGACCTGATGGACCGCAAGCTGCTCGAAGCGATCCTGCACAAGTTCGACGGCGGCCCGGTCGGCGTCGACAACCTCGCAGCCGCCATCGGCGAAGAGCGCGATACGATCGAAGACGTGCTGGAGCCGTACCTGATTCAGCAAGGCTATTTGCAGCGCACTCCACGCGGCCGCGTCGCGACGCTGCTGACCTACCGGCACTTCGGTCTCGCCGCACCAGATTCGGCCAGTCCGGTGCGCGGTCTGTGGGATTCGGATCCGGCCGCGCAGGGTTGACGCTCAGCGCGCGGCGTTCTTGTCGAAACTATCGTCGTCGCTGCGCCCATCAAGATGCGCCACGTCTGCCCACACGTCGATCGTTGCCTTGCCGTTGTCGAAATCGACGACATTGATGCTCGTGTTCAGTAACGGGTAGTCGCGCGGCGCATCGAGCGCGATTCCATTCGCAAACCGGTACACGCAATCGAGCACGCCGCCATGCGCGATGCACGCGATGCGGCCATTCGGATGCGCTGCAACGATCGGCTCGAGCGCATGCAGCACGCGATGATAAAACGCGCGGTGCGACTCGCCTTCGGACGGCGCAAAACCCGGATCGCGCGTTTGCCACTGTGCGTATTCGTCGGGAAAACGCTCGGCGATTTCATCGCTGTCGTAGCCCTGGAATGCACCAAACGACCGCTCGCGCAAACCGCGATTCAGCACGATCGGCATGTGCAGCGCTTCGGCCATCGGACGCGCGGTCTGCTGCGCACGCTGCAGGTCGCTCGAATAAATTGCGTCGAGCCGCGCACCCGCTTGCGCCTCGCGCGCGAAGCGCTCGCCGAGGCGCTGTGCCTGTTCGATGCCGCTCTTCGCCAGCGGAATGTCGATGTGCCCCTGGATGCGCTTGATGCGATTCCAGTCCGTTTCGCCGTGCCGGATGAAAACAATTTGAGTGGACATGTGATCTGCGTTCGTTATCGATCGATCAGTGCAGACGCGTCGCATCGACCCGATGCCGACAACAACCGCATCTGCAGTTCCGCACTCTACGCGCGTGTCTGCAGCCAGAACGTGACAGGGCCGTCGTTGACCAGCGACACCTGCATATCGGCGCCGAATTCGCCCGTTTCGACGTGCGCGTGCTTCGCGCGCGCCGCGGCAACGAAGTAGTCGAACAGGCGCTTGCCCTCGTCGGGCGGTGCGGCCGGAGTAAAGCTCGGGCGCAGACCGCTGTTCGTATCGGCTGCCAGCGTGAACTGAGAGACAAGCAGCAGGCCGCCCGCTTGTCCTGCACCGTCGATGTTCTGCACCGACAGGTTCATCTTGCCCGCGGCATCGCTAAATACGCGGTAGCCGAGCACCTTGGCGAGCAGCCGGTCGGCAATCGCATCGGTGTCGCCGCGCTCCGCACATACCAGCGCCAGCAAACCCGCGCCGATCGCGCCGGTTACACGATCGCCGACGCGCACCTCTGCACAGCGCACACGCTGGATCAGCGCGATCATGCCGCGGACCCAGCAGGCCCTGGCGCGCAAGACGCGAGCGCGAAGGATTGGAGCGGCATCTGCATCAGGCGGACAGCGTCACGCGCGCAAAGCGCCGTTTGCCGACCTGCACCACGTATTCGCCGGCTTCCACCTTCAGCGCCTTGTCGGTGATGGTTGTGCCATCGATCTTGACGCCGTTCTGCTCGACGTTGCGCAGCGCGTCGGTGGTAGACGATACGAGCCCTGCCTGCTTCAGCAGTTGCCCGATCGCAAGCGGCGCGCCCGTCAGCGAGACCGACGGAATATCGTCCGGCACGCCGCCCTTCGCGCGGTGATTGAAGTCTTCGAGCGCCCGCTCGGCGTCCGCCTGCGAATGGAAGCGCGCGACCACCTCTTGCGCGAGCAGCACCTTGAAGTCGCGCGGATTACGGCCCGCCTCGGCTTCGCGGCGAAAGCCCGCGATCTCGTCCATCGGCCGGAACGACAGCAGTTCGAAGTAGCGCCACATCAGGTCGTCCGAGATGCTCATCAGCTTGCCGAACATATCCGTAGGCTTTTCGCTGATACCGACGTAGTTGTTCTTCGACTTCGACATCTTGTCGACGCCGTCGAGCCCTTCGAGCAATGGCATCGTCAGGATGCACTGTTGCTCTTGCCCATATTGCTTTTGCAGTTCGCGCCCAACCAGCAGGTTGAATTTCTGGTCCGTGCCGCCGAGTTCGAGGTCTGCATTCAGCGCGACCGAGTCGTAGCCCTGCATCAACGGGTACAGGAATTCGTGGATCGAAATCGGCACACCGCTCTGGAAACGCTTGGTGAAATCTTCGCGCTCCAGAATGCGCGCCACCGTGTAGCGCGACGCGAGCTTGATCATGCCGTCCGCGCCGAGCGGCATCGACCATTCGCTGTTGTAGCGGATTTCGGTCTTTTCGCGGTCCAGCACCAGCGCCGCCTGGTCGAAGTACGTCTTCGCGTTCGATTCGATCTGCTCGCGCGTGAGCGGCGGGCGGGTGGCGTTGCGCCCCGACGGATCGCCGATCAGCGACGTGAAATCGCCGATCAGGAAAATCACCGTGTGCCCGAGATCCTGCAGCTGGCGCATCTTGTTCAGCACGACCGTATGGCCGATGTGAATGTCCGGCGCAGTGGGATCGAGACCCAGCTTGATGCGCAGCGGCGTGCCGGTGGCGGCGCTTTTGGCAAGCTTCTGCGTGAATTCCTCTTCGATCAGCAGTTCGTCGACACCGCGTTTGGTGACGGCGAGCGCGTGACGAACTTCGTCGGTGACGGGGAAGGCGGGCTTGGCGGTCGGCTCGGTGCTCATGCGGGAACAGGGGAATCGCAAAAGGGTAGATTGTCCCATAGTTGTGCTTGCGCGCGGACGATGGACGGCGCGATCCAGTGAGCGTTGGCCGTTCGGCCAGGAGGCCAGCGATAGCTCAGCGTCACGGCCGCGGGTCGCCCACCTCGCGCGAGGCGCGTTTCTTGCGCACTGCAACACACTGTCGCTACCGGCAGCGTTGAGCGACAATCGACTTCGACGGTTTGAAACGGATTCTTCAAAGGAGCATCAACGTGGCGAAAGACGCGGCGGATGGCGTGTATTTCGGATTGATGTCGGGCACGAGCATGGACGGCGTGGACGGCGTCGCGGTCGAATTGGCGAAGGGCAAGGCGCCGGTGGTTCGGTCGCAGGCTTTCGTCGGCTTTTCGGAAAGCCTGCGCGACGCCCTTTTTGCACTGCAGCAGCCCGGCGACAATGAAATCGAACGCGAAGCACTCGCCGCCAACGCGTTGGCCGCCCGTTACACGGTGTGCTGTCACGAGCTATTGAGAAGCGGCAACCTTTCCGCCGACGAGGTACGCGCGATCGGCGTGCATGGTCAGACGGTGCGGCATCGGCCTGAAAAAGGCTTTACCCGCCAGATCAACAACCCGGCACTGCTCGCCGAAATGATGCATATCGACGTCGTCGCCGATTTTCGTTCGCGCGATGTCGCGGCCGGCGGTCAGGGCGCGCCGCTGGTTCCGGCGTTTCATGCGACGGTGTTCGGCGTGAAGGGTGAGACACGCGTCGTGTGCAATCTGGGCGGCATCAGCAATGTGACGATCCTGTCTGCAAACGGCGCGGTACGCGGCTTCGATTGCGGCCCGGCCAATGCGTTGCTCGACGCATGGGCTCAACGTCATCTCGGCAAGCCGTTCGACGAAAACGGCCATTTCGCGAGCGAGGGGCAGGTGCATCGGCCGCTACTGAACGCGCTGCTCGACGAGCCGTTTTTCGAGTTGCAACCGCCGAAAAGCACGGGTCGCGACCTGTTCAACGACGATTGGCTGAATGCGAAGCTGCAGCCATTCCAGTCGCTGAATCCCGCCGACGTGCAAGCGACGCTGGCCGCGCTGACGGCCGTCACCGTGGCGCGCGAAATCGAGCGCCACGCGCCGGACTGCAAGGGGCTGTATGTATGCGGCGGCGGCGCGCGCAATCCTGAGTTACTGCAGGCGCTGCAGCGCGCGCTCGAGGAAAGCGGCGTGTCCGGCGTGCCGGTGATGACGACTGAAGCGCTTGGCGTCCCGCCGCATCAGGTCGAGCCGCTGGCCTTCGCGTGGCTCGCGATGCGCTGCGTGGCGCGCTTGCCGGGAAATCTGCCGACCGTAACGGGCGCGGCTGACGAACGCGTGCTGGGCGCCATCTACCCGCGCTGAAATCAGATTCTGCGTATGCGCGCGACGAATCGCGAAATCGGAGCGTGGCGGCATAAAAAACGGGGCCGAGGCCCCGTTTGCGCATACATACACAGAAATATCTTAAACCGAGAACGACGAGCCGCAACCGCAGGTGGTCGTTGCATTCGGATTCTTGATCACGAACTGCGCACCGTTGATGTCGTCCTTGTAGTCGATCTCGGCGCCGACCAGATACTGGTAGCTCATCGAATCGATCAACAGCTGAACGCCGCTCTTGTTCATTACGGTGTCGTCTTCGTTGACGGCTTCGTCGAACGTGAAACCGTACTGAAAGCCTGAGCAGCCGCCGCCCTGGACGAACACGCGCAGCTTCAGATCCGGATTGCCTTCTTCGTCGATCAGTTGCTTGACCTTGTCAGCCGCTGCGTCGGTGAAGACGAACGGAGCCGGCATTTCAGCCACGGGGGTGTCGGTCACTTCGCTCATGCGAACTCTCCAAAAAAGCTACTAAACGCTATTGTAGGGCCGATCCTGATATCGTGCTGAAGCCCATGAAATCAATAGGTTCTTACGAATGGCTGGGCCGCGGAATGCCCGTGCCGCGCGGCAGTCGAGCGATCGAACGACGCGATACGCCATTGTCTGCATAAATCGCCTCGCGAGGCGGAAATTCCCAAACAAAAAGCCGCCGACGCAAATTTGCGACAGCGGCTTTTCGCAGCGGATCTTGCCGGCGCAGCCCAATCGGGCCAACCCGGCAAACCCGGCATGAAGCGGATTAACGCTTCGAGAACTGCTTGGCGCGACGTGCCTTGTGCAAGCCGACCTTCTTACGCTCGACTTCACGTGCGTCACGCGTAACGAAACCGGCGTTCGACAGTGCCGGCTTCAGCGTTGCGTCGTAGTCCATCAGCGCGCGGGTGATGCCGTGGCGAATCGCACCGGCTTGACCCGTTTCGCCGCCGCCCGACACGTTGACCTTGATGTCGAACGTGGACGCATGGCTCGTCAGTTCCAGCGGCTGACGCACGATCATCAGCGACGTTTCGCGCGAGAAGTAGTCGGCGATAGGCTTGCCATTGACGATGATGTCGCCCTTGCCTGCCTTGATAAAGACACGAGCGACTGCGCTCTTGCGGCGGCCCGTACCGTAATTCCAGTTACCGATCATGTGGGCTCCCCTTAGATCTCGAGCGCTTTCGGCTGCTGCGCCGAGTGCGGATGCGTTGCTTCAGCGTAGACCTTCAGCTTCTTGATCATCGCGTAGCCGAGCGGGCCCTTCGGCAGCATGCCCTTGACCGCTTTCTCGAGCGCGCGGCCCGGGAAGCGTTCCTGCATCTTGCCGAACGTCGTTTCGTAAATGCCGCCCGGGTAGCCCGAGTGACGGTAATACTTCTTGTCCAGGGTCTTGTTACCCGTGACCTTCAGCTTGCCGGCGTTGATAACGATGATGAAATCACCGGTGTCGACGTGGGGAGTGAATTCAGGCTTGTGTTTGCCGCGAAGACGGCGTGCCACTTCGCTGGCGACACGGCCGAGAACCTTATCCGTCGCGTCAATCACGTACCATTCGCGCGTCACCTCATGGGCTTTGGCGGAAAAAGTCTTCATGATCGATCCAAAAAAATTGCCATGCCCAGTGCTTGTTCCTGCTTGTACTTTCGCGCCTATCAAGAAGTTCTGATGCTTCCGTGACGCGCGACGATGCTCGCTTTGCTGCGAGCGATGCAGGCTCTCCCTGTTCTTCTCCCGCGGGCATGAATGCGGAAAAGCTCTGAATTATAAAGGAAATTGCGCGCCGGAGTCAAAACTTTAAGCCAGTGCCCACGGACGACGCTGAAGATGAACAGCGGGCGAAAAAAAGCCCGAACCGCGTTGGTTCGGGCTTAATCCACCTTAGGAGGAGGGTGGAGGAGACATGCGGAGGTTGCCCACAAGCAGCAACCAATGAACAGATTATATGCGCGCGGCTTGTGCGACGCAAGAACATTTGCATTGCGAAATGCAACTTCATAATGTGAAATTTATAAAGGCGCGCCGACAATTGCACACATTCCTTTCTTGTCAAAGACTTAGCCACGAGACAGGCGGATCGCAACGCGCAGCATTCCAAGTGAAACCCCTAACCCGCCTAGGGGAATCCCGCAGCGCCTTAAGCATGCTGCGACGCAACAGACAAGATAAATCGGACCATAACGCAATCGGGGACAACGCTCCGCACCCTTACGGCTCAACGGCTACAATGCATCCTCGAATTTGCTCCGAATGAGCTGGGGATACGGGTATGGAATGCAAAGTGAGCTGGATGGGACAGGACGGCATGGCGTTCGCGGCTGAAACCGGCAGCGGCCACCTGGTCTCGATGGACGGCGCACCCGAAGGCGGCGGCCGCAACCTCGCCCCGCGTCCAATGGAAATGGTGCTGCTCGGCACCGGCGGGTGCACCGCCTACGACGTCGTGATGATCCTGAAGAAAAGCCGTCAGGAAATTACCGACTGCTCGGTGACGCTGAAAGCGGAGCGCGCCAGCGAAGACCCGAAGGTGTTCACGAAGATCCACTTCCACTTCACCGTGACCGGCAGAAATCTGAATCCGGCAACGGTTGAACGGGCGATCAACCTGTCGCACGACAAGTACTGCTCCGCATCGATCATGCTGGCGAAGACCGCCGAGCTGAGCCACTCGTTCGATATCGTCGAAAGCTAGAAAGAAGCACAAAAACAAACGCCGGCGCCCTTGCGGACGCCGGCGTTTTTCATTCAGCGGCAAAGCCTGCCGATAAGCCGGATTCTGTGCACGCGAAGCGCCCGAAGACGCGCCGCGCGTGGCAGCCATTCCTCTAGGCGCGCCATTGCTGACGCGCTCAAGCTTCCTACCCGCAGACGGAACGGGGGCCCCGTCCTGCATCCGAAGATGCACGCCTGCCTACTTGGAATTGCTCCGGGTGGAGGTTGCCGTGCCGGAGTACGTTGCCGCATCCGCGGTGCGCTCTTACCGCACCGTTTCACCCTTACCTGATCCTGGCTTGCGCCAGGCCATCGGCGGTTTGCTTTCTGTTGCCCTGTTCCGCGTGTCGCCACGGATGGCCGTTAGCCATCACCCTGCC
>DATLOW010000574.1:0-2084 GCA_035536055.1 Paraburkholderia sp. | reverse complement strand
TGACGATCTGCCTGGCGATCGGCGAACGCTCGGCGTCGTACGTGTCGAGCAGGCGTGGATCAGCGAAGCCCTTCAGCACCGCGGCAAGCTTCCAGCTGAGGTTGTAGGCATCCTGAATCGACGTATTGGAGCCGAGCCCGTTCGAAGGCGGATGGCGATGCACGGCATCGCCCATGCAGAAGACCCGACCGACCGTGTTGCGCGTCGCGTACATATCGTTGACGCTCCACAGCGACGTCGAACGGATCTTGACTGGCAGGTCCGCATCGCCAACCAGGCGTCGCACGATGGCCGTCGCTGCCGCGTCATCCAGCACCGGCGGCGGCTGGTCGATATCGAAACCCCATACGATCATCCACTGATGCCACGGACGCACCATCCGTATCAAACCCATGCCGATTCCACCGATGTCCGAGCCCGGCTGCAGCACCCAATACAGCAAGCTCGGCCGATGCGCGACATGGCGCGACAGGTCCGCGTCAAATACGATGTTCATGCTGCCGGCGACGCCCATGCGTCCCGTCATCGGCAAACCGATATCGTCGGCCACCTGGCTGCGGCCGCCGTCCGCGCCGATCAGATATTTGGCGCGGATTGGGTAGCGCGTTCTGCTCAAACGGTCCTGCACGGTCGCGGTGACGCCGTCGGCGTCCTGCTCGAGCGCCAGATATTCGGTGTCGAACCGCACGTGCGAGCCGCGCGACGCGGCGTTGCCGAGCAAGATCGGTTCGAGCAGGTTTTGCGGCAGATCGCAGCAACTGGACGGTCCCGCGAGCGCGTGATCCGCGCGGCGCAGCGGATGCGTGCCCCAGGTCTGGATACGCCCGAGTTCCTCGCCGGCGAGGCTGGTGCAAAACACCGTCTCGCCCAGTAGTTCTTGCGGCGTAGCCCGCGCTCTCGCTTCGTCTTCAACGTCGAGGTCGCGCAGTATCTCCATCGTGCGTTGATTGGTAAAGTGCGCGCGTGGCGTGTCCGCGAGCCAGCGGTGTTTTGTCACCAGCATATTTGCGATGCCGTACGTGCTCAGCATCAGAGCGGCAGCCGAACCGGCCGGGCCGCTGCCCACTACTAAAACGTCGGTATGAATCACGCCGTAGCTTCCTTGCTTGCTGTCATTCGTGGTGTGCGTGACGGCCCCATGCTTCCGCTTCGACTTCGCATCGAAGACCGTTGCAGCAGGCCAATCACGCGGTCATGAACTCGACGCCGCAGTTCGACCATTGACAACACCCGCATGCGGCTTTTATTCCTCCTTCGCTGCCCTGGCGCTGAGCAACTAACCCTCTGACGTACATCACGAATCGTTGCGCGACATCGCATCGCGCCAAGGATCGGTTCGCCGCGCGGACGACCCGGCGTGTGAATTCAATGCCGGCGATCTGCGCTTCGTTCCGATGATTGATCTGTGCGGGCACACTGCATCGACCAGGTCCGGACGGTCAGCATTGCCTGGCTCCCCGCAAAGCACACCGCGCCGTCAGCGCGCATGAGCTAATAACGAAAATAACCTTGCTGCGCGACCTTACACGCCGTTAGCATCTCGCCTTTTTGCGCGTTTTTGCGCATTCGCAGCATGTCCACTTCCCTCGCCCCCGACCGCGCCGCCGCTCCGGCGCACGCCGCCGCTGAAGCCGGCCGCCCGCTGATCCGCTCGGCTGCCGATGTCTCCCATCTCGTCAATCAGGGCGCCGCGGCCGGCAGCGATGCGCGCATCGTCGTCGCCATCGCGCTCGGCGGCGTGTTCCTCGATGCCTACGATCTCGGCGCACTCGCGTTCGGCCTGAAGGACGTCGCGCGCGAATTTTCGCTGACGCCGGCCGGCACCGGCCTCGTGGCGTCCGCGATCACCTTCGGCGCGATCGTCGGCGCATGCCTCGGCGGTTTCCTAACCGACCGCATCGGCCGCTACCGCGTGTTTATGGCCGACATGTTCTTCTTCGTGGTCGCCGCGCTTGCCTGCGCGTTCGCGCCGAACGCGTGGGTACTCGGCGGTGCGCGCTTCGTGATGGGCCTCGGCGTCGGCATCGACCTGCCAGTCGCGATGGCCTTTCTCGCCGAATTCTCGCGGCTGCGCGGACGCGGCA
>DATLOW010000573.1:0-2418 GCA_035536055.1 Paraburkholderia sp. | reverse complement strand
CTCGATCGTGCCCGCGCAACCGCGCAATACGCCGAACAGCGCCAGCAGCAGTTCGCGCTGGCCTTGTCCGTCGAGGCCGCCCAACCCGAGGATTTCGCCGCGCTGCAACGAAAAGCCGATGCCTTGCAGCGTGTCGTTCCACGCGAGATCGCGGCAGGCGAGTACCGGGGTGGCGGGGCGGCTGGCGGACGGGTCCGCGAGGGCGGCGGCGGCGGGGTTGTCTGCGGGATTGTCTGCGAGGTTGTCTGCTGCGTTGTCCGCGGACCTGGCTGCGGATTGTTTAGCCGGGAATGCATGCTGGTACTTCCGGCCGATCATCATCTCGATCACCTCGGTGTCGGAGCGCGCGCCGGCCTCGAAGCTCATCACGTGACGGCCGTTGCGATACACCGTGCATTCGTCCGCGAGCGCCTTCACCTCGTGCATCCGGTGCGAAATGAACAGCAACGCGAGGCCCTCGGCGCGCAGACGCTTGAGCACGTCGATCACGCGCGCCACGTCGGCCGCGGTCAGCGCCGAGGTCGCCTCGTCGAGAATCAGGATGCGCGGCTCGTGCGCGAGCCCCTTGGCAAGCTCGACCATCTGCTGGCGCGACAGCGGCAGGTCGCGCACTTTCGCGAGCGGATTGATGTCGGCCGCGCCCGCGCGGGCCAGCGCGACCTCGGCCTGGCGGCGTTGGGCGCGCCGGTCGATCATGCCAAAGCGCCGCGGCGGATTCGACGCGAAAATGTTGTCCGCCACGCTGAGGTCGGGGATCAGCGACAGCTCCTGATACACGCAGACAATGCCGGCTGCATTCGCCTCGGCGGGCGACGCGAACGACACCTGGCGGCCATCGAGCTGCATCGTGCCTTCGTCCGGCTGCACCACGCCGGACATCACCTTCAGCAGCGTCGACTTGCCCGCGCCGTTCTCGCCGAGGATCGCGTGGATGCGTCCGCTGCGCACCGCGAGTTCCGCGCGATCCAGCGCGACGGCACCGCCGTAGCTTTTCGACACGCCGGACATCTGAAAGAACGGCTGCTCGCCGTGCTGCTGCATGCTGCGTCTCCCGTCACGTCACAGGCAACCGCGCTACCACGCAATCGCGCGCTTACTGGTTGCCCTGGCTCTGCTTCATGATTTCCTGCGCGGAGAAATTGATGCCGCAGGTCGGAAACGAATTGCCGACGAAGAAGTTGTCGGACTCGCCGGGGAAGTAGTTGACGCCGGCTTTCAGCTGCGAATCGTCGGTGACGTCGAGCGGCAGCTTGATCGCGACCGGGATCGTCTGGCCGTCCAGCGCGGCGAGTGCGGTTTTGATCGCCACCGCCACCTGCGCGGGACCGCTGCCCGCCGACGTGCACTTCAGGCCCTGGCTGCCGTACTGCGCGCAGAACTTGCGAAAGCCGTTCTCGGTTTCGCCGCCGAACGGCACGAACGGGTGTTTCGCATCGAGCATCGCGCGCACCACGCCGGTGTCGCCGCCTTGCGCCGAAATGCCGTCGAAATGGCCCTGCACGGCGATCGCGTCGGCGGCGGCTTTCTGCGCGACGCCGTCGTCCCACTTGCCGTACACCTGCACGACGTTCCACTTCTTGCCGGATTCGTTCAGCGTAGTCTGGAAGCCGTTGTGCCGGTCGGTGTCGACCGAGGTGCCCGCCACACCGCGCACTTCGAGCACCTTGCCGCCGTTCGACAGATGGCCGGCGAGCCACTTGGCCCACAGCACTCCAAGGCCGTACTGATCGACGTCGACGTTGATCGCGTCTTCGCTGTCGAGCGTATTGTCGAACGCGATCAGCACCACGCCGGCTTTCTTCGCGCGGCGGATCGCCGGTCCGAACGACGCGGGATTCTGCGCGTCGACGACGATCGCGTCGTAGCCGGCATCGATGAAGTTGTTGACCGCCGAGATCTGCGCCGGCACGTCCTCGCCGGTCGACACGACCTTGAATTCCTTCAGTTTGGCGGCGACCGCCGGTTGCGCCGTATAGGCCTTGGCGGTCTTGATCATCTGGATGCGCCACGTGTTGGCGATATAGCCGTTCACCAGCGCGATCCGGTAGGGCCCGTTCTTCTTCGGATACTTGACGAACTTGGTGTCGCTTTTCCACGGCACCATGCAGGTCGGGTCGCTGGACGGACCCGGGACGATCGATGCCTGGGAGTAAGCCGCGCTTGCGCACAGCGCCAATGCCGCGGCCGCCGCCGCTCGAAGCACCTCGATTCCTGAAAGCATGTTGTCTCCGTTTTGTTGGATTGAACTTACCGGCTGCGGGCGCACACGGTTCGTCGTGGATGGCCGACACGGTGTGCGTAATGCAGGGAATCTTGCGGACAGGCTGCAGCGGAACTGGATCGGACAGGCCGAATCAGCGGAATGGCTTCTTGAAAGGCAACCCTCGAAGCGACACGGAGGGCATGCGCGACCACCGC
>DATLOW010000572.1:0-8232 GCA_035536055.1 Paraburkholderia sp. | reverse complement strand
GTCGGGCGCAATCCCAAGTCGGGTGAAAAGGTGCTGGTGCCTGAGAAGTACGTGCCGCACTTCAAGCCGGGCAAGGAATTGCGCGAGCGCGTCGACCGGCGCGCAGGCGAGCCGCTGAAAGACGAAACGCCGGATGAGGATCAGTAATAGCGGTGCCGCGGGTTTCGTGTGAAGCGCGCGGCTCGTTGACGGAGCATGTCCGGCAGCACAGCCAGGCAGTACGGCAAAGACCAGGAAAAAGCGCCATCAGGCGCTTTTTTTTCGCCCGTGCCCTTCGTCTGCGTTGTTGCATCGCGGTGCACGCTCGCGCGCACCGGCCAGGGCTTCATTTACAATACGGGTCACTTCGGCGCGGGCAAACACCGTGGCGCGACGCGTCATCAGGCCGGCGTCGTCCCCGCAACCGCCGTCAAGAGACTTCTAATGAAATTTATCGTCTGGTTGGTCCGCGTGCTGGTGTTCGTGCTGCTGCTGGTGCTGGCACTGTCCAATACGCAAAACGCCACGCTGAATTTCCTCGCCGGTTATGCGTGGCAAGCGCCGTTGATTCTGATTGGCCTCGCGTTCTTCGTCGTCGGGTTGCTGGCCGGGCTGGTGTCGGCGCTGCCAGGGGTGTTTCGCCTGCGGCTCGAAAACGGGCGCCTGAAGCGCGAACTGCGCACGGTGCGCGAAACGCCGGTGCCGGTCGAAGAACCACCGTTACCGCCGCTCATTTAAGTCCCTGTCACGCCGTGCGCGTTGCCGCGCGCGGCTTATGCTCCAAGTCTTCCGCTCAATCGCATGGATCTCGATTTCTGGTGGCTGCTCGTCATACCCGTCGCGTTCGCGTTCGGCTGGGTCGCCGCGCGCTACGACCTGAAAGCACTGCTTTCCGAAAGCTCCAATCTGCCGCGCTCGTATTTTCGCGGCCTCAACTTTCTGCTGAACGAGCAGCCTGATCAGGCGATCGACGCGTTCATCGAAGTCGTCAAACTCGATCCCGAGACGATCGAATTGCACTTCGCGCTCGGCAATCTGTTCCGGCGCCGCGGCGAAACCGACCGCGCGATCCGCGTACATCAGAATCTGCTGAGCCGCACCGATCTGCCGGTCAACGAACGCGATCATGCGCTGTACGAACTGGGCCAGGATTTTCTGAAGGCCGGCTTGCTCGACCGCGCGGAAGAAACCTTCCGCATGCTGCAAAGCGGCGACTACGCGCTCGGTGCGCAACGCGCGCTGCTGACGATCTACGAAATCGAGAAGGACTGGCTCAAGTCGATCGATACCGCGCAAAAGCTCGAGACGATGGGTGCGGAGCCGCTTGGCCGCGAAATCGCGCAGTTTCACTGCGAGCTCGCGCAGGAAGCGCTGCAACAAAAGAAGCCGCAGGAAGCGCGCCGCCAGCTCGATCTCGCGCTGCACGCGAATCCGCAGAACGTGCGCGCGACGATCCTGTTCGGCGACGTCGATGCGGCCGGTGGCATGTACGACAAGGCGATCGAACACTGGCGGCGCGTCGAGGAGCAGAATGCCGCATATCTGCCGCTGGTCGCCGAAAAGGTGATGAAGGCCCACGAAGCGCTCGGCCGCCAGGAAGACGGCGCCGACCTGCTGACGCAATGGGTCGACCGCTATCCGTCGAACGATCTGCTCGACGTCGGCTATCAGTACGTTGCCGCGCTGCGCGGCCCCGACGCCGCGCATGCACTGGCGCGCGCGCAGATGCAGAAGTCGCCGAATCTGGCCGGCATGACGCGGCTGCTCGAAGCGCAGCAGGCCACTGCCGAAGAGCCGCGCCGCAGCGAACTGGAGCTGATGCGCACGCTGATCCGGCAGCGCACCAAGAATCTGCCGCGGTATACGTGCCAGAATTGCGGCTTCCGCGCGCGTCTGTTCTATTGGCAGTGCCCTGGCTGCAGCGGTTGGGAAACCTATGCGCCGCGCCGCGTGGAACCGATCACCGGCGCAAGCTGAGCAACGAACACTGCCCGCACGACGGGCGGCATGACTAAACGAAACCAGACCAGACAGCGCCCAAGCCAGCAAGCGGGCGCGGTTACCGGACCTATCTACCGGAAAGCGTATGAAAGTCACCATCATCGGCACGGGTTATGTCGGTCTCGTCACCGGCGCGTGCCTCGCGGAAATCGGCAACGACGTGTTCTGCCTCGACGTCGATCCGCGCAAGATCGACATCCTGAATAGCGGCGGGGTGCCGATTCACGAACCGGGCTTGCAGGAGATCATCGCGCGCACGCGCGCGGCCGGCCGTATTACGTTTTCGACCGACATCGAAGCCAGCGTGCGGCACGGCGACATCCAGTTCATCGCGGTCGGTACGCCGCCCGATGAAGACGGCTCGGCCGACCTGCAATACGTGCTCGAAGCGGCGCGCAATATCGGCCGCTATGCGAATGGTTTCAAGGTGATCGTCGACAAGTCGACGGTGCCGGTCGGCACCGCTGCACGCGTGCGCGAAGTGGTCGCCGCGCAACTCGCCGCGCGTGGGCTCGACAGCGGCCTGCAGCATGCGTTCTCGGTGGTCTCGAACCCCGAGTTCCTGAAAGAGGGCGCCGCGGTCGAAGACTTCATGCGTCCCGATCGCATCGTGATCGGCAGCGACGACGACGTGCCGGGCGAAAAGGCCCGCGAGCTGATGAAGCGGCTGTACGCGCCGTTCAACCGCAATCACGAGCGCACGATGTACATGGACGTGCGTTCGGCCGAATTCACCAAATATGCGGCGAACGCGATGCTCGCCACGCGCATCTCGTTCATGAACGAGATGGCGAACCTCGCCGAACGCGTCGGCGCGGACATCGACGCAGTGCGCCGCGGCATCGGTTCCGATCCGCGCATCGGTTATCACTTCCTGTACGCAGGCGTCGGCTACGGCGGCTCGTGCTTTCCGAAGGACGTGCAGGCGCTGATCCGCACCGGCAGCGAATCGGGACACAACCTGCAGATTCTCGAAGCGGTCGAGGCAGTGAACCACGAGCAGAAGGAAGTGCTGGTGCGCAAGATCACGCAGACGCTCGGCGACGATCTGAGCGGCCGTACCTTCGCGGTGTGGGGTCTCGCGTTCAAGCCGAATACCGACGACATGCGCGAAGCGCCGAGCCGCAGGATGATCGCTGCGCTGCTCGCACGCGGCGCGACGGTGCGCGCGTACGATCCGGTGGCGCTCGACGAAGCGCGCCGCGTGTTCGCGATGGATCTGCAGCACACGCCCGAAGTGCGCGCGCGCCTGCATTTCATGACCACCCAGGACGACACGCTGGCCGGCGCCGACGCGCTGGTGATCGTCACCGAGTGGAAGGAATTCAAGAGCCCGGATTTCGCGCACCTGAAATCGGTGCTGAAAACGCCGCTGATTTTCGACGGCCGCAATCTGTACGAACCCGACGCGATGACTGAACTCGGCATCGACTATCACTCGATCGGCCGCCCATATGTGAGTGGCGCGACGCAGGCAACGAACGGTGACGACCATGCGTGACACGCTTCCCGAAACCGCGACGCCGGTGCCTGAAGCCGGCCCGGTGCCACGCGAACGCCTTGCCGGCGCACGCGTGCTGGTAGTCGGCGATGTGATGCTGGACCGCTACTGGTTCGGCGACGTGAACCGCATCTCGCCGGAAGCGCCGGTGCCGGTGGTGCACGTGCAGCGTCAGGAAGACCGGCTGGGCGGCGCGGCGAACGTCGCGCGCAACGCGGCGGCGCTCGGCGCGCGGGCCGGCTTGCTGTGCGTGGTCGGTCACGACGAGCCCGGCGAGCGCATCGTGCAACTGCTCGGCGACAGCGGCGTCGATGCGCATCTGGAGCGCGACCCGGCGCTGCCCACCACGATCAAGCTGCGCGTGCTGTCGCGCCAGCAGCAACTGCTGCGGGTCGACTTCGAGAACACGCCGGCGCACGAAGCGCTGCTCGCCGGCCTCGCGCGTTTCGACGAACTGCTGCACGCGCACGACGTGATCCTGATGTCCGACTATGCGAAGGGCGGCCTGACGCACGTGACGCGCATGATGGAAAGGGCGCGCGCGGCCGGCAAGCCGGTGCTGGTCGACCCGAAGGGCGACGACTGGGAACGCTACCGCGGCGCCACGCTGATCACGCCGAACCGCGCGGAGCTGCGCGAAGTGGTCGGCCAGTGGAAATCCGAAGCGGACCTGCTCGCGCGCGTGACGAAGCTGCGCAGCGAACTCGGCATCGACGCGCTGCTGCTGACGCGCTCCGAAGAAGGCATGACGCTGTTCGCGAACGACGGCGTGCTGCACGCTTCGGCGGTGGCACGCGAAGTGTATGATGTGTCGGGCGCGGGCGACACGGTGATCGCGACGCTCGCGGTGATGCTCGGCGCGGGTCTGCCGCTGCCGCAGGCGGTGTCGCTGGCCAATCGCGCGGCAGGCATCGTGGTCGGCAAGCTTGGCACCGCCACCGTCGACTACGACGAACTCTTCAGCTGATGCGCGACGGCTTCGCCCACGCGAACTGCGCATCGGCAGCGAGCGCGCCGCCTCGTGCGGCGCGCGTCGCGCTTGTTGCAACTCCCTCTTTACAAGCAGGACGACCATGACTCTCATCGTCACCGGCGCGGCCGGCTTCATCGGCAGCAATCTCGTCAAGGCCCTCAACCAGCGCGGCGAACAGCGCATTATCGCGGTCGACAATCTGACGCGCGCGGGCAAATTCAAGAATCTCGTCGATTGCGAAATCGACGACTATCTCGACAAGACCGAATTCGTCGAACGCTTTGCGCGCGGCGATTTCGGCAAGGTCCGCGCGGTGTTCCACGAAGGCGCGTGCTCCGACACGATGGAGCACAACGGCCGCTACATGATGGACAACAACTTCCGCTACAGCCGCGCGGTGCTCGATGCGTGTCTCGCGCAGGGCGTGCAGTTTCTGTATGCGTCGTCGGCGGCGACCTACGGCGGCTCGGACCGGTTCGTCGAAGAACGCGAAGTCGAGCAGCCGCTCAACGTGTACGGTTATTCGAAATTCCTGTTCGACCAGGTAATCCGCCGCGTGCTGCCGGGCGCGACAAGCCAGATCGCGGGGTTCCGTTACTTCAACGTGTACGGGCCGCGCGAATCGCACAAGGAGCGCATGGCCTCGGTGGCGTTCCACAACTTCAACCAGTTCCGCGCGGAAGGCAAGGTCAAGCTGTTCGGCGAATACAACGGCTATGCGGCCGGACAGCAGACGCGCGATTTCGTGTCGGTCGAAGACGTCGCGAAGGTCAATCTGTTCTTCTTCGATCATCCGGACAAGTCCGGCATCTTCAATCTCGGCACCGGGCGCGCGCAGCCGTTCAACGATATCGCGTCGACGGTGGTCAACACGTTGCGCGCATTGCGCAACGAGCCGGCGCTGTCGCTTGCCGAGCAGGTGCAGCGCGGCCTGATCGAGTACGTGCCATTCCCCGACGCGCTGCGCGGCAAGTACCAGTGCTTCACGCAGGCCGACCTGACGAAGCTGCGCGCAGCCGGCTACGACGCGCCGTTCCTGACCGTGCAGCAGGGTGTCGACCGCTACGTGCGTTGGCTATTCGGCCAGGTGTAAATCTTTCGTATGCCTCTCTAAACTAACGTCTCGGTCGGTGATCGTCGCCGGCCGGTTGTTCAGGGAGGCTTATATGATTCGAAAAATTCTGGTTACCGCGGCGATGCTCGCCGCTTTCGGCCACGCGTATGCGGCGGTCGACGTCAACACCGCGAACGAAGACGCGTTGCGCACCATCAAGGGCATCGGCCCGGCGAAAGCCAAGTCGATTCTCGACGAGCGCGAGGCGCACGGACCGTTCAAGGATCCGACCGACCTTGCGAAGCGCGTCAAGGGTCTGGGCGGCCATGCGGTCGAACGCCTGCAGGCGGAAGGGCTCGCGGTCGGCGCTAGTGCACCGCTTGCGGCTGCTTCTGGCGCACAGGCTGCGGCGTCCGCGAGCGACAAGCCCGCGGCCGGCGCGAAGACCGAGGCTGCCGTGGTGGTGAAGAAGTAGCCTGACCCGGGCAGCGTGTCGCGCTGTTATGCGCTGCCCGGCGGCTTCTTTGTGGTTCCTTCATGGTTAGAGGCGTTCCCGTCGCCTCTTTGGCTGTCATGCGAATGACTGGCTTCCCGCGGTGCAAGCCGCGGGCTTTTTGGCGCGGCCAAGGCGGCAGGCGCGGCGAGTGCGGCGAGTGCGGCGAGTGCGGCAAGTGCAGCGAAGCCGGCCCCTGCGCGCGGCGGCGCGCCCGGCGTCGACGCGCAGCGTGGTTTAGAATCTGAACATCCCAGAACCCAGCGCAAGCGCAGTACGCGACCCGACATGACTTACAAAACGATTGAAGACACGATCGGCAACACGCCGCTCGTGCAGCTCGTGCGAGTGATCGACGACGAAATTCGCAGCCGCAACAACGTCGTGCTCGGCAAGCTCGAGGGCAACAACCCGGCCGGCTCGGTAAAAGACCGTCCGGCGCTGTCGATGATCAAGAAAGCCGAAGCGCGTGGCCGTATCAAGCCGGGCGACACGCTGATCGAAGCGACCAGCGGCAACACCGGCATCGCGCTCGCGATGGCCGCGGCGATCAAGGGCTACAAGATGGTGCTGATCATGCCCGAAGACCTGTCGCTGGAACGGCGTCAAAGCATGGCCGCTTACGGCGCGGAAATTCTGCTGACGCCGGTCAAGGGCGGCATGGAATATGCGCGCGATCTGGCCGAGCAGATGCAGCGCGAAGGCAAGGGCATCATCCTCGACCAGTTTGCCAACCCGGACAATCCGCTTGCGCACTACGAGGCGACCGGCCCCGAAATCTGGCGCGATACCGAAGGGCGCATTACGCACTTCGTATCGGCGATGGGCACGACCGGCACGATCATGGGCGTGTCACAGTATCTGAAAGAGCGCAGCGAGTCGATCGAAATCATCGGCGCGCAGCCGGAAGAGGGCTCGCGCATTCCGGGCATTCGCAAATGGCCCGAAGCGTATCTGCCGAAGATTTTCGACCGTAGCCGCGTGGATCGTGTCGAGAGCGTGAGCCAGGCGGCGTCCGAGGCGATGGCGCGCCGGCTGGCGGCGGTCGAAGGCATTTTCTGCGGCATCTCGTCGGGCGGCGCGTGCGAAGTGGCGCTGCGCATCGCGCGGCAGGTCGAGAACGCGACCATCGTGTTTATCGTCTGCGATCGCGGCGACCGCTATCTGTCGACCGGCGTGTTCCCCGCGTAACGCCAGCAGAAGCGGCGCGCGCGATACGCGCGGCCGCGTTGCGCGAGACGCGGGCCCGGTCGCGATTACTGCATGGACGGCACTGAAGGGCCGCCGTTCACCCCGCCGTTTACGCCATTGGCGCCGCTGCCGTTGTTATTGCCGTTACCGTTGCCGTTCAGATCGCTGGCGGCCAGCTGCGACTTCACACGCTGCCCCAACTGATAAACCGCCAGCGCATAAAAGAAGCTGCGGTTATAGCGCGTCAGCACGTAAAAATTCTTCAGCCCGAGCACATACTCGGTGGGGCGTGCCGGCGATGGCAGATCGACCACCGTCACCGGCGTGCCGGCTTCAGCGGTAACGTTCAGCGAAGGCTCGTTCATCAGCATGCCGGCGCGCAGCAATTGCTCGAGCGACCAGTGCGGCTCCGGCTGACCGTTCGCCGCCGCCTGCGCGATACCCAGGCTGCCGGGGTCCGATGCGATGTTCCACACCACCGGCCGGCCGTTCTCCCAGCCGTTCTGCTTCAGGTAGTTGGCGACGCTGCCGATCGCATCGGCCTGGCTCGTGCGCAGGTCGATCTTGCCGTCGCCGTCGTAATCGACCGCGTACTGCACGATGCTGCTCGGCAGGAACTGCGGAATACCGATCGCGCCGGTGTACGAGCCGAGCACCGAGGTCGGATCGATCTGCGAGTCGCGCGTCCATACCAGATAGTCGGCGAGATTCTTGCGGAAGGTCGCTTCGCGGTCCGCGCGGTTCGGTGTGTCCGGGTAATCGAAGGTCAGCGTGGTCAGCGCGTCGAGCACGCGGAAATTGCCCATATAGCGGCCGTAGATCGTCTCGACGCCGATGATGCCGACGATCACTTCCGGCGGCACGCCGAATTCCTGGTACGCGCGCTGCAGCGTGGCCTCGTTCTCGCGCCAGAACTCCACGCCGGCATTGATCCGCACAGGATCCAGAAAACGCGCCTGATACGCGCGCCAGTTCTTGACGGTCGGCGAAGTCGACGGCGTGACGAGCTTGACCGCGGTCGTCGAATAGCTGACGCGAGA
>DATLOW010000571.1:0-5097 GCA_035536055.1 Paraburkholderia sp. | reverse complement strand
TGCGGCATATAGCCGATCTGCCGCTGCTCCGGCGCCAGCGCGGCGAGGTCGAGTTCGCCGAGCCGGACCGTGCAGCCTTCGTTGCGCTCGAGCCCGGCGATCAGCTTCAGCGCGAACGATTTGCCCGAGCCGGACGGGCCGATCAGCGCGAGGCGCCGCGTCGCCGGGGTCCACGCGATGTCGAGATCGAATGCGCCGAGCTTGCGCCGCAGCGCGAACGACAGCCGCGCATCGGGCCGCGCCGGCGCGCTGGCCGCAACCAGGGCAGTCGGTTCGTCGCCATTGTCCAGTTGCGCGGCAGCGTCGGCATCGGTGCGTTCGGCGCGGCGGTACACCGACAGCACCGCGCAGATCACCGCGATCGCGAGCGTCGGCAACAGCAGCGGCATCATCGCGGGCAAGCCCTGCCCGCCGAACACCACATACGTGTACACCGGTAGCGAATACGGGTGATACGCGACCATCACGGTCGCGCCGAACTCGCCAAACGCGCGCAGCCACGCAAGCGCGAGCCCTGCGCGAATCGCCGGCCATGCGACCGGCAGCGTCACGCGCAAGAAACGGCTGGCGGCGCGATGGCCGAGCGTCGCAGCGACGTCGTCGTAGACCGGATCGACCGACGCAAACGCGGAGCGCGCCGCAACCACCAGAAACGGCGCCGCCACGAAGGTCTCGGCAAACACGACACCGGCGAACGAATCGGTCAGCGCGCCGCTGGCGGCGCGGCCGAGCCAGCTATACGGGCCGAGCAGAAATAGCAGCAGCACGCCGCTGGTGAGCGGCGGCAGCGCGAGCGGCAACTGCACGACGAAGCCGAGCAGCGCCACCGCGCGCGACGACGAACGCGCCAGCCAGTAACCGAGCGGCACACCGCCGATCAGGATGACCAGCGCCGCGACGCTCGCGCTGCCGACCGACACGCCGACGGCCGACCACGTCGTCGGCCAGTCGACGCTCGCCCAGTCCGCCTGGCCGATCTGCGGAATGCTGGCGATAAACGGTGCGCACAGATAGACCGCGAGCAGCGTGCCGAGCCATAGCAACGGCCGTGCGACGGTGCGGGTCATGAGCTCAGCGAGCGGTGCGCGGGTAGCGCGCCGCGCGTGGTATGCGCTGCGCGCCGCGCTGGCGAATCCGCGCCGGCCTCGCCGGCAGCGCCTGTGAAGGCGGCTTCAGGCAGCGTCGGCGCGGCATGCGCCGGCAACGCTACGCGCCGTTGAATCGCGCAGTGCTTATTGCGCAGCATCGATCACCGCCTGCACCGACGACGGAATCGCCTGCGCGTTGCCGGTCACGGCCGGCTTCACGACGTCCACGCCGTGCTCTTTCAGCAGTTCGCGGCCCTTCGCGCTCAACAGAAAATCGACGAAGCGCGCCGCGCCTTTCGCATCCGGCGCATCGTTCAGGATAGTCAGCGTGTAGCTTGCCTTCGCCTGCAGCTCAGGCGCCGGATGGATGGCCGGAATCTTCAGGTCGGAGGTTTCGGTCGAGTAGAAGAAGCCCGCATCGAGCTGCCCTGATTGCAGACGGCCCACCAGGGTTTCTTCCGGCAGCACCTGCCCGGGGTTGTCCGGCGCACCGAGCGTCTTCTGCACGAGGTCCGGCTGCTTGTACAGCTCGGCGGCCTTGGTCATCATCTCGACGGTAAACGCGCCCTTCGGATCGAGCTTCGGATCGGTGCGGCCGATGCGGATGCCCGGCTGCTGCAGCACCTGATCCCAGCGCTTCGTCTTGAATTGCGCAGCGAAGCGGCTTTGCGGGTTATAGCCGATCATCAGCGGCGATTCGGCGAAGTTCACGTACCAGCTGACGTGATCGCCGTTGGCCGCGCCCATCAGGCTCGTATTGACCTTCGGGCTCGCGCTGATAAACACGTCGCCGCGGCGCAGCTTGCCCTTGATCTCGTTGGCAATCTTGTTCGAACCGGCCGCATAGCCCTGAAAGTGCAGGCCCGTCTCTTTCTCGAACGCGGGCTTCACGCTGCGCTCCATCAGGTTCACCAGCGAACCGGCGTACAGCACGTCGACCGTGCCTTCCTGCGCCGACGCCTGCTGTTGTACGCCGAACATCGCTGTAACCATTGCCGCCGAAACTGCAAGCTTACGAATCATGCCATTCCCCGCATCGTTATTAAGGCGCATATATTACGATGACTATGCGCGACCCTGCATCGACATCGATGCCCGCTTTTTGCCCTTTGTTGCAGGCGTCTTCCCAGCGGGCTGCGCGGCTTGCCGCTAGACTCGCGCAAGCCCCTTAAACCTGTTTCACGCTGTTGAGAACGCGCCGTCCGGCCGCGTGCGACATGCGGCTCGTGCCGACGCTTCGCCCGCCGAAGCCGGTCCTGCTCGCTATCCGCCGGTGCGGCACGTACTGCGTACCGCGGCATGCGTTGCCCGCGATGCCGCTACGGCGCACGCTCAACCCACACTCAAGGAGAATCCCATGCGCACCAGCGCCCGCAACCAGTTCGCCGGCACCGTCACCGACGTGAAAGCCGGTGCAGTCAACGACGAAATCACGCTGTCCACCCAGGACGGCCTGCAGATCGCCGCGATCATCACCCACGGCAGCGCCGCTGCGCTCGGCCTTGCGGCCGGCAAGCCGGCATTCGCGCTGGTGAAGGCATCGTCGGTGCTGGTGATGGTCGATGCGGACGCGAGCAAGGTGTCGGCCCGCAATTGCATCGCCGGCACGGTCGCGTCGGTCAACAAGGGCGCGGTGAACGCCGAAGTCGTGATCGCCGCGCAAGGCGGCGCGCAGATCGCCGCGATCATCACCAACGACAGCGTCGATCGCCTCGGGCTCGCCAAGGGCAAGGCCGCCAGCGCGATTTTCAAGGCCTCGAGCGTGATCGTCGGCGTCGATCAGTAACACGCGCGCCGCGCCGTGGTCCGCCGCGCGGCACTTCATTGCAGCGGCAACGCGCGCACGTAGCGGGTGGCGCCGGCGGCCGCGCGGTCTATCACGTACAGCACGTGGCGCGTCTCGTCGAGCGCGACGCCGCGTGCATCGTAAAAATCGTTGGCGAGCGGCGTGACCTTGCCGTCCACGCCGATCCGGCAGAAACCGGTTTTACCGCATCTGGTGTAAAGCGCGCCGCTGCTGTCGGCGGCGAGCAGATCGGGGCTGTCGATTTGCGCGAACACCTTTGCCGAAGTTGCGCTCGCCGGCTGCGCGGCTGACAGCAGCGTATCGAGGCGCGCCGTGACAATGCGGTTGTTGGCTGCGTCGGCCACATACACGTTGCCGTGCGAGATCGCCACGCTGACCGGCTTGCCGAATCCCGTCAGCAGATCGCGTTCGACCGCGCCGCCGGTCGCGCTGTCGTACATCAGCACGCTCAGCCCGGCAGGCGGCGTGGCGTTTCGCGGCGCATTCGCCGGCAGATCGTCGCGCTTGACGAACCACGTCGACAGCACCTTGCCCGGCTCGATCATCGCGAGGCCGAGGCGGCGCCGCACCGGATCGGGACCGGCGAAGGCGCTCGCCTGACGCTGCGCGCCGCTAAGGTGGACAGTTATCGCGGCGTGCTGCTGAAAGATCTGATCGAGTTCGCCGGGCTGCGCAACGCAAAGCCCGGCGATTTCAAGCGCACCATTTTCATTGCCGTCGCGCGCGACGGCTACGCGGTGACGTTCTCATGGCATGAGCTGTTCAACACGCCGGTCGGCGAGCGCGTGCTGATCGCGTTCGAGCGCGGCGACGCGCCGATCTCGATCGACGACGGCGCGCCGCTGCTGTTCTCGGCCGCCGATATCCTGCCCGCGCCGCGGCACGTGAAGCGGCTGGCGGGCATCGTGGCGCGTGTGGTCGCGCCGTAGCGCGATTCGCGTTCATGCGGCGCGGCGCTGCGTGAACGCCCGCGCCCACCGGCAGCCAACCGTCGCGCTGGCAGGCCCGCGCACTAGAAGCGGTGCCGCACGCCGACGCGCGCCGCGAGCTGGTTGTCCGCACCCGCGCCGGATGTGCCGAGCAGGCCCGCGCTGGTGCCGATCTGCGCCTGCACCGGCACGCTGCGTCCTGCCACCGTATTGCTGCCCGACGCGGTTTGCCAGACCCCGAGCAGATACACGTCGGTGCGCTTGGACAGCGAATAGTCGAGCGCGCCGGTCAGCTGATGCCATTTGCCGGTGAAGCGGTCGTCGAGCTTCGAGAACGTATAGCCGAGCCCGGCGGCCAGCGCCGGCGTGAAGCCGTAGCGTGCGCCGATTTCGTAGTTGTTCAGGCGCGATGCGCCGCCCGTCAGCGGTTCGAACGTGGTGTGGGTCCAGTTGCCCCACAGCAGCGCGGCGCCGAGTGTCGCGCGCGCGCCGATGCCCCAGGTCTCCAGATCGCGCAACCCGCCGGTGTTCACGTTGGCGACGCTGACCGAAAACGGCGGCGTCGCGCCGTTCGGATAGCGGATGTTGGTGTACGCCGCGCCGACTCCGAACGGCCCTTGCAGATAGTTGACGCCGAAGCTGTACGCGCTCGATGCGCCCTGTCGCGCCGCACCCGCCGTCGTGACGGTCGGTGTGCCGGCAAACGCGCCGGCCTGATTCGAAAATCCGTACAACGCGCCGAACGTGAAACCGGCGAAGCTCGCGCTGCTGAATTTCACCGCATTGTTGATGCGGCTCGCGCTCAGCTGGTCGACGTCGTTGATGTGCCAGCCGTAGTTGCCAGCCGGCGTCTGGCTGCCCATCGTGTAGTTGGCGCCCAGATATTCGGTCGAAAACGAATATTGGCGGCCGAAACTCAGCGTGCCGATGCGGTCTTTCGACAGGCCGACGTAGGCCTGCCGGCCGAACAGCGCGCCGCCCTGGCCGAGCGCACCGTCGCCGGTGGAAAAGCCGTTCTCGAGCACGAACAGCGCCTTCAGCCCGCCGCCCAGGTCCTCGCTGCCGCGCAGGCCCCAGCGGCTGCCCGACGCGACGCCGTCGCCGTATTTGATCAGTTGCGCGGAGCCGGTCTGGGTGGCCGAATGCGATACGTAGCTGATGCCGGCGTCGAGAATGCCGTACAGCGTAACGCTGCCTTGTGCATGCGCAGAAGCGCTCAGGCTGGCGAGCGTAGCGGCGGCGATGAGGGCTTTTTTCATTAGCGATCCTAGTT
>DATLOW010000570.1:0-16013 GCA_035536055.1 Paraburkholderia sp. | reverse complement strand
GGAAGTGCCGCTCGGCGGCACGCACGGCCCCGACATCCTGCCCGAACTGCGCGCGGCGACCGGTCTGCAGGCGATCGCCGGGCCGACCCTCGATACGCCCGAGCGCCGCTACGGCAATGCGGTGCTGACGCGTCTGCCGGTACGCGCCGCGCGCACGCTGAATCTGTCGTTCGGCAAGCGCGAGGCACGCGGCGCGCTCGACGTCGATCTCGAAAGCGCGGGCGGCGCGCTGCGCATCGTCGCGACGCATCTGGGCCTGTCGGCACGCGAGCGGCGTGCGCAGATCGCGTCGCTGATTGCCGCATTCGATACGCCGGCACTGCCAGTGATCCTGCTCGGCGACATCAACGAATGGTTTGTGTGGGGCGTCGCGTTGCGCATGCTAGTCACGCATTTCAAGGCCGCGCCGGCACCGCGCACGTTTCCGTCGCGCTGGCCGGTGTTTGCGCTGGACCGCATCTGGATGCACCCGGTCGACCGGTTGCTCGACGTACGCGTGCATCGCAGCGTGCTGGCGCGTGTTGCGTCCGATCATCTGCCGCTGGTGGCGCGGATCGGTATGCATGGTGCGGATTGAGCGGCGCTTGCGGCGTACGGCTCTCGCAACAGCAACAAGCGCAACAGCGGCACGCCGCAGGCCGCTTGCAGCGGGCTTGGGCAGCAGCGTCGGCCCGCTGGCTGAAAGCGTCGGGCCTGAGCCTTGCTGGATCTTTGGGCTGAACCCGCTATATCGGCTTTTTTCAGGCACGTCACCCACGGAATCCCTCGATGATCGATACGAAGCACGCGCCCAATGAGCACCACCACGCATAACGACGCGTCTGCACAAGGCGGCGGCAATGGCAACGGTGGCAACGGCAACGACAAAAGCAGTGGCCCCGCGCGCGACGAAACCTGGCGCCCTTCGGCCAACCCGTGGCTGATCGCGATCGTCGTCACGCTGGCCGCCTTTATGGAGGTGCTCGACACCACGATCGTCAACGTCGCGCTGCCGCACATCGCCGGCACGATGTCGGCGAGCTACGACGAAGCCACCTGGACGCTGACCTCGTATCTGGTCGCCAACGGCATCGTGCTGCCGATCTCCGCGTTCTTCGGCCGGCTGCTGGGCCGCAAACGCTACTTCGTGATCTGCATCATCGCGTTCACGGCCTGCTCGTTTCTGTGCGGCATCGCCACCGACCTGTGGCAGCTGATCGTATTTCGCCTGCTGCAAGGCTTTTTCGGCGGCGGCCTGCAGCCGAACCAGCAGTCGATCATCCTCGACACCTTCCCCGCCGAGCAGCGCGGCCGCGCATTTTCGATTTCGGCGGTAGCGATCGTCGTTGCACCGGTGCTCGGGCCGACGCTCGGCGGCTGGATCACCGACAACTTCACGTGGCGCTGGGTGTTCCTGCTGAACGTGCCGGTCGGCATCCTGACCTCGCTCGCCGTGATGCAGCTGGTCGAAGACCCACCGTGGGAACGCAAGAAGCGCGGCAAGGTATCGATCGACTACATCGGCATCGGGCTGATCGCGCTCGGCCTCGGCTGCCTGCAAGTGATGCTCGACCGCGGCGAAGACGACGACTGGTTCAGCTCGAACTTCATCCGCATCTTCACGGCACTGGCCGCGGTGGGGATCAGCGGCGCGATTGCCTGGCTGCTGTACACGAAAAAACCGGTAGTCGATCTGCGCTGCCTGAAGGATCGCAATTTCGCGCTCGGCTGCGCGTCGATCGCGGTATTCGCGGTGATCCTGTACGGCAGCGCGGTGCTGGTGCCGCAGCTCGCGCAGCAGCAGCTCGGCTATACGGCCACGCTGGCGGGCCTCGTGCTGTCGCCGGGCGCCGTGCTGATCACGATGGAGATTCCGCTTGTCAGCCGCCTGATGCCGCACGTACAGACGCGCTCGCTGCTGACCGTCGGTTTTATGCTGATGGCGCTCGCGCTCGCCTATGCGCACACGCTGACGCCGGACATCGACTACACGACGCTGGTGCAGATGCGCAGCGCGCAGTCACTCGCGATCGGCTTTCTGTTCGTGCCGATCACGACGCTCGCGTATCTGACGGTGCCCAAGCGGCTGAACAACGATGCGTCGGCGCTGTTCACGATGTGCCGCAACGTCGCGGGGTCGATCGGCATTTCGCTGTCGACCGCGCTGATCCGCGAGCGCACCCAGGCGCGCATGGCGCATCTGGCCGAGCATATGACGCCGCTGTCGCAGAACTTTAACGACGCGTTGCAACGAAGCGCGCACACCGTCAGCGAGATTACCGGGCAGCCGATGGCGCAGGCGCTGCAGACCGCCACCGGCCGGCTGTACCAGACCTTCGTCACGCAGGCGACGATTCTCGCGTATGTCGACGTGTTCGCGATGCTGTCGATCTTTTGCATCGTCTGCATTCCGATCACGTTTTTCTTTTCGCCGGCCAAGGCGGCCGGCGGCGGAGCGCATTGATATGGGCAACGGCAAGCGCTTGCGCGATGACACCGATGAGCCGCGCGCGGCTCGTAGCTGGCGCACGAAGCGGACGCGCCGCGACGCGGCGCCGGTCGCCTGCGTGGTCGGCGACGGCAGTGCGCGGATGCGGGTGATGCCGGGTGGCGCGACGCATACGACGTGCTCGTGGCGCGCAACGACGCATGCAAGCCAGGCAGCCGCCGCCGCGCTGCTCTGCGCGCTCGTCACCGCCTGCGCGGTCGGACCGGACTTCAAGGCGCCCGACGGGCTCGGCACCGATCAGCCCGCACATTGGCGCGATCCGCAACGTGCGGCGGCCGGCGGAGCGAATGGCGCCGCGACCTATGCGAGCGCGCCGGCCGCGAGCGCGTCGGCGCCGCGTGCGGCCAGTGCAGCGGCCGCGCCCGTGCTGGCCTCGGCGCCTTCGACATCGGCTGCGCCTTCAGCGGCGTCGTCGGTATCGCCTGCGGCGGCGCCGAACCCGGTGCCATCGCAGCCCACCGAAGACTCGGACCCCGACCCGCAATGGTGGCGCAACTTCCACGACGCGACGCTCGATGGCCTGATCGCGCGCGCCGCGCACAGCAATCTCGATCTGCGCGAAGCGGTGCTGCGCATCGCCGAAGCACGCGCGCAAACCCAGGGCGCGGCCGCGCAAGGCCTGCCGAACCTGCGCGCGACCGGCAGCTATACGCGCGAACAGCTCGGCATCAAGGGCTTCCTCGAATCGGAAGACGTGTACGGCCGCGTCAACCAGCTGGGCGCGCCCGGCTCGCCGCTCGAGCAGGTTTCGCCCGGCGCCGGCGCGGCCGCGCAGCGCAGCGCCAACAATCTGCTCGATCAGCTGACTGCGCCGATCAACCTGTGGCAGGCGGGCTTCGACGCATCGTGGGAACTGGACCTGTTCGGCCGCGTGCGGCGCTCGGTCGAAGCAGCCAACGCACAGACCGAGGCCGCGATCGAAAGCCGCAACGACGCGCTGCTGTCGCTCGAAGGCGAAGTCGCGCAGACCTATGTGCAGCTGCGCGGTGCGCAGGCGCAGCTCGATATCGCCAAACGCCTCGTCGACGAACAGAACGGCGTGCTGACGCTGACGCAAAGCCAGGCGAAAGTCGGCCTCGCGAGCCAGCAGGACGTGCAGAACGCCGCGGCGCAACTCGAACAGACGCGCGCACAGCTGCCGCAATACGAGCAGCAGATCGTGCAGGCGTTGAACGGTCTTGCGTATCTGCTCGGCGAGCCGCCCGGCACGCTCGACGACGAACTGTCCGCGCCCGGCGCGGTGCCGCCGGTGCCGCCGACGGTCGCCACCGGCGTACCGGCCACGCTCGCGCGGCGGCGCCCCGATATCCGCCGCGCGGAAGCGCAGCTGCATGCGGCGACGGCGAGCGTCGGCGTCGCGGTCGCGCAGTTCTACCCGGACATTTCGCTGACCGGCCAGATCGGCTTACGCGGCACGCACGCGAGCGATCTGGCGCGCTGGTCGCATCTGTTTTATTCGTTCGGGCCCGCGGTGTCGCTGCCGATTTTCCAGGGCGGCGCGCTGGTGGCGAACCTGAAGGTGTCGAAGGCCGAACAGGCGCAGGCGGCGCTTGAGTATCGCAAGACGGTGCTGCTCGCGCTGCGCGACGTCGACAACGCGCTGGCCGTGTATCGCACCGACCAGGCGCGCCGCACCGCGCTGGAGCGCAGCAGCGCCGCGCAGCAGCAGGCGTTTGAGCTGGCGCGCGACAGCTATCGCAAAGGGATCGTCAGCTTTATCAATGTGCTCGATGCGGAGCGGCAGCTGTCGCAGGTGCGGCAGCAGTACGCGCAGAGCACGACGCAGGTGAGCACGGATCTGGTGGCGTTGTACAAGGCGCTGGGGGGCGGGTGGCAGGCGGTGCCGGAGGTGACGCAGGGGGCGGTGCCGGCGCCGTCGGGCGCTGCGCAAGGCGCTGCAACGCAGGTCACTGCTACGCAAGCCACCGCGACGCAAGCCACCGCAACGCAAGCAACTGCGACGCAAGCCGCTACAACGCGAGCCTCTACGGGGCAGTAGCGCCCGCAACGGTACACAGCACGTCGCCGCCGACACACACCCGCAAACACACCACCCCGCGTCCCGCGCTTACTCGCGCGGCCCCTTGCTCAGCGAATCCACCGCCCAGCGCAGTTGCCGGTCGGCGGCGCGCAGCCGCAGTCCATCGGATGCAAGCGCGGCCAGCGCCGCCAGCGTCTGCCGCGCTTCGGCATCCAGCATGCGCGGCGTGTAGTCGATCACGCACAGCGAGCCGATCGCGAAGCCGTCCGGGTCGAGCACCGGCGCGCCCGCATAGAAGCGAAAGCGCGGCTCGTCGAGCACCGCCGGATTGCGCGCGAAGCGGGCGTCCTCGCTCAGGTCGGGCACGGCGAACACGTCGCGCTGCAGGATCGTGTAGTTGCAAAACGCCATGCTGCGCGGCGTGCCGTCGAGTTCCAGCCCCTGCTTCGACTTGAACCATTGACGCTGCGCGGTCAGCACCGTGAGCAGCGCGATCGGCGTTTTCAGCGTGCGGCAGGCCAGCCAGGTCAGGCGGTCGAACGCGTCTTCGGGCGGCGTGTCGATCAGGCCCGCGCGCTCCAGCGAGATCAGCCGCTGGCCCTCGTTGGCCGCGAGCGGAAACGGCGCATCGGGATCCGGCGCGGCGGCCGCCGCGCCGCGGTCCTGCAGCACGTTCGACAGCGCTTGCAGCAGTTGCTGCGGATGCGCGATCTGCAGCACACGCGGCGAACCGTCCGCGGTGTGCGGCGCGGCTCCGCCCGCGGCGATGTGTGTTGCATCGCGCTTGCCGCGAGCGCCGGCGGTCTGCGCCGCGGCGGTGTCGGCGGGTGCATCTGCACCGGCGTGCGCGTTTGCGTGAGCATTCGCGTGCGCAGTTGCGTGCGCCTTTGCGTGCGTCTTTGCGTGCGCCTTTGCGTGCAATTCCGCATCGGTGTACGCGCCGGCATCTGCGGCGTACACGTCCGCGAGCGTCTGCGAATGCGCAACCGCTCCGCCGCTCTCCGCCGTGCCGCGCACCGCATCGTCGGCGGTCCCGTCCGCTACCCCGCTCCATGTGCCGCCGAGCGTCACGATACGGGTTGCCGCCAGCGCAGGATTGGCGATCAGATGCCGCACGAACGCATGGCGCTGCGCGCCCGCCCCGTCGCGCTCGCCGCGCAGATCGACCACCACCGCGGCCGGCTGCCGCGCACCCAGCGCAAACGCCGCGGCGTGCACGTCGCTATGCGCGTCGACCGTGCAGCCTTCGAGCGCGGCGAGGCGCGCCCCGCAATCCGCCACGCTGGCGGCCGGCGCCAGCAGCACCACGCGTGCTGACGAAAAAGCCGGCGCCGGCTCGGCGCGTGCGATGAATTCGAGCACCTCGGCCAGATAGACGCGCCGGTGCCCGCCCGGCGTCTTCCACGAGCGCAGCGTGCCGCCCTCGATCAGCAGTTGTGCGGTGCGCACCGATACGCCGAGCAGCCGCGCCGCCTGGGTGGTGGTCAGAACTTCATCGTTCGCCATCGGAAATGCGGGCCCAAGCCCGTCGTATGCAAAAAATTGGGAGAGTCGCCAGTGTGGCGCATTCCATCATTCCAAACAATTAAATTTGGAATATTTGATAGATTTGATACGTTATTGTCGGCACCGGACGCAACCAGCGACGCGCTGGCGCGCGCCGTCCTCCCAACCTTTCAACGGTGAACCGATGACCGACTTCCCACTCGAGCAGCCTCCCCACGCCGGCGACCCGGCCAACCCGTCCGGCACGCCCGCCACGCGCAGCGCCGCGTCCGGCGAGTTCGACTTCATCGTGTGCGGTGCCGGCTCGGCCGGTTCGGTGGTCGCCGCGCGCCTCGCCGAGGATCCGCACGTGCGCGTGCTGCTGATCGAAGCCGGCGGCAGCGACGACGTGCCCGAAGTGATGACGCCCGGCCAGTGGCCGCTCAATCTGAACTCGCAACGCGACTGGGCCTTCACCGCGCAGCCCAATCCGCACCTGAACGGCCGGGCGATTCCGTTGAACATGGGCAAGGTGCTCGGCGGCGGGTCGAGCATCAACGTGATGGTGTGGGCGCGCGGTCACCGCAACGACTGGGAGCACTACGCGCAGGAATCGGGCGACCCCGGCTGGGGCTACGAAGCGGTGCTCGCGCTGTACCGGCGCATTGAAAACTGGCAAGGCGCGCCCGATCCGCAGCGGCGCGGCCACGGCGGCCCGGTGTATGTGGCGAGCGCCGCCGATCCGGCACCGGCAGCGCACGCGCTGCTCGACGCCGCGCGCGCCCTCGACCTGCCCACCTTCGCCAGCCCGAACGGCGCAATGATGGAAGGTCGCGGCGGCGCCGCGTACAACGACCTGATCGTGCGCGATGGCAGACGCGCGTCGATTTTTCGCGCGTATATCGGCGCGCGCGAAAGCGCGCCGCCGAATCTGACGATCCTGACGCACACGCTAGTCAGCAAGGTGCTGCTGCGCGGCACCAGCGCGGTCGGCGTCGAAGTGATCGAAGACGGCGTGCGGCGCGTCTACCATGCCGCGCGCGAAGTGATCCTGTCGCTCGGTGCGATCCAGACGCCGAAACTGCTGATGCAGTCGGGCCTCGGCCCGCAAGCGGAACTGCAACGGCACGGCATTGCGGTGGTCCAGCATCTGCCGGGCGTCGGGCACAACCATCAGGATCACGTAGCGTTCGGCTGTACGTTCGAATACCGGACGCCGCAGCCGGTGCGCAACGGCGGCTCGGAAGCGACGCTGTACTGGACCAGCGACGCGCGGCTCGCGCTGCCCGACATGTTCCACTGCCAGCTGGAGTTTCCGGTGGCCAGCCCGGAGACGGCCGCGCTCGGCGTGCCCGAGCACGGCTGGACGATGTTCGCGGGGCTCGCGCATCCGAAAAGCCGCGGGGTGCTGCGTCTGACCGGGCCCGACGTGGGTGACCCGCTGGCGATCCACGCCAATACGCTGTCCGATCCGGACGACCTGCGCAGCGCGCTGGCCAATATCGAACTGTGCCGCGCGCTCGGCGGCAGCGCGGCGTTCGGCGCCATCGTCGCGCGCGAGGCGCTGCCCGGCAAGCTGCGCGGGCGCGAAGTCGAGGATTACGCGCGCAATGCCGCGATTACCTACTGGCATCAATGCGGCACGGCGAAGATGGGTCGCGACGAGATGTCGGTGGTCGATGCGCAACTGAAGGTGTACGGCATCGAGCGGTTGCGCATCGCCGATGCGTCGGTGATGCCGCAGATCACCAGCGGCAACACGATGGCGCCGTGCGTGGTGATCGGCGAGCGCGCCGCGGACCTGCTGAAGGCTGCGCATCGGCTGACGCCGGTGCGGGAGCGGGCGTTGGAGATGTAACAAGCGCTGGACCGTGGGCGGTACGTACGCGGCAGTGCGTACCCGGCAGTGCGTCCTCCGCGGCGCGACGTCGTCCGTGCATTTTGCTGCGGCATGCGCTCCGATGCGACGTCGGTAGCACTCTGTCGGCGCTGCGCGTTCGCGCGACTGCGGCGTTGGTCACGCGTTCTCCACGACGCGCCTGCGGCGGCACGCGCAATTCGCGCCGCGATCGCCGCACGGCTTAACCGCACATCGCAACGCGCCCGCGCGCGCCGTCGGCTTGCGGCGGCCGGGGGCCGCCGCAGCCTCCGTCACGCGTGTCGCTGGTCGAGCTGCCGTTCGTCGATCTCGTCGGGCGGGCGGGTCGGATCGAAGTCGGACCAGCGCCCCTGCTGCCAGCGGCCGCTGGCGCGCTCGATCGCCGCGCCGCCGGCGTCGTGCAGGATCTGCGCGGCATGCTGCTGCGTGTCCGGCGTCACGTGCACCGCGAGCAATACGCCGGACTCGCGCGTTTCGTGATGCACGCGCTCGACATGCGGTGCCTTGCCGCCGCCGCGCGTGCGGTACATCGCGCCGATCAGCGAACCCACATAGGCACCGACGCCGGCAGCGATCGCCGACACCAGCAGCGGCGCCGAAAACGCCGCGAAAATCGCCACGCCGACCGCCGCGCCGGCCACGGCACCGAGCGTAACGCCCATGCCGGCGCCTTTCGGCGCATCGGTGGCGGCGGCGTCCTTGTTCTGGTCGCCGCCGATCGGGTAGCGCGCATGCTGACCGCGCGGATTGACGAAAAACAGCGACACGTCTTCTTCGACGAAGCCGTTCGCAAACAGACGTTCGGCAGCCGATTCCGCCGCCGGGAAAGTGGTAAATCGTGCGGCAACGATGAGCGACATGATGCCTCCTCTATGCAACGCAGGATGGGGACGTTGCGTTCCGCGGGCGCGCAGGCGCCGCGCAGTGTCGATACAAGCAAAGCGCGCGCCCGCCGGGGCGCGCGCTGCGCTGCGCTGCGTTATTTGCGTCGCGGCGCCGCAGCGTCGTCGCGCTCGGCCGCCTGCTCGAGCGGATCGACAATGCGATCCACGTCGATGTCGCGGTCCGGCTCGAGGGTCGAATCGCCGTCGGCCGCGGCGCGCTCGCCGGTGCCGGCGCGATCCGTGTCGCTCGCCAGTTCCGCGTCGCCGGTTTCGAGCGCGTGGTTGTCGAGTTCGCTGTCGCGGTCGAACTCGTGGCGCTTCGCGCCCGCCACGTCGCTGCCGCTATCGGAAGAATCGCTCGGGCCGAGCGTGCCGGTGGTGTTGGCGGTCTGCTTGACCACCTGCCGTTGGTCGTCGTCGGGGTTCAGGGTGCTGCTCATGCGGGCCTCCTTCGTCATGGTGGTTACGCCGGATAGCTCGCAAACCGCGTACCGCGCCCACGCGCCGACACTTCTCCGCTTTCTCACCATGTGGGCTGCCGCCCCACGACCCTCCGCGTCCTAAAGTTCCCCCGCTGCCCGCCGTTACCCAATGAGAACAACAAACGAAGGTGCGAGCCGCAACGCACTGAGCAGCAGCGCTGGAGACTCCATGAAAATATCCATCAGAACGCGACTGACTGTCGCAATGGTTTTGCTTGGCTGTCTGTTGTCGCTGGTCGGCGTGCTGGGATTGACCGGCATGTCGAGCAGCAACGATGCGAACCGCGATACGTATAGCAACAAGCTGCCGCGGGCGACTTACATCGGCGATTCGGAAATCGTGCTGACCCGCCAGCGGGCCGCACTGCTGCGCGCCGCGCTCGACCCGGGCGCGCCGGATATCGAAAGCATCATCACCAAATCGCACGGCTTCGCGGACCAGTCGCAGGCGCTGTGGGCCAAATATCTGGCGCTGCCGCGCAGCGCCGACGAAGACCGGCTCACGCAGGACGTGGTGAAGAGCCGCAACGCGATGAACCGCGGCCTCGACGATTTCGCCAACGCGATTCGCAGCGGCGATCGCCAGGCGATCATGCGCGCCGCGCTGAAAAACAACGAGCTGTATGCGGACTTCAACAGCGCCGGCAACAAGCTGCGCGCGTTCCAGTTTTCCGCGGCGAAATCCGACTACGAAGCGCAGCAGCATACGTTCATGCTGTATCGCGCGGTGATTCTCGGCGCCCTGGCGCTCGGGCTGTGCGCGGCCCTCGTCAGCTGGCACAACCTGCGCCGCGCGATCGCACGGCCGCTGCAGGCGGCACTCGCGCATTTCGAGCACATCGCGTCGGGCGACCTCACGCATCGCGTCGACGTGCTGACGCGCGACGAAATGGGCCAGCTGATGGCAGGCCTCGCGAAGATGCGCGACAGCCTGATCCATACGGTGCGCACCGTGCGCAAAGGCAGCGAGGCGATCGCCACCGCCACGCGCGAAGTGGCGGCGGGCAATCTCGATCTGTCGGCGCGCACCGAAGAACAGGCCGCGTCGTTGCAGCAGACCGCGGCGAGCATGGAGCAACTGTCCGGCACCGTGAAGCAGAACGCCGACCACGTTCGCGAAGCGGCCAGCATGTCGATGAATGCGTCCGGCACCGCCGACAAGGGCAGCGACGTCGTGCAGCGGGTCGTCGACACGATGAACGGCATCGACGAAAGCTCGGGGCGCATCAACGACATCATCAGCATCATCGAAGGCATCGCATTCCAGACCAATATCCTCGCGCTGAATGCCGCCGTCGAAGCGGCGCGCGCCGGCGAGCAGGGACGCGGCTTCGCGGTGGTGGCCGCCGAAGTGCGCAGCCTCGCGCAGCGTTCGTCGAGCGCGGCGAAGGAAATCAGGCAGCTGATCGAGCAATCGGTCGAGCGCGTGAAGGTCGGCACCACGCTGGTCGGCGAAGCGGGCCAGACGATGAACGACATCATCGGTTCGGTGAAGCGCGTGACCGACATCATGGGCGAAATCGCTGCGGCAACCCACGAACAGACCAACGGCATCGACCAGGTATCGCACGCGGTCACGCAGATGGACGAGGTGACGCAACAGAACGCGGCCCTCGTCGAACAGGCGAGCGCCGCGGCGCAGGCGCTCGAGGATCAGGCGCGTACGCTGCGCGATGCGGTCGCGGTGTTCCGGCTCGCCGACGACGAAGCGGCACCGCGCCATGCGGTGGCTCTCGCCGCGTAACGGCCAGGTTCACGGCGGCGAGGTTCACGGCGGCGAGGTTCAGCGGCGGGATTCCGCGCCGGGCCTGGTGCGGCGTCCGGTCCTTATGCGCGACGCTTGTGCAGATACATCGCCGCGTCGCCGAGCGCGAGCAGGTCGTCGATGGTCTGGCCGCTGTCGGGCGTGTAGACCGCCTGACCGACATTGCAGCGCACGTCGTAGCCGCGCTGCGCCTCGCGGTTGTACAGTTCGAGCTGCTGGCGCAGTCGCTCGGCGATACGCGCACACACGCTTTCATCGCAGTCGGTCAGCAGCACCGCGAACTCGTCGCCGCCAAGCCGGCCGATCACATCGCTGTCGCGCAACGCGCTTTTTAGCACCTGCGCGAAGCCGACCAGCGCACGGTCGCCTTCCGCGTGGCCAAAGCGGTCGTTGATCGGCTTGAACTCTTTCAGATCGAAAAACAGCAGCGTCGCGCGCCGCTCCATCCGCTTGCAGACGTTCAACGCGTGCTGCGCGAGCACCTGGAAACCGCGCCGGTTCGACAGCCCGGTCAGCTCGTCGGTCATCGCGAGCTGGAACGACGTCAGCTCCTGCTCGGCCATCTGCCCGAGGTCGCGCAATAGCGCGCGTTCTTCGTCGTCGAGCACGCGTGGTTTCGAGTCGATCAGGCACAGCGTGCCAAGCCGGATACCGTCGCTCACCGCGAGCGGATAGCCCGCGTAGAAGCGGATGTTGGGGTCGCCGGTGACGAGCGGATTGTCGTGAAACCGCTGGTCGTTGCGCGCATCGTCGACCAGCAGCAGATCGTCGCTGAGGATCGCGTGGCCGCAGAACGACACGTCGCGCGAGGTTTCGCTGACACCGAGCCCGACGCACGACTTGAACCATTGGCGTTCGCTGTCGACCAGTGTGACCAGTGCGATCGGTACGCCGAACAGACGCTTGGCGAGACGCGTCAGTCGGTCGAAACGTTCTTCGGCAGGGGTGTCGAGAATGCTCAGCGAGCGCAGCGAGGCAAGGCGTGCCGCTTCGTTGGCGGGTTTGGCGGGATGCAGCATGCGGATTCCGTTGACTTGCGAAGCGGGCGCTGGCCTGCAGCCAGCGAAAGCTTCGACGCTGTGGGAAAGATGCAGCCACAAAATTTTAGCTGAAGAATCGCCGCTCGCGCGCACAAAACGCGAGCGCGCAGCGGCGCTGCGCAACTTCCTTGCCGGCGGCGTCTATGATGCGCGTCAAATTTGCCGGTATCTGCTATCGCCTGGCGCAAGCTCGGTCTAAACTTCCGTCACGCTGTGCCGTTAACGTGAGCTTGCAGGCAGTATCGGCGCGTGTCGCAAGGTTGCGCGACATTTTGCCGATGCGGCTGCGCCGTCACCCTCGATGCCCCCGTCCGACCGAACGGACGATCGCTTGCCGCGGGTTCTCCGTCTAACGCCAACCCGCCCCTTGTTGCCTATGTACCGCGTTATTTTCCGTTGGGTGTCGTTCCATGCCGCGCGTGCTGCGTGCGGTGCCGCGCTATGCGCCGCGGCTGCACTGCCTTCGGCTGCGCACAGCGCCGAGTATGCGTCGATGGCGGTCAGCCTCGTCGTGCCGCAAAGCTGCCTGATCCAGTCCGGCAACGCCGCGGCGGCGGTCAAACCGGTCGTCACCTGCCTGCACGGCGAGCCGTACGGCGTGTTGCAAACGCCCGCCGATCCGACCGATGCGCCGTCCACGCTACAGCTCGCTACGCCCAACGGACGCGCGCCGATCTGGACGGTCGGCTTTTGAGGCCGTCTCGGCGGAACTTCAAAACGTGATCGTCGCGGTAATCGTATCGCTGTAGTTGCCCGGCTGCGGCGTGGTTTGCGCCGGCACGCGGCCGAACACGCTGATCACCTGCTGGTTGCCGGTGCCGGTGCCGGTCACCATCGAGGTGCCGCCGGTGCCGTCGCCCCACGCGGTGGTAAAGCTCGAGTCGGAGTACAGCTGGTAGTTGACCGCCCCGCCGCCGCCCACCCGCTGCATCTGCCGCGCTGCTACGTTGCCGCTCGAACCGCCGTTCAGCGCGATGCGCCACGAGTCGCCGTTGGTGCAGCGCGTGGTGATCGAGCTGCTCGCCGACAGCGCCGACTTCAATACGCCGCTGGCCGTAAAACCCATATTGGTGGTCGTGATCGTGCAGTTGTTGATCACCGTCGCGGTGTTGGTGAACGAGAAGGTGCCATTGCTGGTGGCGAGCGACGCGCAGGTCGGCGCGACCAGCAGGTAAAAGCTGTAGTTCAGCGACGTGTTCCCCGCCGGCACGGTCTCGCTGTACGTGGTGTTCGAACTGTTCACGCTCGGCACGGTCGGCTGGTTCGCGCCGATCTGGCCGAAGATCGTCACGCTCGCTGTCTGTGTGGTGCCGGACGGCTTGGTCAGTGTGACCGATAACGGCGTGCCGCCGGCCTGCGCCGAGCCCCACTTCACGGTGCGTCCCGAATCGGTGTACAGGTCGTAGGTCAGCTGGTTGCTGCCGTTGGTCATCGCGCGCGGACTGGAGCCGGTCAGATTCAGGCACACCAGCACGGTCGGCGTCAGCGTGACGGACGGCCACGTGCACGTGATATTGATCGTGCCGGTGCCGTTCACGGCGGTCAGCGCGATCGGGCTCACCGAGCCGAATGCGACACCCGACGGGCTCGCCGAGCAGCTCTGCGCGTGCGCCGGACTCGCGAGGCCCGCGCACAGCACGAACAGCAGCACCGCCAGCAGCCGGCGCATCATGGGCTGCCTCCGTTCGCCGCGCCTTGCGCGACCGGGCGCGGTTCGCAGATCAGCGGACCGATAGTCGGCAGCGAGCCGTTGCTGGGCTGCCGGTACGCGAACTCGACCTCGCAATGCAGCGTGCCGCTGTCGATCAGCAGATGGTTGTCCGGCTGCAGGCCGTCGATAAACGTGATGCCGTCGTAACCGATGATCGAATCCTTGCCGCTTTCGACGTGATGCACGCGCGCGCCGGCCGGCAGCACCTTGCCGTCCGGTCCGTGCACGATGATCGACGCCGCGCTGTAGCGCGTCACGCCGAAATGCGCGAGCACGCCGGATTGCGCCTGCGGCACCAGATCCTTCGACGTGTCGTCGATCCGCGCATCGGCTGGCAGCCGCATCGCGTCGATGGCGACCTGGTTGTGCTGGTACGAGTTCAGATCCGGAATCAGCAGATGCCCGCCGCGATCGGTCACGCCGATCACGCGGTTTTCGTGCAGCACCGGAATGCCGCCGACGCCGTCGGTCGACACCAGCGCAAAGCCGTCGTCGATGCGGCGCGCACCTTCGAATGCGCCGTCCATCAGCACGAACGCGCCGTTCAGGTCGAGCGACGCGCTGCTGCGGCCGTCGATCTGCTGGCCGACCACGGTCGCCTGGCCATAGCGGCCGAGGTATTGCAGCTGCGCCTGGCGGAACGGCACCGCGCCGGCGCCGCCCGCCTGCACACCCCAGCCCCAGCCACCGTTGTAGTCGGGCGGCCGCAAGGCGGTGACGTTGTAGCTCGACTCGCCGTTCTGCCGGCCGACCGTCGCGTTGATCGACGTGTTGTGGCCGAAGCCGATCGACAGCGTCGCGAACACGCCGCGCGTGCCGCGCTGATGGAAGTCCTGATACGCACTCAGGTTCAGCGATGCGAGCGTGCCCAGGTTCAGCATGTAGCCGACCGAGCCGATCTGCGAACTCGGCGCATGCGGCACACGAAAGCCGATATAGCTCAACGACAGCGTCTGGCCGCCGAACACCGGCAAGGTCAGCGTCACGCGGTCGGTCGCGTCGGGCACCGGCGTGCCGTCGCGCGCGGCGAGGTCGCCGTAGTTGGCAAACGCGCGGATGGTCTGCGCGTCCAGCGAAAAATGCGGCGTGACGTACTGATAGCCGAAGCTCGCCTGCACGCCGTTCAGGTGCCCGGCGCTGGCCGCCAGCGCGGCGTTGAACACGCCGCCCATGCCGAGCCGCACCAGGGCGCCGCCGCCGGCGTTGACGAGACCGCCGGTCGCTTCCGCGTGCGCCTCGACGGTCAGCGAATCGGACAGGCCGCGGCGCAGCGAAGCGCTGACGGCCGGCACCGGATCGTACGCGAACGATTCGATGCCGAAGTTGCGGCGCAGGAAACCCGCTTCGAACGAATAGCTCGACAGGCCCGGCGCGAGCAACCGCGTATCGACGTACAGCGGCACCGAGGTCGACACCGTGCGGCCAAGCGCATCGCGCGTGATCACCGTGGCATTGCCGGCGCCGGTGATGCCCGGCACGTCGTTGACGATGAACGGGCCGCTCGGCACATTGCCGCTGAACTGCCGCACACTGTTGATATACAGATCCACCGACGATGGCACCACCGCCGTGCCGAACAGCGACGGCACCGGAAACGTCACGAGGTCGGGTCGCAGCGCGAAGTTGCTGCGCCACTGGAAGCCGGCGATGCGGATCGAGCGGGTCCAGTCGAGCGACGACGTAATCGTGTCGCCGAGCTGCGTGGTGGTCAGCGTCTGCGGATTCGAGTGACTCCACGACGTGTCGTAGCGCGTATAGCGCTGGTTGCCGCTGTACAGGTACGCGACGCCGGTGTTGCTGAACACGCCGTACGGGTCGAAGTAGCGTTCCTCGGTAAACAGCGACAGCTGCGCGTCGGCTTCGGACTGCACGAACGCGTCGTAGTTGATCAGAAAACCGCGCGACGACACGGCCCGCGGCGCCGCGACGATCTCGCGCGTATCGAAGCGAAATGGCTTGCGGATCGCATCGGGCACGTGCAGATCGATGCTTTGCGCGCCAGCGTCGTACTGGTATTGCAGGCCGGGCACCTGATCGAGACGCACGTCGTCGTCCGGCCCGATGTGCAGCCGGTCGGTCGTCACGCCAAGTTCGTCGAGGTCGCGGCCGGTCGCGATCAGATGGCCGCCGACCTCGCGCAGATGCACGATCGACGACGTGCGTTCTCCGTTCACCTTCACTTCGAGATACAGGTCACGCGCCGCGCTGGTCGCGGTACTCGCGTCCGCGAGCCGCAACAGCGGCGCGTTCGGGTCGTCCGGATTGGCGGCCCATGCGGTCAGCGCGGCTGGCGCGCTG
>DATLOW010000569.1:0-12278 GCA_035536055.1 Paraburkholderia sp. | reverse complement strand
TCGTTACCCGCATCCGGACGGCGCGGCTGGTTGAGCGCGGTAGCGTGTCACATCGTGAGGTGGACGGTTTACCCATTCTGGAGGAGACATGAACGTACGCACCCTGGTTCTCGGACTAGCGGTGGTTGCGGCAACGGCACTCAGTTCATTTCTGGCACATGCCGATCCGCAGCTCGATTCGCTGATCAAGAACCCATCCAACTGGGCGGCACAAGCGGGCGATTACTCGAATCACCGCTACAGCCCGCTCAAGCAGATAAATGAAAGCAACGTAGGCAAACTGCAGGTCGCGTGGACGATGTCGACGGGCGTGCTGCGCGGTCACGAAGGCTCTCCGCTGGTGATCGGCGACACGATGTACATTCATTCGCCGTTCCCGAACAAGGTGATCGCGATCAACCTGAAGGACCAGACCTTCATCTGGCAATACGAGCCGAAGCAGGACTCGCAGGTGATCTCGGTGATGTGCTGCGATACGGTGAACCGCGGCCTCGCCTATGGCGACGACAAGATCTTCCTGCAGCAGGCCGATACCAAGCTGGTGGCGCTCAACGCCAAGACCGGCGACGTGGTCTGGACCGCGCAGAACGGCAATCCGAAAGCGGGTGAAACCAACACCAATGCGCCGCACGTATTCGGCGACAAGGTGCTGACCGGTATCTCGGGTGGCGAGTTCGGCGTGCGCGGCCGTCTGGTGGCCTACGACATCAAGACCGGCAAGGAGGCCTGGAAAGCGTACAGCACCGGTCCCGACAACGAAATGCTGATCGACCCGAATTCGACGATGACCTGGGCGGACGGCAAGATGCAGCCGGTCGGCGCGGACTCGTCGCTCAAGAGCTGGAAGGGCGATCAGTGGAAGCTCGGCGGCGGCACCACGTGGGGCTGGTACGCATGGGATCCGAAACTGAACCTGGTCTACTACGGCACCGGCAACCCTGGCACCTGGAACCCGACGCAGCGTCCCGGCGACAACAAATGGTCGATGTCGATCTTCGCGCGCGACCTGAACACGGGCAAGGCGAAGTGGGTGTACCAGATGACGCCGCACGACGAGTGGGACTATGACGGGGTCAACGAAATGATCCTCGCCGACATCCCGGTAGCGGGCAAGAAGGTCCCGGCGATCGTCCACTTCGACCGTAACGGCTTCGGGTATACGCTCAATCGCGAGACCGGCCAGCTGCTCGTGGCCGACAAGTACGACCCGGCGGTGAACTGGGCCGACCGTGTCGACCTGAAGAGCGGTCTGCCGATCCGTAACGTGACGTACTCGACTCAGGCAGCCGGTTCGGACAAGAACGTGAAGGGCATCTGCCCGGCCGCGCTCGGTTCGAAGGACCAGCAGCCGGCCGCGTTCGATCCGGGTTCGAACCTGTTCCTCGTGCCGACCAATCACGTGTGCATGGACTACGAGCCGTTCGACGTCGATTACGTGTCCGGCCAGCCGTATGTCGGCGCCACGCTGTCGATGTTCCCGGGCCCGAACGAGAACGGCGCGATGGGCAATTTCATCGCGTGGGATGCGGCGAAGGGCAAGATCGTCTGGTCCAAGCCGGAGAAATTCTCGGTGTGGTCCGGCGCGCTCGCGACCGCCGGCGGCGTAGTGTTCTACGGCACGCTCGAAGGCTACATCAAGGCGGTGCGCATCAAGGACGGCAAGGAACTGTGGAAGTTCAAGACGCCGTCCGGAATTATCGGCAACGTGTTCACGTACCAGTACCAGGGCAAGCAGTTTATCGGCGTCTACTCGGGCATCGGCGGCTGGGCCGGCATCGGCATGGCGGCTGGCCTGCAGAAGTCGACGGAAGGCCTCGGTGCGGTCGGCGGCTATCGCGAACTGGCGAAATACACCGCGCTCGGCGGCACGCTGTTCGTGTTCGCGATTCCGAGCTGAAGGCCACAGCAGTAAGCGGATTCGACCGGCATGACGTGCGCGACGTGTGTGTCGCCGGTCGATCCAGGAGCGTGTGAAGGTGTGCATGCGGCGCTGCGACGGCACGCGGTATGCGCGCTCGATCAGTATGACTAGCTTTTTCTGGTAGTGCTTCACACGGCGCATCCAACGGGCGACGCGCCGCGTGAAGCATCCCCGCTTGCGGCGCTGTGCCGCATGGGAATCTGAGTGCGCACTGCGCGCGCATCGAAAGTGGATGGGAGACGAACGCATGAAAGGCCGTTTGGTGTTGCCGTTTGCAGTTGCTTTGCTCGCGTGGCCGGTTGCTTATGCGCAGACCGCTGCCCCGCAGATGAAACCCGTCGCCTACAAGGTCGTGGACGGCAACAAGGTCGACAACGACACGTTGCTGGGCTGGAAAACCTGGCGCGCGCTGGCGTGCGAACGCTGCCACGGCGCGAAGCAGGAAGGCCTCGTCGGTCCGTCGCTGATCGATGCCTTCAAGACGCTCGACAAGACCGAATTTCACCGCACGGTGTTCGGTGGACGCATCGACAAGGGTATGCCCGACTTCAGTTCGAGCCAGATGATGCAAAAGAATTGGGAAAACCTGTATGCGTACCTGAAGGGACGTTCCGACGGCAAGATCAATCCGGGCGATCTGCAGTCACTCGATGCGAAATGACGCGCGGCGTGCAGCCGTCGTGTTGTTCTTGAAGCCAGTGTCTGCGGCTGGCTGCAGCGGTGCAGCAGCATGCGCCGCTTTGCCCGACCGGTGCGCCTTGCCGTGACGAACGGCCGCAACCGTTTCCCGTTCCCGGAGACTGCAATGTTTGCTCGCAGAACAAGCATCGCCTCGATGGCCCGCGCGGTACTCGCGCTGGCCGCCCTCGGCTGCGCCGCGCACGCCGTCAATGCCCAGCAGGGCGGCCCCGCGCCTTCACTGCCGAACAATGATGGCGCCGACAAGGTACTGCGTGTGTGCGCCGATCCGAACAACATGCCGTTGTCGAACGACAAGGGCGAGGGCTACGAGAACAAGATCGCCGCCGCAATGGCGAGCGACTTCGGCTACAAGATCGAATACACGTATTTTCCGCAGCGCATGGGCTTCGTGCGCCATACGTTGCGCGAAAAGGAACCGAACACCGAGCGCTACAAGTGCGATCTGATCATCGGCGTGCCGCACGGCTACGACATGACGTCGACCACGCGCTCGTACCTGCATTCGACCTACGCGATGGTATTCGCCAGGAAGCCGGAATTCGCCAGCATCAATGCGCCGGCCGATCTGCTGAAGCTGCCGCCCGACCAGCTGAAAAAGCTCAAGCTCGGCATTTTCGCGCAGACGCCCGCCGTGGACTGGCTGCTCGCGAACAACCTGATCGAACAGGCCGTGTCGTATTCGGCGCAGAGCGGCGATCCGCAGGCCTTTCCCGGCGAGATGATCCAGCACGACCTGAAGCAGGGCAACGTCGACGTGGTGTTCGTGTGGGGGCCGATCGCGGGCTACTACGCGAAGCTCGCCGGCGACGGCGTCAAGCTCGTGCCGTTCCCGGTGCAACCGGGCATCCGCTTCGATTACGAAATCGCCATGGGCACGCGCTACGGCGAGAAGGCATGGCACGACAAGGTCGACCAATGGATCGCGACGCATCAGGACAAGATCAATTCGATTCTTGCCGACTATCAGGTGCCGCTGCTGCCGCTCGCCAGCGCGCCGGTCGCGTCGAACGCAGCGCAATGACCGGCGTGTCCGTACCGATCGCGCGCGCTGGTGCGCGTGCACGCGCCGGCCTGGCGGCGTGCCTCGTCGCGGCGGCCTTATGCGGCGGTGCGCCGTCGGCCGTGCTCGCCGCGGCCCCGGCCAGCGAAGCGGCAGACGCGACGCCGATCGCAGCGGCCGAACGGCTGCTGTTTATGACGCCGCATCTGCAAGGCGTCGCAGCGCAGACCGAACTCGACTATTCGATGATCACGTCGGGGCCGCCGGAGAAGGTCAACGATACCGTACGCGTGCTGGTGCCGAGCGCGAATAACGCCAGCCACAATGCGAGCGTCAGCGACCGCACCGGCCAGGTACAGGTGCCGGCCGGCGATTTGCCGTGCAATCCGGTGATTCTGTATTTTCTCGAGCACGACATCGCCGAGATGGAGCAGTTGACCGGCGGACAGCGCCGCTATTTCCAGAAGCGCGTGCGCCTCGCGCTGGCCGCCAATCCGCCGATCGTGCCGGTGAATGCCAACCTGAACGGCAAACCGGTCAAGGCGCGCAAGATCGAGATCCAGCCATACCGGAACGACCCGAACGCGCAGCGTTTTCCGCAGTTCGTCGGCAAGCGCTATACGTTCGTGTTTGCGGACGACGTGCCCGGCGGCGTGTCGCAAATCCACACCGAAGTGCCCGGCGACAACGACGATTTCGCGCATCCGCGCGTGGCCGAGACGCTTAGCTTCCAGGCCGCGGTACGCAAGCTGCCTGCCCCGCAGGGGGCACCGGCGCCGGTATCCCCGAACGGGCCGCGGGCGAGCCGCTGATCGCGATGGCGCCCGCGCTCGCCCGCCACGTCACCGGCGCCGCGGCGTTGTGGGCAGGGCACTGCGACGCGCGGGGCGCGCGATGAACCTGATCCGCTCGCTGACACTGCGGCAATTGCAGATCTTCGTGATCGCAAGCCGCCTGCCGAGCTTTGCGCGCGCCGCCGAAGAGTTGCACCTGTCGCAGCCGGCGGTCTCGATGCAGATTCGTCAGCTCGAAGACGCGCTCGGTCTGCCGCTGTTCGAACGCATCGCGCGCCGGCTGACGCTGACCGAAGCGGGCGAACGGCTGTCGCATCACGCAAGCCGCATCATCGGCGAGATCAAGGACATCGAAGATACGATGACCTCGCTCGCGCAGGCCGACAGCGGCACGATCGCGGTCAGCATCGTCAGCTCGGCGACCTATTTCGCGCCGAAGCTGCTCGCGCAGTATTCGCGGCAATTCCCGAAGGTCGACGTGCATTTTTCGGTCGGCAATCGCGAGACGCTGCTGCGCCTGTTGCAGGACAACGCAACGGATCTCGCGATCATGGGCCGGCCGCCGCCGGAACTGGGCACCACGGCCGAACCGCTCGCGCGCCACCCGCATGTGATCGTCGCGCCGCTGTCGCATCCGTTGCGCAGCGCGCGGCGCTTCGATCTGCAGGAACTGGCTGGTGATACGTTCCTGCTGCGCGAACCCGGCTCGGGGACGCGCGCGGTGGTCGAGCATATGTTCAGACAGCATCTGTTCACGCCGGCGCGCTGCGTGACGCTCGGCAGCAACGAAACGATCAAGCAGGCAGTGATGGCCGGTATGGGCGTGAGCCTGTTGTCGCTGCATACGCTCGCGCTCGAATTGCGGGCCGGCGAGATCGCGTTGCTCGACGTCAACGGCACGCCGCTCGAACGTACGTGGCAGATCGTGCATCTGACGTCGAAGCAGCTGTCGCCGACCTGCATCGCATTCCGGCGCTTCATGCTCGAACATGCGGAGCCGTTTCTCGAGCGCGAATACGCCGGCTTTATTGCCACGCCCCGCGGCGCCGCGCGCCGTGCCGCCGCCGGCACGCGCGGCGACGCCGGCGCGCCGGATCTGGCCGCGGCGCCGTGACGCGAGGCAGGCCATGCGGGCGGCGCGGTTTGGTATCGATTGTGTGCCGTTGCGCGGGCCGTGTGTTGCTGTTGGCGGCGTTGTGGTGCGCGCCAGTCGTGCAAACGGTACGCGCCGGGACGGTGCAACAAGCTGCACCGGCCACTGCGCAGCGGACCGCGCCGCTGTCGGTAGTGCAACTGGCACCTGGCGTTTACGCGCATCGCGGCCACGACGACGTCGCGACGCGCGCGAACGGCGGCGATATCGCCAACATCGGTTTCGTGGTCGGCACGCGCTGCGTCGCGGTGATCGACACCGGCGGCACGCTGGCCGAAGGCCGCGCGCTGCGTGTGGCCATCCGCAAGGTCACGCCGTTGCCGGTGTGCTACGTGATCAACACGCATATGCACCCGGATCACATTTTTGGCAACGCAGCATTTACCGGCGACCATCCGCAATTCGTTGGCAGCGCAACTTTGGGCGAAGCCGAAGCGAGCCACGCGGAAAGCTACCTGCGGGTCTTGCAGCGAGAACTGGGGCCGCTTGCGCAAGGCAGCGTGCTCGTGCCGCCGACGCGCACGGTGTCGGGCACCGCAACGCTCGATCTCGGCAAGCGGATGCTGCGCCTGCAAACGTGGAAAACGGCTCATACTAACAACGATCTGACCGTCTACGATGAAGCTAGCGGCACGTTGTGGACCGGCGATCTGCTGTTCGTCGAATGCATTCCGGTGATCGACGGCAGCGTGCTCGGCTGGCTCGACGATATCGCGGCGCTGCGCGCACTGAATCCGCCGCGCATTGTGCCGGGGCACGGGCCGCTCGAGCGGCCGTGGCGCGCGGCGCTGGATGCCGAACAGCAGTATCTGGCGGATCTGGTGCGCGACGTGCGCGCGGCGCTCAGGCAAGGGCAGACGATGCAACAGGCGGTCGACACGATCGGTGTCGGCGAGCGCAGCAAATGGCGGCTCTACGACATTTACCATCGCCGCAACGTAACCGCTGCTTTTGCCGAACTCGAGTGGGAACAGTAACGGGCCGGGTGGTTTCGCTGCGCAATACCGCGGTAGCGCTGCTGGTGCAGGGACGGAGGGACACATGAATACGATCGCGAGAACCATCTGCACGGCGCTGTTGACGCTGGCCGCCATCGGCGCAGCGCAGCTTGCGCGTGCCGACGAACATCCGGAAGACAACCCCGACACGATGCCGCGCTGGGTCGACTTCAAGGACGGCACGTTCAAGGGCCGCCCGGTCGATTCGCACGGCGACGCGGTGATCAAGCTCGATGCGCCGGCGCGCGCGGCGGACGGCGCCGTGGTGCCGATCGCGGTTACCGCGCAGTTTCCGCAAACGCCGGCGCGCTACATCAAGAAGGTCTACCTGTTCATCGACGAAAACCCGGAGCCGTACGCCGGCTCTTTTTCGTTCGCGCCTGAATCGGGCTTCGCGACGATCGAAACGCGGGTGCGTGTCGAGGATTACACGTTCATGCGCGCGATCGCGGAAACCAACGATGGCCGCCTGTACAGCTCGGTGCGCTTCGTGAAGGCGTCGGGCGGCTGCTCGGCGCCGGCGGGCAAGGACGATGCCGCCGCCGAGGCCAACGCCGGTCTTGTGCGCCTGACGCTGCAAGGCCAGAGCGTGCCCGGCAAACCGCAGCTCGCGCAGCTGATGATCAGGCATCCCAACCGAACCGGCATGGCGATGAACCAGGTGACGCGCAACTACGCGACCGCCTACTTCGTGCGCAAGGTGACGGTCAGCTACGCGGACAAGCCGGTGATGGTGGCCGACGTGAACTTTTCGATCAGCGAGAATCCGAACTTCCGTTTCTGGTTCGTGCCGCGCGGCGACGGCGAGCTGAAAGCGCGCGTCGAGGATACGAAGAGCCGGCAGTTCGATGCGGCGGTCGCGGTCAATCCGCAGACGGGCGCGCAGCAGAGCGCGGCGTCGAAACTGTGAAACGCGCGGCTGCGTACGGCGGCGCACGCCAGCGCTATCTGCATGCGCTGCGTGTGCTGCAGATGTTGCTGCTAGCGGGCGTTGCGTGGGCCGCCGCGGCGCTGGCGGCCGCGCCCGCACCCGCCGGATCCGCCGTACGTGACGAAGGCCCGCTGCAGATACCCGCGCCCGTACAGGTCGCCTCCGGTGTCTACGTGATATTCGGCGACGGCGACGCCGTCGCGCCGGCGAATCGCGGCGTGGTGGCCAACAATGGTTTTATCGTTGGCACCAGCGGCGTGACGGTCGTCGATACCGGCTCGTCATACCGCTATGGCCGCGCGATGCTCGAAGCCATCCGCAAGGTTACGGCGTTACCGGTGCAACTCGTGATCATCACGCACCAGGGCCCTGAGTTCGTATTCGGCGCGGCGGCTTACCGCGACCGCGGCGTGCCGATTCTCGCGCAGCAGCGCACGGCCGAGTTGATCCGCGAACGCTGCGCGATTTGCCTGAAAAACCTGAACCGTACGCTCGGTGAAGACGAGATGGCCGGCTCGCGCGTGACCGTGCCCGATCGCACCGTCGAGGGCACCACGCAGCTCGACAGCGGCGGCCGCGCGCTGGAACTGTTGTACTTCGGGCCCGCCAGCACACCCGGCGATCTGGTGGTGCGCGACCGCTCGACGGGCACACTGTTCGTCGGCGGCCTCGTCAGCGTCGGACGCATCCCCGAACTGCGCAACGAGCAGATTCCGGGCTGGCTCGCGGCGCTCGACAAGCTGAAGACACTCGACGCGCCGGTGATGGTGCCGGCGTTCGGCCGTCTCGCGAAACGCGCCGATCTCGACCGTATCGCGATGTATCTGCGCGAGCTCGAAGCGAGCGTGCGGCGCGCGTTCGAGGCAGGCGTCGGGCTGACCGAAGCGATGCGTCGCGTGCAGGTGCCGGCCTTCAGCCGCGACAAGCTCTATCGCAGCGCGCAGCCGCAGAACGTCGAGCATCTGTATCTGCAGATGGAGAAACAACAGCAGAAGTAATTGCGCGCGGGTTCGCGCTGACCGTTGCGGACGCAACCAGCAGCGCGGCGCGCCAGCATGTCTGGCCCGCGTATCAGCTGACAGCCGTGTGCAGCGGGTCGGCCGTTTCCGGCGCGGGCTGCAAGCCGTCGACACGCGCACACAGGCCGTGCTGCACCTCGCCGCGGTTGTGCAGCGTCAATGCGAGGCCGAGCCGGTTCGCAATGCGCGCGGCAATTGCAAGGCCAAGACCGCTGCCCTGCACGTTTGCGCCATTGCCGCGATAGAAGCGATCGAACACCCGCTCGAGCTCGTCGTCGGGAATGCCCGGGCCGGTGTCGCGCACTTCGATGCGAATCGCGCCGGCATCGCGCGTCAGCACGAGATCCACCGTGCCGCCTGCCGGCGTATAGCGGATCGCGTTGTCGACCAGATTCGACAGCAGCACCGTCAGCGCATGCGGTTCGGTCAGCGCGGTGAACGCATCGGCTGCGGCGGCTGCATCGCGTGCGGTGCCGGCCTCGAGCCCAACATCGACCCGCTTGGCCTCGGCCAGCAGCGACAGTTCGCCGACCACCTGCTCGCCGACGCGCCGTACGCTGACGCTGCTGCGCGTCGTCGCGGCGGCCGCGTCCTCGCGCGCCAGCGTCAACAGTTGCTGCACCAGATGAATCAGCCGCTTCAGCCGCCCCTGGATGCGCTCCAGCGTCTGCTCCGAGCCGGTCAGCGTGCCGTCGCGCGCGGCGGCCTGCAATTGCAGTTGTAGCGCGGCCAGCGGCGAACGCAATTCGTGCGCGGCATCGGACACGAACATGCGCTGTGTTTGCGAAGCGATCTGCAGCCGCTGCAGCAGATCGTTCAACGCGACCACCAGCGGCCGCACTTCGATGGGTGTGCGCGCATCGAGCGGCAGTGGCTCGAGCACTTCGAGCGAGCGGCTTGCCAGCGAACGCGATAGTCCACCGATCGGCGCGAGCCCGCGCTCGACCACCAGCAGCACCAGCACGATTGCGCCCGGCACCATCAACAGCAGCGGCCAAAGCGTGTGCAACGCGAGCGTGACGGCCAGATCGTTGCGCACCGCGAGCGGCTGGGCGACCTGCACGTAGCGCGACGGCTGCTGTACGCCAAACACGCGCCACTGCGTTTCGCCGTATTCGATCGTGTGCAGGCCATCGTTTTGCCGCGGCAGCGACGGCACGCGCGGCGACTGATAGACGAGTTGTCCCGCGCCGTCCCATACGGCCATGTTGATGCGGTCGTCGGCGATGCTGCCCAGCATGTCGTCCGGCTGTTGCCCGGCGGCGCGCAGATTGGCCGGCATCGAGAGCGCCACGGTGCGCAGTTCGTAGTCGAACAGTTCGCCGGCCTCGCGCAGGGCAGTGTGAAAAATGCCGTACGCAGCCGCGGCGGACGCCACACCGAACCCGCATATCAGCCAGCCGAGCAGGCGCCGACGGATCGACGTCATTCGAGGCGCTTCAACCGGTAGCCGACGCCGCGCACCGTCGCGATCTGGTCCGCGCCGATCTTGCGGCGCAGGCTATGCACATGCACTTCGATCGTATTGCTGCCGACTTCTTCGCCCCAGCCGTACAGCTTTTCCTCGAGTTCGGCACGCGTAAACACGCGGGTGGGCGTTTCGATCAGCGCATGCAGCAGCGCGAATTCGCGCGGAATCAGCGTAATCGGCGCGCCTTTCATGAAAACTTCGTGAGCGGCGGGATCGAGTCGCAGCTCGCCGTGCGTGTGCACCGGCTGCGTGCGGCCCGCGCGTCGCCGCAGCAAGGCGCGCACGCGGGCGGCCAGTTCGTCGAGATCGAACGGCTTGACCAGATAGTCGTCCGCGCCCGCATCGAGGCCGCGCACGCGGTCCTCGACCGCATCGCGCGCGGTGAGGACGATCACCGGCGCATCGCCACCGGCGCCGCGCCATGCTTTCAGCACGTCGATACCGTCGGCCTTCGGCAGGCTGAGGTCGAGCAGCACCAGGTCGTACACGCCGTTGTCCAGCGATAACGCTGCGGCGCGGCCGTCGCGCGCCCAGTCGGTAGCGTAGCCGGCGCGGCGCATGGCCTCGACCACGGTCTCGCCGATCATTTCGTCGTCTTCGACCAGCAGAAGGCGCATGTTTTGCTCCAGGCGTGATCCGGTATAAACGGGTTAGGGGAAGGCAAGGCTGTCAATGTTACCGCGGCGCCGGCGTCGCACGCTTTTGGCGGAGCGGCGCGGCGGTTCATTCGACTGTGAGGGTTAGTGATGGCCGAACACCGGCTCGGTTAGCGTGCGCGACATGCCTTTGCTGCCGGACTGCCAGCCTCCTTGCGTGTCCATGCCGTATGCGGAAGTGTCGCGCGGCGCCGTGTACGACACGTCGGCAGGCTGTTGCGCGCGGTCCTGCGGCATTGCGCTGGTGCCGTTGTACGTCTGCACGCCGGACGGCGCGGCAGGCATCGTGCTGTTACCGGCTTGCGCGAACGCAAGGGCCGGACCGACTAAAAGCGCAGCCGCCACGATGGCGGGTATCGATGGTTTCATCTGCTTCTCTCCTTAAGCCTTAGGTTGAGCGGGCAACCTGCGCAGCCCGCTTACATAAGATTAGGTCTGCGGCCTTATAAATCCCTTAATCGTCCGCATAAATTGCGCGCGGAATCGACGTTAATTGGCAGATGCATGCCGCGTGCCGCGCGCGCACCATACCTGCACTGTCAGCACGGCCGCGAGCACGGCGAGTATCGTCAGCGACGCGGGAATCCGCGCGAGCGCGAAGCCGCCTTCCGCATGCGGCTTGGTCAGCGTATCGCCGAGCGTCGCACCGAGCGGACGGGTCAGCACATAGGCGGCCCAGAACAGCACGCTCGCCGGAATGCGCCGCGCGGCGCGCCATGCTAGCGCGACGATTGCCAGCAGCGCGGCAAAGGCCAGCGCGCCGCGTTCGAAGCCGAGGCCGGCGCTGCTTGCGGCGAAGTCGCCGAGCGCGGTGCCGAGTGTGTTCGATACGACGATCGTGAGCCAGTAGAACACCTCGTCGCGTGAGCGCACGATGTGTTGATATTCGATGCGTCCCGCAACCGCACGCCAGCTCGCGAGAATCAGCAGCACCGCGAGCAGCAGCAGCGCGGAAGACGTCACGTAGCCGAGCCCAACCGTGCGGTCCAGAAAGTCGGACATCGTGGTGCCGACGGTCGTGGTGGCCACCACCACCGACCAGTAGATCGCCGGGCGGTAGTGGTCGCTGCGCACCTGCAGCGTCAGGGTTACGACGAAAAATGCCAGGAATACCAGTGTTGCAACCGCATAACCGAGTTGCAGCGTCATCGAAAGCGCATCGCCGCCGGTTTCGCCGACGGTGGTTGCAAGGATTTTCACAATCCAGAAGACGATCGTCGCTTCGGGCACTTTGCTGGGCAGGAGCGGCTGTTGTTGATCCGCATGGGTCGGTACATGAATCGGCTGTGTCACAGCGGTTTCTCCATCGTTGCATTTGCGTATGGCACGACGCCACCGCAAAGCCGCGATGCTGACCGACTCGGCTTAAGAATTCCTTAGCGGGTGTGTGACCGAAATCGTTCGGTCGCGCGGGCCCGGCCACCGCTGCGTAACCGCTGGCGCACAACCGTTCGCGCCTGTTCAACTGGCTGCGCGAGGCCGTGGCGGGCGCTATGCTATTGCTGTTACGGCCTTTCCCTTCATTTACCGTCATTTCTTGTCACAAGGACCTTTCAATGAATACGTCAGCAGGTGCCATGATCAGTTATCGCCGTCCGGACGGCAAAGAAGTGAGCGGATATCTCGCCAAGCC
>DATLOW010000568.1:0-28290 GCA_035536055.1 Paraburkholderia sp. | reverse complement strand
CCGAGTGCGGCGGTCAGTCGTTTCAGTTTCATTGCGTTGTCTCCTTGGTATCAGGCAAATCGTCTAGGTTATTGGTGTCGATCGTCGGCTGCCGAAACTGCCGCACTGCCCCTTTGGTTTTCGTTGGCGGGCCTCCAGGGCACCGAGGTCCGCCAGCCAATCGTCACGCTTTCGCTAGCGCCGGCGGTTCGGCTGCATAAAGCCGAAGATCGCGCGCACCCGCTCGCCGCCCGCAAACGCGAGCGACAGCAGCAGCAGAAAACCCCATGCGCAATCGCCGAAAAACTGCGACACGCCCAGCAGATTGAACAGGCTCGACAGAAACTGCAGCACGGTCGCCGCAAAGAACACGCAGATGATGCGACCGTAACCGCCGGCCGGATTCACACCGCCCATCACCGCGATCAGGATCGCGATCAGCAGATACGAATTGCCGTAGTCCCATTTCGCGCTGGACGTATGCGTCGCGCTGATCAGGCCCGCCAGCGACGCCAGCACGCCGCACATCATGTACGTGAGGATCAGCATCCGGTCGCGCGGAATGCCGGTATAGAACGCCGCTTTCGGATTGGTGCCCATCAGGTAGAGCCGCAGGCCGAACGGGCTGCGCCTGAGCAGCCAGCCGAGCAGCACCACCGCGGCGATGAAGATGATGAACGAGATCGGCACGTTGAAGGCCGTACCGTTACCGATATCGGCAAGCGGCTCGACGTAGTCGATCCGCACCGACGCGCCGTTGCTCAGCACCACCGCGAATCCGGTGAACAGCAATTGCGTGCCGAGCGTGCACAGGATCGGCGTCAGGCGCAGCCGCGCGATTACCACGCCGTTCAACAGGCCGCCCAACGCGCCCATCACGACGACGATCGCGCAGAACGCACCCGTATAGAGCATCGGCGAATCGTCGCCGTTCAGGAACTTCGGCACGATCAGCGCGGCCACCATGCCCGACAGGTTCGCGAGGCCAACGCCAGACAGATCGATGCCGCCGTTGCCGGACACCATCGACAGCATGATGCCGAGCGCGAGCAGCCCGAGCTCGGGCAGCTGGCTGCCCATCGACTGCAGGTTGTCGATATCGACGAACTGGCCGTGCGACAGCCACGTGGCGACCAGCACGACCAGCACGTTGACGATCAGCAGGAAGTTCAGTTGCCGGTCGGCGAACAGCTTCGCGGCGGAGAACGAAGACTTCATGGTTGCGACATCCTTTATACAGCGCGCTGCAATGCGGCCGGCGTCACGCGGAGACCGCGTGGCTCGTGCCGGACTGCTGCAAAACTTCGTTGATTTCGGCGAGCCTGGGCATCGACGGCGCGGTGCCGGCGCGGGTCACCGAAAGGCCGGCGAGCGCGCAGCCGAAGCGCAACGCGGCGAGCGGATCGTCGCCGCGCGCAAGCGCGGCCGCGAAGCCGCCGGTGAAGCCGTCGCCGGCGCCGGCCGTTTCGACCACGCGGCCGCAGCGAAACGCCGGCACGAACACCGATTGCTGCGCGTCATGCAGCAGCGCGCCCTGTTCGCCGAGCGTGACGATTACGGTGCCGACGCCCTTCTTCAGCAGCACGTCGGCCGCGCGGCGCGCGTCGTCGACGGTGTTGACCGTCACGCCGGTCAGCGCCGCGGTCTCGGTTTCGTTCGGCGTGATGTAGTCGCACAGCGGGAAAATATCGTCGGGCAGCTGCATCGCGGGCGCCGGATTGAACACCGTCGTCACGCCGTGCTTGCGCGCCACTTCGAGACCGCGCTTCGCCGCTGCGAGCGGCTGCTCGAGCTGCGTGACGAATACGCGCGCACCGGCAATATCGGCTTCGATCGCATCGACGTCGGCGGCATTCATCGTGCCCGCCGCGCCGGCCGCGACGATGATCGCGTTCATGCCGCTCGTCTCGTCGACGAAGATATGCGCGGCGCCCGTCGAAGCGCCGTCGACCACCGTGGCGCGCGACGTGATGCCTTCGGCGTCCCACGTCGCACGCGCGATCTGGCCGAACGCATCGTTGCCCACCCGCGTGCAGAACACCACGTCGGCGCCCGCGCGCGCGGCCGCCACCGCCTGGTTCGAGCCCTTGCCGCCCGGCCCCATCGCAAATGCGGAGCCCGCGATGGTTTCGCCGATCAGCGGCATACGCTCGGCACGAAACGTCAGATCGGTTACATAGATGCCGAGAATCACCACGCGGCCGCGCGCTTGCGCCTGTGTGTTCACCGCCGTGCTCATTGGCCCGACCCCTGCGCCTGTTTCGGCGCATCGGGTGCGAGCAGCACGCCCTTCTTGAACACGAAGCAGCCATAGCCGCGCTGCTCGCCGGTGGCGATCACGCAGTAGGCCTTGCGCGCGCGCTCGTAAAACGCGAAGCGTTCGATCGACCGGAACGGCAGCTCGCGCCCTTCGGCCGCATTCACTTCGGCCTGCGCTTCGCGCTGCACTGCGGGGATCGTATTCGGTTCGCCGACGACTTCCATGCGCAATGCCGGGTCGTCGACGAAGCTATCGAGCGGCAGCACCGACAGCACCGCGCGAACCGCACGCGCCGCATCGGCGCCGTCGATGCGCAGCAGCTTGCCGAGCACCGTTGCGCGCGCAACGGAGTCGGCCGGGAAGTTGGCGTCGCAAATGACCAGTTCGTCGCCGTGCCCCATCGCGCGCAACGCATGCAGCACGTCGGCGTTAAGCAGCGGGTCCAGATTCTTCAGCACGTTGTCTCCTCCATTCTGGTTGGCGCGCTATCCGTTCTGTCGATCAGACGGATCAGTCGCCGTACGGGATCCAGATGTTTTTCACTTGCACGGCCTGCCGCAGCAGCGCCGGGCCTTCGCTTGCGGCATCGAACCAGTCGAACTGCCGGCCATAATCGACGAACGTGCGCTTCAGGTTGCCGGTTGACAGGCGCTCGACCAGCGTCGACTCCTGTGCGGCACCGAAGCACCACAGTGCGTCGACGTCGTCGTGTTTCACCAGCGCATCGAGCAGCGGACCGCGTTCGCCGGTGACGATGTTCAGCACGCCGGCAGGCACGTCCGAGGTTTCCGCGATCTGATAGAAATCGGTCACCGTCAGCGGACTCGCTTCACTCGGCAGCACCACGACGCGATTGCCCATCGCCAGCGCCGGCCCGATCAGCGACACGAACGCGAGCAATGGCGCTTCGTCCGGGCACGCGATGCCGATCACGCCTAGCGGCTCGTTCATCGCCAGCGCAACGCCGCGCAGCGGCGGCGCATGCACCGCACCGTCGAACTTGTCGGCCCACGCGCCATACGTAAACAGCCGCTTGACCGCTGCGTCCACTTCGCGCCGCGCGTCGAATTCGCTGACGCCGGTACGCAGTTGCAACTGCGCGCCAAATTCCGCCGCACGCACCGCCAGATTTTCCGCGATGTAGTACAGCACCTGCGCGCGGTTATGCGCGGTGGCGCTCGACCATTTGGTCGCGCCGCGCGCCGCCGCTACCGCATTGCGGATGTCCTTGCGGTTGCCCGCGCCGACTTCGCCGACCAGTGCGCCGCTCGCGCCATACACCGGCAGCGAGTAGCCGCTGTCGGGCCGCGCCTGCTTGCCGCCGATAAACAGCTTTGGCGTGCGGTCCACGCTGAACGTTGCGTCCGCATCGAAGCCGGATGCCGTCGCCAGCACGTCGTCATGCGCTTCGTTCGCGGCCGCGCGCTGCACCGTGCGACGCTGCGGGAGCTTAAGCCACGCGGCGGGTTTCAGGTATTCGTAGATGCCCTCGCGTCCGCCCTCGCGGCCGTAGCCCGATTCGCGATAGCCGCCGAAGCCGACGGCCGCATCGAACAGATTGGTTGCGTTGACCCACACCACACCGCAGGCAAGACGCGGCGCGATATCGAGTGCGCGGCCGATGGTTTCGCTCCACACGCTTGCGGCAAGCCCGTAGCGCGTGTTGTTCGCGAGTTCGACGGCCTCGTCGGGTGTGCGGAACGTCATCGCCACCAGCACCGGGCCGAAAATCTCTTCCTGCGCGAGCGTCGATGCGGGCGCGACATTGGTAACGAGCGTCGGTGGGAAGAAACAGCCTTGCTGCGGCAGTTCGCCTTCCGACGCCTGCCATACCGCGCAGCCTTCGCGACGCCCGGTTTCGACCAGCGACTGGATCCGCTCGAGCTGCGACGGATCGACGATCGCACCGATGTCGATGCTCTTGTCGAGCGACGCGCCCACGCGCAGCGTCGCCATGCGGCGCTTCAGCTTGTCGATAAAGCGCGTTTCGATGCCTTCCTGCACCAGCAGCCGCGAACCGGCGCAGCACACCTGCCCCTGGTTGAACCAGATCGCGTCGACCACGCCTTCGACGGCGCCATCGAGGTCCGCATCGTCGAACACGATAAACGGCGACTTGCCGCCGAGCTCGAGCGTCAGCGATTTGCCGGAACCGGCCGTGGCCGCGCGAATCAGCCGGCCGACTTCAGTCGAACCGGTGAACGCGATCTTGTCGACGTCCGGATGCTCGACCAGCGCAGCGCCAGTACGGCCGTCGCCGGTCACCACGTTCAGCACGCCTGCCGGCAAGCCGGCGCGTTGCGCGAGTTCGGCAAACAGCAGCGCGGTGAGCGGCGTGTATTCGGCCGGCTTCAACACGACGCAGTTGCCCGTGGCAATGGCGGGCGCAATCTTCCACGCGAGCATCAGCAGCGGGAAATTCCACGGCACGATCTGGCCGATCACGCCAACCGGCACGTGCTGCGGAAACTCGCTGTCCTGCAGTTGCGCCCAACCGGCGTGGTGCAGAAAATGCCGCGCCACCAGCGGAATATCGAGGTCGCGCGTTTCGCGAATCGGCTTGCCGTTGTCGAGCGCTTCGAGCACGGCGAACAATCGGCTATGCCGCTGCACCATGCGCGCCAGCGCATACAGATGTCGCGCCCGGCCTGCGCCGCCCAGGCCGCGCCACGCCGGCTGAGCCGCACGCGCGGCGGCGACCGCCGCGTCGACGTCGGCCGCTTCGCCCTGTGCAATCTGCGCCAGCAGCTTGCCGGTGGCGGGCTCGTGTGTCGCGAAGCGCTCGCCCGCGGCGGGCGCATGCCATGCGCCGTTAATGAAATGGCCGAACTCTGCCTGATGCTGCGCAAGCCACGCGCGCGCAGGCTGATCGTCCTCGGGTGCGGGACCGTAATCCATAGAAGAAAAGTACTCGGCTACGCTCATGAGAATCGGTCTGCCTGCTTAAGCAACGGGGTGACGGTTAAAGGCGGAATAGCGGCCGCTCGCGTGATGCTCGAGTTGACGCTCGATGTCGGCGAGCAGGCTCGACGCGCCGATCCGGAACAGCTCCGGTTCGAGCCACGGACGGCCTAGCTCTTCCTTCATCAGAATCTGGTACGCCAGCGAGGTCTTCGCGTTCGACACGCCGCCGGCCGGCTTGAAGCCGATCAGGATGCCGGTGCGCGCGTGATATTCGCGGATCATCCGCACCATCACGAGCGACACGTCGAGCGTCGCGTTGACGCCTTCCTTGCCGGTGGAAGTCTTGATGAAGTCGGCGCCGGCCATCATGCACACCATCGATGCGCGCGCAACGTTCGACAGCGTGCGGATATCGCCGGTGGCGAGAATCGCTTTCAGGTGCGCGGCGCCGCAAGCGGCGCGGAACTCGCGCACTTCTTCATACAGCGCGCGCCAGTTGCCGGTCAGCACGTGTTCGCGGGTCACGACGATGTCAATTTCCTCCGCACCGTCCGCCACCGATGCTTCGATCTCTCTCAGCTTCAGTTCATGCGGATTCAGGCCGGCGGGAAAGCCGGTCGATACGGCCGCCACCGGAATGCCGCTGCCACGCAGCGCATCGACCGCGGTGCCGACGAAGCGGTGATACACGCAGACCGCGCCGGTGGTGATGCTGTTGGGCGCGATGCCCAGCTCGGCCAGCAGATCCGCACGCACCGGCTGGCGCGCTTTCGCGCACAGGCGCCGCACGCGGCCTTCGGTGTCGTCGCCGGCGAGCGTGGTCAGATCGATGCAGGTGATGGCCTTGAGCAGCCACGCGGCCTGCGCATCCTTCTTCACGGTGCGGCGCGTGCCGAGTGTCGCGGTACGCCGCTCGACCGCCGATTGATTGACGCGCAACCCGTCGAGCCAACCGGCATCGAACGGTACACCCGGATTGCGCACGGGATGAATAACCGGCCCGCGCCTTAGCGCGACGACCGACGAAGACAGAGTAGAAGCTTCAGGCATGAGACATCCACGAATTTGTGCAATGCACAGCAACGGCTGATGGTTTGTTCGCAGTTAATGTACTCCAATGATAGGATCGTAACAAGCTCCGTTACGTTGATTCCACGCCAAGCAGTCTTTCCGGCCTTGCAACCGTGCGCCGGAGCCAAGCTGGATAAGGCATTGCCCAGTATTGAGAAGGTTCTCGGGGTTTTCACCTAAAGTGGTGCGCATTGACGCGGTCTGTGCGGCAGAACGCGGCATGCGCATTGCTCGCCGTATCTAATTCGTCGTTGTGGAAACAAAAAGCGCTCCACCGGTACGGCTCGGCGCCGCGTCGAAGGGGCCGCCCACGCGCACGCCTGGCCTGCCTGATTTTTTTACCGGCCCGTTTTAATTAGTGTGTAGGTCATTGCCGTTACACTTGCCGGATACGAATCTGAAAGACCCATTCGGGTGCGCCCGGCTACAAGGTTTGATTGGACTGTTGAACGGAGAGACGCTCATGGCTAACGACAAAATGCTTGCGCAGATGCAGGACAAACCGGGGTTCATTGCCGCACTCGACCAGAGCGGCGGCTCGACACCCGGTGCGTTGCGGCAATACGGCATTCCCGACGACGCGTATCAAGGCGACGAAGCCGCCATGTTCAAGCTGATGCACGAAATGCGCAGCCGCATCATCACGTCGCCGGCCTTTAACGGCGACAAGGTGATCGGCGCGATCCTGTTCGAGCAGACGATGGACGGTCAGGTGAAAGGCAAACCGGTGCCGTCGTTCCTGTGGGACGATTGCGGCGTGGTGCCTTTCCTGAAGGTCGATAAAGGCATTCACGAAGAAGCGGACGGCGTGCGCATGCTCAAGCCGATTCCGGGCCTCGATGCGTTGCTCGATCGTGCGGCAAAGCTCGGTGTGTTCGGCACGAAGATGCGTTCGGTCATCAATCTGCCATCGCAAACCGGTATCGCCGCGATCGCCAGACAGCAGTTCGAAGTCGGCGCGCAGATCATCGCGCACGGACTCGTGCCGATTCTCGAACCTGAGGTGCTGATCAAGAGCCCGGACAAGGCCGGCGCGGAAAAAATCCTGCTCGCCGAACTGCACAAAGGCCTGAACGCGCTGCCGGAATCGAGCAATGTGATGCTGAAGCTGACGCTGCCGGAACAGGCGGATTTCTATCGCCCGCTGATCGAGCATCCGCGCGTCGTGCGCGTTGTCGCGCTATCGGGCGGTTACACGCTCGACGATGCATGCGAACGCCTTGCCGCCAATCACGGCATGATCGCGAGCTTCTCGCGCGCGCTGATCAACGATCTGAAGAAAAACATGAGCGACAGCGAGTTCGACGCGACGCTCGGCAAGGTCATCGATCAGATCTATCAGGCGTCGGTCGTCAAGAACTGATTCGCGCCACGGCGCTCTGTTCGCCTGGCAATGAAAAACGGAGCCCTCGCGGCTCCGTTTTTTCGTACTGCGCTGCGCCGATGCTTAGCGCGGCAGCGGCGGCGCAGCCGGAAAGTCGACCGGCACGCGCGTAGCGCCGTGCAGATAGTTGGTAACGGTCTTGTCGCCGATCACGACGATCGCGTCGACCAGATTTCCTTTGGTCCAGCCTGCGGCGAGAAACGCGTCGACCAGCGCCTGATCCGGATGCCCTTTCTTGACAGCGATGCCATGAACGAGGCGCGCCAGCGCATCCAGCTTCGCGTCGAAGCTCGCCTTACCGCTGCGGATCTCCAGAATCTGCGCGTCCGTGAAACCGGCTTTCTTGCCGACCATCGTATGCGCCGCGAGGCAGTATTCACATTGGTTGACTTCGCTGACGACGAGGTTCACCACTTCGCGTGCCTTGCCTGAAAGGCTGCTCTTGCCATTCTGAAAGGCCAGATAGTTACCGAGTGCGTGCTCCGAATGCGCCATCGTGGCGTACAGATTCGGCACAGTGCCGAGTGCGCTTTTCAGCTGGTCGAAGATGGCCTGATTCGCAGGAGAAACTTCGTCGCGGGTCGGAACGTTGATGGTGGTCATGGCGGAAGGGTCTCGTCAGAAGAGGAGGAAACGACGCGTGGGCGTTGTGCAACCGGCGCGCGTGCCGGTTGCGATATTCGGCGCTTTTGCCCACTTCGCTTTGTGCGTTTGCACGGGCATTGCAGTTTCGAACGCTGCGCGCGCCTGCTTCAGAATCCGCCGAACCTGCGCGATGCCGCTTGATAGCACAGCCCGTCATGCGCTTCCTTTAAACCGAGCGCGGCACCCATCAGCACGAAATCGACCAGCGTATTCGCTTCCATTTTCCGCATCGCCTGATTGCGATGAAACTTGGTGGTGTTTTCGCTCAGGCTCATGACCTGCGCAATCTGCCGGTTGCGCAGACCGTTGACGACGAACGACATCACCTCGCGTTCGCGCGGCGTCAGCATGTCGTAACGGCGGCGCAGCCTGGCGAACGTGCGGTCCGCCGCGCGGCGCTGCTCGTCCGCGGCAAGCGCTTGCGTGACCGCGTCGAGCAGGTCCTGATCGCGAAACGGCTTGGCGAGGAAGTCCCATGCGCCCGCCTTCATCGCCCGCACCGACATGGCGACGTCGCCATGCGCGGTCATGAACACCACCGGCATCTGGATGCTTGCCGCCGCGATCTGCTCCTGCACGGCAAGCCCGCTATGGCCTTTAAGCCGCACGTCGAGAATCAGACAGGCCGGCACATCGGGCAACGGATATGCAAAGAAATCCTGAGCGTTGGAAAAGGTCTCGACGCCAACGCCGACCGAACGCAGCAATGCCCTCACCGCTTCGAGCATCGACTGATCGTCGTCGATCACATAGACGATCGCATCCTCCGCCACCTTTGCCGCGTGCTCCGGTGCTTCGCTACGCATCGAGCCCTCCAGCAATACGGCCCGACGCGCGCAGCGTACCGCGTGCGCTGCGCATGTCAGTTGTCACGTCGATCATGCTTTTGCCTCATCACAGTGTTGACCGGCATTCAAAGATGCGCCGTTTTTCCGCGTTAAAACGCGTGCACGTGCAGCGGCGCGGGCGGTGTGCGCCACGCGGCGCACCACGCGGGCCGCGAAATGTTGGCACGTTTTGCGGAAACAGGTAGCTATGGATCATCCGTCACTACTGTCGTGAATCGGGAAGGGTTTTTTCGTGTGTACGTACACCGTAGAATCGCGGATCGCAACGGCGGCCGCACGCGCGCTACGCATCTACACCGGCTTCTTCGATAGATTGAGGTTCAGATGGATTTGTCCGCCGTCGAGGCATTCGTACGCGCCTCGGAAGCTCGCAGCTTCACCGAGGCTGCGAGGCAGATGGGCCTGACCGCGTCCGGCGTCAGCAAGGCCGTGACGCGGCTCGAATCGCAAACCGGCGTGGTGCTGTTGCATCGCTCGACGCGCAGCGTCGGCCTCACCGCGGAGGGCGCGATGTTCTTCGAGCGTTGCCGTGAGATTCTCGCCGAGCTGCGCGACGCTGAAGCGGCGTTGCTGCAGGCTGCGCAGGTGCCATCGGGAAAACTGCGGATCACCGCGCCGGTATCCTTCGGGCGTACCGTGCTGATTCCCACGCTCGCACAGTTTCGCCGGCTGCATCCGGACGTCACGATCGAAGCGAGCTTTTCCGACGACATTCAGGACATCATCGAGCAAGGCTTCGACATCGCGATCCGGATCGGCGACGTGCCGTCGAACCGGCTGATTGCGCGCGAGCTCGGGACCGCCTACTGGGTGGCTTGCGCGAGCCCTGCCTACCTCGATCAGCACGGCCGTCCGCACACGCCGGAGGATCTGGCACGCCACGCCTGCGTCGCGCAGATTTCGGCGCACACGCGCCGCTGCCGAGACTGGTACTTCATGTCGGCGAGCCGCGACTGGACCGTGCGGGTCGGCGAGACCGCGCGGCAGGTGCTCGATCATTGCGATGCGTTGACCGATGCGGCGCTCGCGGGCTCAGGAATCGTGTACGTGCATACGTACGCGGTGGCCGAATATCTGCGCGCCGGCAAGCTCGAACGGGTGCTGAAAAACTACAGCACGCCGCGGCGCAGTATCGAGGCCGTCTATCCGTCGCTGCGGCAACTGTCGCCGAAAGTCAGGGCGTTTCTGGAGTTCGTGGTCGATTCGATGAACGGGTCGCGCGCTCGTTACGCGGTGTGTCCGGAGGCGGATCTGGCCGCCTAGCGAAGCGCGTAGCCGCTCAATAGCCGCGCTCGCGGTCGATGACGTTGGCCAATGGTTCCGCGCGCAACCATCGTGCGAAATTGCCGAACCACAGTTCGAGCACGCGCTGGTTGTAGTCGGGTGCGTCGCACGAAATATGCGGCGTGACGATCAGGCCGGGCACGTCCCACGCGGGGTTGTCTGCGGGCAACGGTTCGGGGTCGAAGACGTCGAGCACCGCGCCGCCGCAGGCGCCGCTGCGCAAGCGCTCGAACAGCGCCGGATAGTCGATCAGCGCCGCGCGCGACAGATTCACGACTGCGGCGCCGGGCTTCATGGCAGCAAGCCGGCGCGCCGACAGCAAGCCGTGCGTAGCGGGCGTCAACGGCGCCGTGACGATCGTGAAATCGGCCTGCGGCAGCCAGTGGTCGAGGTCGGCGACCGGTGCGAGCACCTGCGCGAGCGCCGCAAGATCCGCATCGGCGCGGCCGCTGCGGTTCAGCGCGATTACCCGCAAGCCAAGCGTATGCGCCGCACGCGCCGCTGCGCCGCCGATATCGCCCAGGCCGATCAGCAAGGCGGTCTTGCCGCGGATCGGCGCGGTTAAACGCGCGTCCCAGCGATGGGCCTGTTGCGCGCGCAGTACCGCCGGTAGTTGCGCATTCAACATCAGCAGCGCCATCTGCACGAATTCGCCGGCCTTGTCGACGTGAATGCCGCTGCTGTTGGTCAGAATCAGGTCGGCGCGGAACTGCGCGAGCGGCAGCAGTTGATCGACACCCGCGCCGGTGGTGTGAATCCAGCGCAAGCGCGCAGCTTCGTTGACAGCCTGTGGCGGAAACCGCGATGCCAGCAGAAAGTCGATATCGTCGAGCGGCGTCGCGTAACGCGCGCCGTCCCAGCCGAACGATACGTCGAGCAAGGCCGCGAGCTCCGCATGCCGCGCGGCCGCCTCGTGCCACGCAGCTTCGTCCAGATGAAACGCCGGCGCCTGACTGCGCCGGCTTTCGAGGTGCAGCCGGTAGCGGCGCGCCGGTGTATTCATCGGTACTCCGTGGTCATAGCGGCAGCGCAACCAGCGTGTCGTAGCGGCATGAATCCGTGACGACCGTGCGCTCGCGCAGCAGCGCGCGGCCGCCCTCGATCATCACCGCATCGACGTAGCGTCCCGCGCTGAATACGACCATCGTGCCTTCATAGCCGGTGCGCACGACCATATAGCTGGTTTCGCAGCGAATCACCCCGTCCTCGTCGACACCGACGACTTCGGTCGGCGAAATCACATGCCGATACACGTGCGGCTCGAATACGTTGACCGAGCGGATCGAACTGACGCGGTCGAGCAGCATGCCGCGCGTGTTGCAGAACCAGATGCCGAAATCGCGGCCCGCTTCGAAATCGGCGCGCGTCAGGATCCGGTACGTGCAGTCGTCGGTGAAGAAGGTCGGCCACTGTTCAAGCTCGCCGTTGTCGATCGCGCTGCAGTAGTGCGCGTTCAGGCGGCCGATGCACGCGCTCGCATGCACACCGATTTCGATTTCCGCATAGCGCGTGGTGGTACTAGACATGCATTAACTCCCGATAAAACTTCCAGAAGCCGCGCACCGAGGTCTCGGTCGCGCGCGTCGCCATCGGGCCGGTGCCCTTGCCGCCCATTTCAACGACCGCCGCATCGTCGAGGTCGCCGCGAATGCCTTTTTCCACGAACGCGCCTATCGTGCCGTCTTCCATCGACACGTACCCGGCCGGCCCGACCAGATTGCTCTGCTTGCGGCGAATCAGCGTCTGCTCCGGCGTGTCTTCCTCGAAACCGAGCACGGTCCAGATCAGTTCGCAGCGGTCCACGCCGAGCGGTATCACTTGCCGCACACCGAGCGAGTTCATGATCTGATGCAGCACGAAGCCCGGGAAAATGCTTTGAATCGCATTGGTAATCTGGTCCGGATACTCCATCCACTGATCGATCAGAGACGGGTCCTTTAAACCGAAATCGTCGCGCATCGCGCGGATGATGCCGGAGTCGTAGACCGCGTCGCCCGAATCGGTAAAGCGCTTGGTGAACGTGATGTGATGGCGGCTGTCGGCATCCTGCAGCGTGCCGCCTTCCGCGGAAAGACGGTTGATCTTGAAGGTCGAGAAAAACGCGTGCAGCAGACTCGGGTGATAGTTGTCGCGGCTATTCTCGACGTACAGCTTCCAGTTGTTATGCATCACCTGGCTGTAGCGGCCGAGAATCTTCACCTTGCCGTACAGCGTGCGTTCGATGTGCGCGACCATCGTCGGGCCGAGATAGTCGACGAGGGCAGGCGCCTGATCCGAAAACGTGCCGAACACAAGCCCGCGAATGCTGGCCACGCGCAGCGTGGTGAGGCGGAATTTGCTCTTGTCGAAATCTTCAGGCATGCCGCCCTTGCCCTGCACGCCTTTTTCGAACGCGACGCTCGTCAATTCGCCTTCGAAGTTGTAAACCCAGTTGTGGTACGGGCAAACCAGATTCGGCCGTTGCCGATGCCCATGCGGCTCGTAGCAAAGCACCGAGCCCTTGTGCACGCATTTGTTGACTAGCGCGCGAATGCCGCCGTCCTGATGCCGCACCACGATCACCGACGTGTGGCCAACCTTGGTGGTCACATAGTCGCCTGCATGCGGAATTTCGCTGTCCAGACACAGGAAGCTCCATGTCGGGCCGCGAAATACCGCATCCTGTTCACGCTCGTAGAGGGCCGCGTCGGAAAACACGCGCAGCGGTACGCGCGTGATGCCCTCGGGCGGCCATTCGATCCGCTTAGCCGGCGGCGCTATCGTACTGTTCATTTCGCTTTCTCCGCTTCAAGATAAGGCTTCGGATCGAACAGCTGCGCGGGCAGCTCGCCCTTTAACGTGCCCGATGCCTTGAATACGTCGAAGGTGCGCTTCAATGTGGCAACGTCGTCCGGTTCCATTGCCACGGTGTTCATGCTGGCCCAGTGGTCACCGTAAAAGCGCGCGCCTTCGTCGCTGAGGTTGGCGGCCTGCTTCAGCGCGGCGACCACCGCATCGGGATGCGTCGTGCCGAACTGCACCGCTTCGCGCATCGCGGCCAGCACTTTGGGCGCATCCGCCGGATTGGCCTGCAACCACTCGCTGCGCATCACCGCGACGCCGATATACGGCGGCGTCGACGATCGGGTCATCTGCTTCCACTGGTCCGACAGCGTGCCGAGCACGCGGATCTTGTGCGCGTTGTCGGGCACCTGTGCGACCGTGGTCGGCCGGATCACGGCTGCGTCGACGTTCTTTTGCAGCAGGAATTGAGCAAGCCGCGGCTCGTCGCCGGCCACCAGCCGGTAGTCAGCCAGCTTCAAGCCGTAGTTGCCGTCGAGCACCGCGGTGCCGACGCCGGTCGTGCCGCTGCCGAGCGGCGACATACCGATCTTCTTGCCGCGCAGATCGCCTGCGTTGCGCACCGGCGAATCGGCGAGCACCACGAGCTCCGCATCGACCAGTTGCGTAGCCGCGACGATGCGCACCGGCACGCCCTGCTGACTCAGGCTGAACGCGCCTGCGAGACTCGCGCCGAATGCGAGATCGATCGCATTCGATGCGAGCGCGGTGGTCGGCCCGTTGACGTCGGGGAAATGAATGAACTTCACCTGCAGGCCCTGCTTTTCGAAGAACTTTTGCGCTTCGAGCACCGCGCCGAAGCCGAGGCTGATGCCACTGGTCCAATAACCGACCCGCAACTCGGCGGCATGCGTATAGCCTGCGCTCAACGCCGTCACCGCCAGCGCCAGCACAAGCCGTGAGAAAAGACGAATAAGTTTCATCGTGGCAACGCGCGTTGTGCCGCGCTTTTGCGCGGCATGAGTGAAGCCACCTCGAATCGGAGCGAAACGATCGAGGACCTGAATTCAGCGGTAGTTCAGCGGTACTTCAACCGTACCGCGGCGGTTCGAATGCGCGCGCCGCGGCGCGCCGGTTTACTTGCCCACGGCCACCAGCGGCGCGTGCTCGAAGTCCTGCTTCATGCTGCGCAACACGCGATCCATCGTCATGTCGCGAAACCGCTCGATGTGCCGGCGTGCGATGCGTGCGGCCGTCTTGCCGTCGCCGGCGTCGAGCGCCTCCGCCAGCAGCTTGTGGTCGCCGGCGATTTGCGGGCTATCGTCTTCGTCGGAAAAACCGAGTGCGACGAGTCGCGCCATTTCGTCAAACAGATCCGAAATGCTGCGTGCAAGGCGCTCATTGCCCGACGCCGTCGCGATCTGCATATGAAACGCACGGTTGCCTTCCAGAAAGAAGCCGATCTGATTGCCGTGATTCCGCGACGCAGTATTGCCGCGCGCCGCCTTGTCGATGCGCATCAGCGCGCGCGTATCGACATTGCCGGCGGCCAGCCGGGCCGCCTCGGGCTCGAGAATCAGCCGCAGCGCGAAGACTTCTTCGACGTCTTTCAGCGTGATCGGCACGATCACGTAGCCATGCCGCGGCACCGAGCGCACCAGCCCATCGTGCGTCAGGCGCGCAAGCGCGAGACGGCAGGTCGATTTGCCGACACCGTAGTGCTCCATCAGCTCCGCCTCGGTCAGCATGCTGCCCGGCTGCAGCGTGCACGACAGAATGGCCTGGCGAATCGCCAGATACGTGGATTCGCCAAGCAGCATGTTTTCGCTGCCCGTTGCCGCCTTGTTCCCCGCCATCACCTTTGCTCGCATGTCGACCTCGTCTTGCGATCCCGCGGCTTGTCAGCGCGTTGAGTTTATTGTGCTTACGGCGTGCGGTGAGCACCTCACAGCACGCCTGAAACTCATTCTAGGAGATGCATATTTGCAAGTAAACCAAGGTCAAAATAACCTTTGATCAACCAACGGTTCCGTGCCAGCGGCGTACTGTGCGCGTGTCCAGATCGAACAGATCGAGCACGCGGCCGAGCGTGTGATCGACCATCTGTTCGATCGTCTCCGGCTGCGCATAAAACGCTGGAACCGGCGGATAAACGATTGCGCCCGCATCGGTCACCGCCGCGAGACTGCGAATATGGCCCGCATGCAACGGCGTTTCGCGCACCATCAGCACGAGTCTTCGACGCTCTTTCAGCATCACGTCCGCCGCGCGCGACAACAGCGAACTGGTGCAGCCGGTGGCGATCTCCGACAGCGTCTTGATCGAGCACGGCGCGACGATCATGCCGTCGACGCGAAACGATCCGCTCGAAATCGCCGCACCGATGTCGGCGTTCGGATAGTGCACATGCGCCAGCGCTTTCAGATCCGCGAGTTGCATGGCCATTTCCTGCGCCAGCGTGACCTGCGCCGAACGGCTGACGACCAGATGCGCTTCAACGTCGAGCGCGCGCAGCAGATGCAGCAGCCGCACACCGTAGATCGCGCCGGACGCGCCGCTGATGCCGACCACGATACGGCGCGGCTTAGGGTTCTGCGTGGCGCTCATGGGGCGCTCCATGCAAGCCGATGTCGCGACGTGCTCATTGCTTTTGGGCCGCCAGAATCTTCTTGGCCGCCTCGTACGGCCCGCTGACGAACACGTCAGGCGGCAGCGTACCCTTGATCGCGCCGCTGGCGGCAAAGATCTGCTGCTCGCGCTTCAACGTATCGATATCGGCCGGCTCGAACGATACGGTGTTCAACTCGGCCCAATGCGCCGCATAGACTTGCGCGTCGCCGGCCGGCAGATTCGCCACTTTCTGCAAGGTCGCCGCAACCTGGTCCGGATGCGCGCTGCCCCACGCAATCGCGTTATGAATCGCGACGATCAGCTTCGCCACGGTCTGCGGATCGCGCTGGATCAGTTCGGTCCGCGCGGCGCCGACGCCCAGGTATGGCATCGCGTCGGATTTGGTCATCTTGTGCCATTCGTCGACCAGCGTACCGAGACGTTTGGTCTTCACCTCAGTCAATTGCGCGACTGTCACCGAACGAAGCGCGGCGGCATCGACCTGCTGCTGCGTCAGAAACTGCGCGAGCCGCGCCTCGTTGCCCGGCACCAGCGCATAGTCGGCGGCGGTAAAGCCGTAGTTCGCGCGCATCACCGCTGCGGTCATCAACGCGACCGAACTGCCCGCCGGCGACATGCCGATCTTCTTGCCGCGCAGCGCGCCGAGCGAAGTGATCGACGAATCCGCCGGCGTAACGAAGGTTACGTCCGCCGGCGCCGTCGCACCGAAAATCTTCACCGGCACACCGCTTGCCGCAATGCTGAACGCACTCGCGGCCGGCACGCTGAAGCTGATATCGATCACATTCGCCGCCAGGCCGCTGGCGGGCGCATTGACTTCGGAAAAGTGCACGAAGCGCACGTCGTCGATGCCGGCCTTTTTCAGAAAATCGCCAGTTTCCAGCACGGCGCCGAGCCCGAGGCTCACACCGCTGGTCCAATAGCCGATGCGCAGCGGCGCAGCGTGCGCCGCAAGGGCGGCCATCGATACCGCGGCCGCCATGATCAGATGCGCAGCACGCCGTTTGAGTAGCAACATGGTGGTGGGTCTCTGCCTGAGTGAGCGCCGCGTTCGCGCGGCGCATTGTGTAACGGTCGGAAAGCGGCGTTTCCGTCAGCGCGCGGATGGCGGTATCGCGTCGAAACGCGAGCCCCGCACGCACAGTTTTCCTTCCGCGGTCTTCCACAACTGCTGGCGTTCGTGCAGTACGCCCAACGCGCGCGCCAACGTCTGGAAGTCGTATTTCGCGAGGCGCTCGGCAAGTGCCGTGTAATAGAGCGGCTCGACGCCGATCAGATCGAGTGCTTCGCGCGCCGCTTCTTCGACCTTGCCGGCGCCGGACACCACCGCGTCGTCCGCCTTGCCCGCGACGTAATCGGCGATTTTCGCGGTGTCCGCATACGCGTACGAAATCCGCTCATAACGTTCGTGCGGAATGCCTTCGGAAATGGTCGCGTCGATGCCGACCTTTGCGCCGGTCGGCACGCGCCCTGGCGGCATCACCGGCAAACTGGGGTCGAGCGGCTTCGCGCGTGCGCCGGGAATCACGATCAGATCGCGATCGCCCTGCACACGCGTCGCGATCGCCCACTCGACCTGCTCGCCGTTGAATACGTCGATGTCGTCGTCGACCACCACCACATGCTTGAGGTCCATCACCGACAGAGCGGCCAGCAGTGCGTTCTTGCCTTCGCCCGCCTGCTTTTTGATCGAAATCACCGCGTGCCAGAAAGCGCGGCCGCCGAGCGTCACGTTGATGTCCTTCACCTGCACACCGGCCGTGCGCAACGCGCTGCGAATTGCCTGATAGCGGGTCGGCGCCGCGAGCCACGTGTTTTCCCACGGCATATGCAGCGAGTAGTACATCGCGTCGCGCCGATGCATGATCGCCTTGATGCGCACATCCGGGTTCCAGTGCAGACCACCCATCAACGCAGTGAATTCGCCGAAGCGCCCTTCCGGTTGCGTCCAGCCGGTCGGCAGAATCTCGGCTTCGATGACCAGTTCCGAATCCGCGACATACGGCAGATCGATCGTCTCGCACGGCGCGAGTTCGACCGGCACGCCGCGAATGCCGCCCGCGATCGCCATTTCGTCGACGCCGATCGGCGCGCGGTAGCCCGCACCCATGATTTCCACCGGATGGTTGCCGATCGAAATCGAAATCGGCAGCGGCCGCCCCAGTTCGTACGCGCGCTGCGCAAACATCCGCATATTGTTCGGCGTGACGATGTCGATCCCGGTCAGCGCTTTTTCCTTGACCATGAAGCGATAAATGCCGCTGTTCAGCCCGTATTCCGGATCGCGCGAGATCACAATGCCCGCTGTAATCATCGGGCCGCCGTCGTAGATCGACGACATTGGAATCGGCAGCCGGAACAGATCGACGTCGTCACCCTTGTAAATCACTTCCTTGGTTGGGGACGTCGCGACGTACTTCGGCGGCAGTGGGTTCTGAATGCCATGCGCCAGCATCTTCTCGATCTCGAAGTAGCTTTCGCAGCCCATCGCCATCATCGCGCGGCGCTGCGTGCGGATGATGCCCGACAGCAGCGGCATTTCGTAGCCGATCACGTTATGAAACAGCAGCGCCTTGTCGCTTTGATCGACCAGCGTGCCGACGTGCCGGATATCGACCGGCTGACGAATATCGATCAGTTCCTGCGCGGCGCGCAGCCGCTCAAGAAACTCGCGAAAGTTCTCTTTCATGCTGGACTCCTGGATAGGTGATGGCCGGCCGATGCGCGTCGCGCAAACGTCACGCGGCACCGGTTGCCGACATTTCGCTTTGCGCGGTCTTTTTCAGGGTCGCGCGGTCGATCTTGTTGGTGGAGGCGAGCGGCAACGCATCGACGAACCAGACCCGCCGCGGGTGCTGGTATGCCGGCGCGTGCGCGAGCGAATACTGCTTGATGTCGTGCTCCGTCAGCTCGGCTCCCGCACGGCGCACGACGAATGCGACCGGCTTGGTGCCCTTGATGTCGTCGTCGACCGGCACGACGCATGCCTGCGCGACATCCGGATGCGTTTCGAGTACACGTTCCACTTCGCCCGGGAAGATGTTTTCGCCGCCCGAGACGAACATGTCGTCGGCGCGACCGACGAACGTGTAAAAGCCCTGCTCGTCGCGGTGAAAGACGTCGCCTGTGATGTAAAAGCCGTCAGGCGTGACTGGCACCGCGAGGTCCTCGCGGTTGTGATAGCCGAGCATGACTGCCGGGCTCTTTACCGCGAGTACGCCGGTTGCGGTGCCGTGGCCGTCATCGGATGCATCGAGCAACTGCACCTGCACCTCGGCGTGCGGATAACCGACCGACAAAGGCGGCGGCTCGAGACCCTGCGGATGCGGGCCGAATACGATCGGACCGCCTTCGGTGGTGCCGTAGACGTTCGTCACCTTCGCGTTCGGCAACACCTGGCCGATCTGCTCGAGCAGACTCTCGCCGACCGGCGCCGAACCCATCCGGATAAAGCGCACCGACGACAGATTCGTGCGCGTGAGCAAATCCTTTTCGCGCAGCATCATCGCGATCATCGGCGGCACCGACGTCAGCCACGTCACCGCATAGCGCTCGATCGCGCCAATATAGGTGCGCGCCTTGAATTGCGGCAGCAGCACCACGGTGCCATGCCCGTATAGCGACATCAGCACCAGTGTCAAGGCGTTCATGTGATACATCGGCGCCGCCACCAGAAAACGATGCGCCTGCGGTGGCTGCGCGGCGGCGCGCGTATGCGCCACCCATAGATGGCTTTCGTGCGACAGCATCACGCCTTTCGGCTTGCCGGTCGATCCGGACGTGTACAGGAACATCGCCGCAGTGCCGGGTTCGGGAACGACCGTTTCGAACGGCCCCGGATCGACGAAGGACGTGAAGCTGTTTTCACCCTCCGCATCGAAAACGATGGCCGGCAGATCGGCCGGGCAATCGGCGAGGCGGGCCGCATCGCAGAACACCAGCTGCGCGCCGCTGTCGCGAATCACGAAGGTCGACAGTGCCGGCGGAAAACGGAAATTCACCGGCGTCGCGACCAGCCCGGCGCGCATGATGCCGAGCAGTGCCGCGACATACTCCGCGCAGTTCGCCGCCAGAATCGCGACGCGCTGCCCTTTTTCCAGACCGCGGCGCAGCAGCGCGCGCGCCACGCCGTCGGCGAGCGCATCGAGCTCGCCATAGGTCATGCGCGTGTCGCGCCAGCCCTCCTCCGCTTCGTCCCGGTCCCCGATGGCGATCAACGCGAGCTTGTGCGGGTCGCGCGCAACGTCGATCAGGTCGCCGAGATTGTCACGAGTGTGCATGTTCGACAGTTCCGATAAATTCGATCAAGGTATTCAATGAGTTGAGCAGCACGGCAATCGATCGCTGGCCTGCCGGGCTGGTTGTGTCAGCAACCGTTATCGCGCAATCGGCTTGCGCGGTCATCGCGGCAAGACGTGTGCTGATTGACGCAAGGTCTGCCACTTCGACGACGAGCGCGCCGAAGTAGCTGCCGCGGTCCGCGGCGTTGCTCGCTAACGCGCCATAGCGGACGCGATATTGCGCGTCGGTGACAAATGACAGATCGAAGCCGCGCAGGCGCAGTTTCACGCCGGTTTCTTCGGCTGACGGTACGACCTCGCCCTGCCCTGCGGCAAGTGCATAGCGCTGCGCTTCCCTAGCCGGGTCCGCGCTCACCACGATCAGTTCTCGCAGTGCCCGCGCGCCGTTCGGGTGCTGCGTCCACTCGTCGCGAAACACCCATTGCGGCGTCAGGTGCTGGCAAAAATAGACACGCCCGGCCGGCAATTCACCCGGCGTCAGCCGGGTCGTCGTAAAGCTCGCCAGTTGCTCAGCGCCGTCGATCTGCACCGGACGCGAAAACGACTGCGGTTCCGATGCGTCGATGCCGGCCGCACGCAATCTCGCGTAGGTTGCCGGTGCATCGCCGCTGCTGAATACGAGGCCATCGATGCCGAGGCGGCTTTCGAGAATCTCGCGCCGCACCGTGGTCGCTCCTACCGGCAAACCGACCAGTTCCAGGTAGTGATCGCCGAACATCATCAGGTGATTCACTGAGCCGAGCGAGTGATACCCGCGCGGCGTCAGCGCGAAACCGAGCGCGGTAAAGCAGGCCGCGGCCGCGTCGGTTTCGAACATTGCATTCACAACGATGTGGTCCAGCATCTGAGCCACGTCTGCGCTTTGCGTCATGAGTCGCGTCACGCCTTGGGCGCCGGGGCCGGCGCGGTCGAATAGACGCCGCGGCCGCTCGCGAGCAGCACACCGGCCTCGTCGAAAATCGATGCTTCGGCAACTGACACCGAACTGCCGAACTTCACGACCTTGCCGCGCGCGACAAGGTCGCCGGGCATCGCGGCCCGGTGATAGTCGACGCGCAGATCGATGGTCGGCACGCCCCTGCCGGTCTTCGACACCAGCGCCCAGTCGGCCGTCAGATCGACCAGCGCGGCCAGAATGCCGCCGTGCGTATAACGGCGCTCCGGATTAACGACCCATTCCTCCCGCCATTTCGCGGCGATTTCGATTTCCCCGTCGCCGACGCTCAATACGCGCAAACCCAGCCACTGGTGATAAGGGCCGCGCTTGATCAGTGCATCCACCTCTTCGGCGGTAAGCTGCTTCGTTTCTGCCATAACGGTCTCCGTGCTCAAGGCGTAACGACGATCTTGCCGAGCACTTCGCGATCGCGAATCATGCGCAGCCCCTCTGCCGCCTGTTCGAGCGGCAGCACCTTGTCGATCTGCACGGAGATCTTTTTCATGCGAATCAGCTCCATCAATGCCGACAGATTGTCGTCATAGAAACTGTTCGAACCCATCACGCGGATTTCGAAACTCCAGATGTAGCGCAGGTCTTCTTTCGGATCGTGGCCGGCAGTCGCGCCGCACACCAGCAGGCTGCCGCCGCGCTTGATGCACTTCAGCGACGGCACCCACGTATCGCCCCCAGTGAAGTTGATCACGACGTCGGCACCGCCTTCAAAGCTGCGACGCTGCGGTTTGCCGTACTTCTCGATCACCCACTTCGAAAAGTCGACTTCCTTGTAGTTGATCACGTGGTCGGCGCCGAGCGCCTTCAGCCGTTCCGCCTTGTCTGCGCTGCCGGCTGCCGCAACCACTTCCGCGCCGAGCATCTTCGCGAGCACCACGCAACCGGTGCCCACGCCGCCGCTCGCGCCGAGAATCACGACGCGGTCGCCGGCCTTGATCGTGTTGTGCGTGACGATCATCCGGTGTGCGGTGCCATAGGCAACCGGCAGCGAGGCGGCTTCTTCGAAGCTCACGTCGTCCGGCATCGCGATCAGCTGGTCCGCTGCGACGAGGCAGTACTGCGCCATGCCGCCGTCGAGCATCTCGCCCATCAAGCCCTTCTTCTTGTTGAGCGGGTTGACCAGCACGCGCGCGCCGACCTTCCAGTTCTCGACGTTGTCGCCTACTTCGGCAATCTCGCCCGCCATGTCGAGCCCGATGACCACCGGCAACGGCACCTTGATACCCGGCATGCCGCGCACCGTGAATACATCGTGATAGTTGAACGACGACGCGCGCACGCGAATCACCACGTGTCCGGGAATAACCTTCGGAATCGGCTTTTCGCCGACTCTCAGCTTGTCGACATCGCCATGCTCATCGAGTATCAAGGCCTTCATCGTACCGTCCATTACGGATTCCTATATGTAGAATCTATGAAAAGATTCGGTTGCATTGACTGGCGCACCGCGAACGTCCTGTCAGGTCAGCTCACGCGCTTTTTCCAGCGGAACAGATGGTTTTCGAGCGGCTTCAGAATGCCGTACTCGAGCAGCACCATCAGAAAGACCAATGTCAGTGTCCATGCGAATACCTGGTCGGTCTGCACGAGATCGGCCGCCTGGCGCAGCCGGTAGCCGACGCCATTGGACGAACCGATCGTCTCGGCCACGAGCGATACTCGCCAGCCGAAGCCGAATGCGAGCCGTGCGCCGGAGAAAAAGTACGGCAGCACGGTCGGCAGATAAATCTTCGTCATCACCTTTGCACGCGACATCTGGAAGCTGCGCGCCAGTTCGACGTATTCGGCATTCACGCTTTGCGCGCCCTGCCAGACATTGGTCAGAATCAGCGGCATCGCCTCCATGAACACCACGAAGATCGTCGTGCCGTTGGAGATGCCGAACCAGATCAGCGCGAAGATCGCCCAGATCGCGGCGGAGACCGTATTGAGCACCGACAGCACCGGCTCGAAGTAATGGCCGAGCGTGCGGTTCGAGCCGAGCAGAATGCCAAGCGGCGTGCCGACCAGCGCGGCCAGCAGAAAGCCCGCTACCACGCGGTACAACGTGATGCCGAGGTCCTCACCGAAGGTACCGGACGCGATCAGCTCGCGCAGCGCGTCGAGGGTCTTGCCGACGCCTGGCAGAATGAAGGCCGGCACACGCTGTGCGGCAAGCCACCACAACAGCAGGAAAACCACCACGAGCGACAGGCGCTGGCACGCGACCCGGACGAGACCGGTCATCCGCGTGGCCTTACGCGGCACAGCGGAACGCTCTGCGGGAAGAGACGACATCGCACGATCCTCAGATTAGAGCGCGCACGCGGCGCACGGTTTCGGCGACGTCGGCCGCCAGCGGGTCGCGCGGCCGCGCGAGGTCGATCGGCAGCACGTCGCGCACGCGCCCCGGGCGCGGGCGCAACACGACGACGCGATCGGCGAGCACGATGGCCTCCTCGACGTCGTGTGTGACGAACACGACGGTCATCTTCAGCTGCTCGCGAATGCGCAGCACTTCCTGATGCATTTGCGAGCGCATCTGCGGATCGAGCTTCGAAAACGGTTCGTCCATCAGCAGGATGTACGGCTTCACGACCAGGCTGCGCGCCAGCGCGACCCGGCTGCGCATGCCGCCGGACAGTTCGTGCGGATAGGCATTTTCAAAGCCTTCGAGACCGGTCATCTTCAACGCTTCGAGCGCACGCTCGCGACGCGCCTGCGCGTTCAGCGAGCCGGCCTCGAGGCCAAACTCGGTATTCGCGATGATGGTTCGCCACGGCAGCAGCCGGTCTTCCTGGAACATGTAGCTGATCACGCGCGTGTCCTGATCCGGACCGTCGGCCACGCCGTCGATCTGCACGCTGCCGCTGTCGGCCTTGACGAGGCCCGCGACGATATTGAGCAGCGTGCTCTTGCCGCAACCCGACGCACCGACGATCGCCAGCACCGATCCGACCGGTGCCGCAAGCGAAATGTCTTCGAGCACCGCCAGCTTGCCGTAGTGCTTCGACACATGCGCAAGCTCGACTGCGTGACGCGCCGCCGGCGTCATCGGTACCGCCCGCATCGGCAGCGCATTCATCGTGCCCCCCGCAGCGGCACGATCGGCGCGCCAGCGTGGGTATCCCTGAGACTCGCCATCACCTTCTCCATGGTCATGTCGCGAAAGGTCGCGACGTGCCGGTAAGCGATCTGCTCCGCACGGCGTCCGTTGCCGCTTTCGAGTGCTTCGATCATTTTCGTGTGGTCGTGACGGATCTCAGGCTTGGTCTTCTGCACGCCGAAGCCCAGCGCGACCAGCCGCTCCATTTCATTCAGCAACCCACCGAGCATCTTGACGAGGCGGCTATTACCGGAGCTTTCAGCGATCGCCATATGAAAGGCCGCGTTTGCATCCATAAAGATGCCGATGCGGCTGCTGATGCCGAGCGACACGTCATCGTCGCGACAGGCACGCTCGAGACGCCTGAGCAGTTCGATATCCGCCTTGCCTGCCGCCAGCCGCGCGGACAGCGGCTCGAGTTGCAGACGCAGCGCGAACACTTCCTCGACGTCTTTCAACGTGATCGGCCGCACCACGTAGCCTTGCCGCGGCACCGCGCGCAGAAAACCTTCTTGTGCGAGGCGCTGCAGCGCAACGCGGCAGGTTGCCTTGCCGATGCCGTAGCGCGTCATCAACGCCGCTTCAGTCAGCGTCGATGCGGGCTCGATCACACATGACAGGATGTCCTGCCGGATCGTCGCGCACGCCCGCTCGCTGAGCAGCTTGGCTTCGTTGGAACAATCGATCAACTGCACCGGCGGAGCGACTGCTGAGTCTTTCACAACACCTCTCCTTCTGTTGGTGAGCTGCTCACGGACACAACCTAAGCAGGCGTTGAGTTAACTTAGAACAGCCATAAAAAAATTGCACGCGAAAAAATTTGAGGATTCTGGGCTGTTCAGGCATAAGAAAATTCATGCATACGCTGCAGCATCGATGCCTCTGTTATCGCGGGTTTTGCCGTCAGAAAAACTGCACAATGCCTAACTGGGCGCCCGTCACACCTTGTCCCGGCGCAGGCGTGTTGGGCGTCGTCGGGCCGTTGCCCATCAGCGCATACGTCGCGCCATGACGGTTCACGAGCCGCGCGAACGAGCTGTAAATCAGCGTGCGTTTGCTGAGGTTGTAGAACGCGCCAACGCTCAGTTCGCCGGCGTTGTTGTGCTGCGCGGTGCTGTCCTGCGCGTAGCCGATACCTGCAGCGAGACGCAGCGCGGGCGTGACCATATAGCCCGCGGACAGCTGGTACACGCTGTGATATTTCCCCTGTACGTTGGTGTTCAGATTCGAACCCAGGTTGTTGCCGCGGTAGAAACCGAAGTAGCCGGTCAGGTTGCCGAACTGGTAGCTGCCGCCGGCAAAGGTCGTCTTCGTATTGTTCTGGCCGTTCGCACCGTTCTGCTCCGCATGGCTCACACCGAGATACAGCGGACCGCGCTGGTATTCCGCCGAGCCCACGTACACGTTCAGCGCGTCGTGCGGCGACGTCTGCCCGCCGAGACTGACACCGGCCGAGAACGTGAAGCCCGCGAGGTTCGGCGACCAGTACGTGATCATGTTGTCGTAGCGGAACGAGAACGTCGACGCGTTGTGCAGAAACGAGCCGTACGTACCGCCGTTGAACGCGTCGAACTTGCTGTGCATGATCAGCAGCACGGAATTCTGTCGTCCGAAGCGAACCTCGCCATAGTTGCTCGCGAGACCCACCCACGCGTTGCGGCTAAACGCGAGCGTCGAATCGGTTGCGGCGCCGTTGTTGGTCAGAATGCCGTTTTCGAGGTCGAAGGTCGCGCGCAGACCGCCGCCGAGCGCCTCGCTTCCCCGAAATCCAAAGCGGCTCGCGTAGAGCCCACCGCTTTGCTCGCTGGTCTGCGCACCTTTGCCGCCCGCATTCGCGTACCCGACAAAGGTGTCCAGAATCCCGTACAGCGTCACTTCCGCACACGCGGGCCTGGCCGCGAGCACTGCAAATGCGACGATCACCGCTGAACCGCTCAAATAGGCTTTGGTCATTCTCGAATCCACTCTCATCGTGATTAAATATCGGATTGCTAAGAATATTGAATCGACAAGAGCGCTGATAAGGATATTCGCCGCATGAATAGCTGAATTGGCGGGCCTTCGTTACGCTCTTCGCCGCCCGCGCTGTGAGATGCTCACAGGTATCAGGTAGGCGTTTCGATGGGGCGAATTTAGAACGCTAAAAAAATTTCGTACAAGCGAAATTTCAATTTCCATTTGCCGTGAAATGCTCACGGAGGCCGCTTCGGCAGCAACGAAAATAATCGGCGAGCGTCGCTTTGATCGCGATGATGTCGGCGAGCCACGCAGATATGTCGGATTGTCTGTTCGCGCTGACGCGTCACGACGTCACTGCGCACCAAATTTGGGAGCGCGAATTGAACAGAAGGGAGAAGAATAAGGAAGAAAACAGACCGAACAGTTTTCGACCAGCGGATATTGCTTCCGATGCGCGAGCGAATTTTTGGGCAGCAGCGAGACGGCGTGAAGCGCTCGGCTACCTCGAGCGTCGCAACATGCCGGCCTTATCGGCCATCACGTGCGTGCAAAACCATCTGAACCACCCGACCACTGCAAGCAGCACGAGTCCGGCACCGCCCAACACCGGCTCGCGCCATGCCAACAGTGCAATAAACATAAACACACGCGCACCGGCAAGCAGCGCGAAGCCGGCGACCGCTGCGCCCAGCGTGTCGATCGCACCCAGCGCACGCGCCAATCTGGCGTCAGCGGGTGAGGTGTCGGACTCATGCAACATCTTCATTCTCCTTATCGGTTGTTGTGGAGTGCATTACGCTGCGTGCGGTGCGGCGTCGAGAAAACCGGTCACGCTTTGCAGGCGCCCGTTGGCGTCGACCACACCGAAATCGGAACCCTTGACGATCGAAATGCCATCCGGTGTCGTCAGTTCCCACGAAAAGCGCAAGCGGTTCGCGAAGCCATCGACCTCCGTCGTGCGCCGGAAACTGTGCCGCGGAAAGCGCTCGTGCACCGCGCGAATCATTGCGTCGATACCGTCGTGGCCGGCACCGGACAACAGCGGATCGGCGTACGCGGCATCGCTTGCCCACGTCGCGGCGATCAGTTGCTGGCGGCGCGGCGCGTCGGTTTCATTCCATGCATCGAAATAACGATCGATCAAAGCGGTATGTGCATTCATCGCGAACTCCTCGATTGGGTTGAACTCGTTCGGGCAAGGCTCGCGAAGCGATGCTTTGCGGTGTGCCCGGAATGAAGGTTCGGCGATGAGCGGCGGGCTGTCGATTACGTGCGAGGTAATGCAATCGCTGCAGCTGCTGTCTTCCAGCACTTCAGTCACGCATGCCGACGAAGCCGCGGCCGGTGATCACACGTTGGCTTCGCGGCGGTTCGTCGTCGGCTGTCGGGCAGGTGCGTGTCGTGTGCGGGCGCGTTGCGGGTGCAAGCGGCTCGCAGTCCGAATAACGGCGCACCGATTTAGCCGATGCACATAGAACACGCGGACCAGCCCGCATATTCCAGAACGAACCATGCCGCGGAACCGGATCCATACATGCACGGCCCGTATTGCACAGCATTACCTGCGAGGTAATGGAATCCGCCCGCGCTTTGGCTATCATCGGCAACATGAATACGCTCTCGATCCCTGATCACGTATCCGCGGTGGCGCCGACGGGCGCTGCCGCATCGAGCCGCACGGTCGGCGACCTGTTGCGCGAATGGCGCCAGCGCCGCCGGATGAGCCAGTTGCTGCTCGCTTCCGAGGCCGACATATCGACCCGGCATCTGAGCTTCGTCGAATCGGGCCGCGCGCTGCCGAGCCGCGAAATGCTGATGCATCTGGCCGAGCGCCTCGAAGTGCCGCTGCGTGCGCGTAACGCGCTGCTGATCGCGGCCGGCTACGCGCCGCTGTTTCGCGAGCGGCCGCTGGCCGACCCGCAGTTGAGTGCAGCGCGCGATGCGGTGGACATGGTGTTGAAGGGGCACGAACCGTATCCGGCACTGGCGATCGACCGGCACTGGACCATCGTCGCGGCGAATCGGGCGCTGGCCCCATTGATCGCCGACGCACAGCCCGCGCTGCTGGCGGCACCGGTCAACGCATTGCGGCTCAGCCTGCATCCGGACGGCATCGCGCCGTCGATCGTCAACTGGCACAGCTGGCGCGCGCATCTGCTCGCACGTCTGCAGCGGCAAATAGAAGTGTGCGGCGATCCGGTGCTGG
>DATLOW010000567.1:0-2046 GCA_035536055.1 Paraburkholderia sp. | reverse complement strand
CGCGGCATCGAACGCATCGCCGTCGGACAGCGGCGGCACGACCACCACGGCATCCACGGGCAAATCCACCGACAGGCCAAGCCGCAAGTGCGCTTCGCGCACCGGCGCAAACGAACGCCGATGATGCAGGCACGGCCCATGTTCGCGCAGCGCCAGCAGATGCTGCGGCGTGCCATAGCCCGCATGCGCGTCGAAGCCGTACACCGGAAACTCCTGATGCAACTGCAGCAGCATGCGATCGCGCGTGACCTTCGCGAGAATCGACGCCGCCGAGATACACGGCACCAGCGCGTCGCCGCTGACGATCGCCTCGCTGCGAATGCTCAAGGTCGGACAGCGGTTGCCGTCGATCTTCGCGAGCGTCGGCACCAGCGACAACCCTTCGACCGCGCGGCGCATCGCCAGCATGGTTGCGTGCAGGATGTTCAGCGTATCGATCTCTTCGACCGAAGCGGACGCCACGCAGTACGCGAGCGAGCGCTCGACGATCTTGTCGTACAGCGCTTCGCGCTTTTTTGCGGACAGCACCTTCGAATCGTCGAGGCCGCGGATGCGGCGCTTCGGGTTCAGGATCACCGCGGCTGCGACCACCGGCCCGGCGAGCGGCCCGCGGCCGGCTTCGTCGACGCCGCAGACGATATCCACCGGCGATTCGAAGTCGAAACCCGGCTGGATCGCGACCGGTTCCGCGCCCGCCGCCGTGGCAGCGGCAGCCGCCGCCTTGGTCCGGCGAGGCGCGCGCGGCGTGTCGCTCATCGGCGCACCCGGCGCGCTTCAACCACCTGCGCGACCGCCTCCGCCGCCTTCTGCGCTGTGTTCTGCTTCAGCACGTGGTGCATTTCCGTGAAAATTTCCGTCAGCGTGCGCCGGTTTGCTTCGTCGCGCAACTGCGTCAGCGTCGCATCGGCGAGCGCCTCGGGTGTCGCGAAATGCTGCAGGATCTCGGGCACCACGAAGCGCCCGGCCAGAATGTTCGGCAAGCCGACATACGGCAGATAGCCCTGGCGGCGCATGATCTGCCCGGTCAGCCAGGGCACCTTGTACGAGATCACCATCGGCTTTTTCAGCAGCGCCGCTTCGAGCGTCACCGTGCCGCTTTTGACCAGCAGCGCATCGGCCGCGGTCATCGCCAGTTGCGCATTGCCGTCGGTGATGGTCAGCGCGAGGTTCGGATGCGCTTCGCGCAGCGGCTTCAGCTGTTCGCGCAGCGCGGGCGTGGCCGCCGGCATCACGAAGCGCACGCCGGGTTCGCGCTGCTGCATCAGGTCCATCGCCGCGAAAAAGGTCGGGCCGATCAGCTCGATCTCCGAGCGCCGGCTGCCCGGCAGCACCGCGATCACCGGGCCGCTGCCCGGCAGATCGAGCATGCGGCGCGCGCCGGCCACATCGGGCACCAGCGGGATCTCGTCGGCGAGCGGATGGCCGACGTAGGTCGCGGCCACGCCAGCCTTCTCGAGCAGCGGCTTTTCGAACGGGAACACGCACAGCATGTGATCGACCGCTTTGACGATCTTCTTGATGCGCCCGCCACGCCACGCCCAGATCGACGGACACACCAGATGCACGGTCGGAATGCCCGCATCGCGCAGCGCGTGCTCGAGGCCGAAGTTGAAATCGGGCGCGTCGACGCCGATGAACGCATCGGGCGGATCGGCCAGCAGTTGGCGCTTCAGCTCGTTGCGGATGCCGAGAATCTCGGGAATATGCCGCAGCGCTTCGACATAGCCGCGCACCGTCAGCTTTTCCATCGGGAAATGCGCGTCGAAGCCGTGCGCGATCATCCGCGGGCCGCCGATGCCATAGGTGCGCGCGTCGGGCAGGCGTGCCGCGAGGCCGCCCAGCAGCGACGCGCCGAGCAGGTCGCCGGACGGTTCGCCGGCCACTAGCGCGAGGCGCGTCTTACCAGGATGCAGCGACATCGCTTAGCGAATGATGCCGCGCTGCGACGCTTCGACGAAGTCGACCAGCGCGCGCACCGGTTCGTCGCCGTCGCCGCCGGCCGAAGCCAGTTCGCGCAGCTGCAGCTTCGCTTCTTCGAGCGACAGG
>DATLOW010000566.1:0-24271 GCA_035536055.1 Paraburkholderia sp. | reverse complement strand
GTTCCCCGATAGCTCAGTCGGTAGAGCGCCGGACTGTTAATCCGTAGGTCCCTGGTTCGAGCCCAGGTCGGGGAGCCAAATTCTGCAAGGCCCGCATGCGTGCGGGCCTTTTCTTTTTGCTTTCCCTTTTTCATCTGCCTGCACGCCGACGGCATCCATAAGCAGCCATGGCATAATCTGCCAATCATGAGCCATCGGGAGCCAACCTCATGCCCACTCGCAACGTCGTGCTGACCACCCACCAGGCCACGCTGGTGGATCGTCTTGTCAAATCCGGCCGCTATCAGAACGCAAGCGAAGTGCTGCGCGAAGGTCTGCGCCTGATCGAGCGCGAGGAGGCAGAGACCGAGGCCCGCCTCGAAGCGCTGCGGGACGCCGCGCGCGTCGGTCTTTCGGACATCAAAGCCGGCCGGCTACGCAGTTTCGCCTCGGCGCGGGAGATGGACCGGCATCTGGCCCAGCTAGCCGAGGATGCGTTGACGCCCACACCTAAATCGAAGCCCGTTTCGCAGTGACCATTCCAACGACGAACTGGACGGTTCGCCTCACGCAATCTGCGCAGCAGGATTTCAGCAACATCATCCGCTGGAGTGCCGAGCGGTTTGGCAAAGCACAGGCACGCACCTATGCCACAACGGTGTCGATGGCCTTGCAGGAACTGACGACCGGCCCGAAGCTGGCCGGCATCGCGACGCGTGACGATATTGCACCTGGACTGCTGGCTTTGCATGTGGCACGCAAGCGGCGCAAGGGACGGCACTTCATCCTGCTGCGCGTCGCGGAATCCAGCAAACGGGTAATCGACGTGCTGCGGATTCTGCACGATGCGATGGACCTGCCAAGACATGAGCCGGGCGCGAGCGAAGCCAGGTGAAGTCGGCACCGGGTCCAACGGCCCGGCCTGACGCGCGGGAACCCACCTGCGACCGCCTTCGACGCTGGTATACGATGTGGCTTTTTTCTCCGGTGTCCCGATGAAAGCCACCCTGCTTCGCCCGTCGTTCGCCGTTCTTGCAGCCAACCTCGCGCTTGTGGCAACGCTTGTCGCGCAGCCCGCCGGCGCCGAAGAAGTTGCCAGCGTCAATACCAACTTCCACATCACCGGCTCGGACCGCGTGGTGGTCGAGGCATACGACGATCCGGCCGTCACCGGTGTGACCTGCTACGTGTCGCGGGCGCGCACCGGCGGCATCAAGGGCACGCTCGGCATCGCCGAAGATCCCACCGAGGCATCGATCGCCTGCCGCCAGGTCGGGCCGATCCGCTTCGAAGGCGGTCCGCTGAAGCAGCAGGCCGATGTGTTCACCGAGCGCATGTCGCTGATCTTCAAGACGCTGCATGTCGTGCGCGTGGTCGACACGAAACGCAACACGCTCGTCTATCTGACCTACAGCGATCGCGTCGTCAGCGGCAGCGCGAAGAACAGCGTGACCGCGGTGCCGATGCCCGCCGGCACGACGATTCCGGTCAAATAACGGTCCGCCGCCGGCCCTGAAAGCCAACTGTCGGCGGCCCGCCCATCGCGGTAAACTGGCAGATCGCTTTGGACCCGCCACGATGACCACCACCCGTTTCCGCGATTCCGCCCGTTACTGGCGCACGCCGCTTCTGCCCGGCGCGGACCTGCTGACGGCCGAATATCACGACCACACGTTCACGCCGCACTGGCACGACGCGTATACGATTCCGGTCATCGAGGCAGGCGCGGAAACCTATCAGTACCAGGGCGCGCGTCACGTCGCGGAGGCCGGCAGCGTGCCGGTCATCAATCCCGGTGAAGTGCACACCGGTTCACGGGCGATCGACGAAGGCTGGCGCTATCGCGTGCTGTATGCGCCGATCGACTACCTGCAGCAACTGGCGACGGACATCGCCGGCGCGCCGCAACCGCTGCCGTGGTTCGACGCCGACGTGATCCGCGACGCCGCGCTGGCGCGGCGCCTGCTGCACGCGCACCGGCTGCTCGAAAGTGACGCCGATCCGCTAGCCGCACAGGCCGCGGTGGTCGACGCGCTGTCGATGCTGCTCACGCGCTATGGCCGCACGCAAGCCGACGCGCAGCAGAATTCGGCCGACGACGCGCGCGTCGCGACGATGAAAGAACGGTTGAGCGAGGAGCTCGCGCTACCCGTTTCGCTGACCGAGCTGGCGGGCGCGGTGGGTTTGTCGCCGTTTCACGCGGCGCGGCTGTTTTCGCGCAGCACCGGCTTGCCGCCGCACGCGTGGCGCAACCAGGTGCGGCTGCAGCGCTCGCTTGCGCCGCTGCGCGCGGGTGTGCCGGTCACCGAGGTCGCGGCGGCGAGCGGCTTTACCGATCAGAGCCACTTCACGCGGCACTTCCGCCGCGTGTTCGGCGTCCCGCCGGGACGCTGGCAGGGGAGTTAGGCCAGGGCAGAGTTCGGGCGCATTCGGGCGCATTCGGGTGTGCATTCGGGTGTGCATTCGGGTGTGCATTCGGGTGTGCATTCGGGCATGCATCAGTGCGCATCCGCGCCCAGCCCAATCCCAGCCGCTGCGCCCGCGCACAGCAAGCGCAACACGCACGGCCACCTCCTCCTGCGCACCCGCAAAGCCCCTCACCACAGCAAGAACGTACAAGCCCCACCCCGCCCCGCCGCGCTACGCTCCTGATTCAGAGGAGAACAGCTTGACCCACCCCAACCGCTTTCGAGAATTCACCGCCGGCGCGCGCGACACGATCCCGATGCTGATCGGCGCCACGCCGTTCGGCGTGATCTTCGGCACGCTGGTCGCGACCGGCCCGCTGCATCTGTGGCACGGCCAGTTGATGTCGCTGCTGGTGTTCGCCGGCTCCGCGCAATTTATCGCGCTCGGCCTGATCGCGGGCCACGCGAGCTTCGCGGTGATCTGGGCGACTACCTTCGTCGTCAATCTGCGTCATTTGCTGTACAGCGCAACGCTCGCGCCGTACGTCGCGCATCTGCCCGCGCGCTGGCGCTGGGCACTCGGTGGCCTGCTCACCGACGAGGTGTTCGCGGTCGCGTGGGCGCACTACCGGCTGCAACCGCCCGGCGCAATCGGTCCGTACTACTTTCTCGGCTCCGGCCTGTCGATGTATCTGAACTGGCAGATCTGGACGCTGGCCGGCCTGCTGTTCGGCGCCGCGTTTCCCGGCCTGCAATCGCTTGGACTCGACTTCGCGATGGTTGCCACCTTTATCGCGATCGTCGTGCCGCAGCTGGTGGCGCTGCGCTACGTCGCGGCGGCGGCCACCGCAGGCGCACTGTCGTTCTTCTGGCAGGCATGGCCGTACAAACTCGGGCTGCTGGCCGCCGTGTTCGCGGGCGTCGCCGTCGGCGTGATGCTGTCGCGGCCGCAAGCACAGCGCCGCACTGCGACGGAGGTTTCGCAATGAACTACGTGTTGCTGATTGCCGGCATGGCGCTGATCACGTGGCTGATCCGCGCGACGGTGTTCGTCCTCGGCGAGCGCATCGCATTTACGCCGCTGGTGCGCACGGCGCTCGGCTTCGTGCCGGTCACCGTGTTGACCGCGATCATCGTGCCGATGGCGGTGGCGCCGCACGGCGGTAGCGCCGAACTCAGCTGGCGCAATCCGCAGCTGGTCGGCGCGCTCGCGGCGGTGGCCGTCAGTGCGCTGACCAGGCGTCCGCTGCTGACCATCGCGGTCGGGCTGACGGTATTTTTCGTCTGGCAAGGCGTGATACTCAAATAACGTATTCGGGCGGCGCACTCATGCGGCACACTCATGCAGCGTGCTCATGCGGCGCACTCCACGGCGTACTCATACAGCCTTCTCACGCAGCGTCAAGCAGTCCATTCAACCGCTTCACCCCTGCCCAGGCAGCAAGCCCGCCGTCAGCTTTTCTCAAGTTTCCCCGCCCGCCGCCGTTAATTCAGTCGAGTCCGTCATCCGGCAAGCCCCCGCGCCTGCCGGATGACCAACCAGGATACGACATGGGGCAAATCACCCTCACACTGAAAGACGAAACCATCGCGTCGCTGCGCAAGGATTTCGACGCGTTCGTGCGCGTCTCGCTGAAGCTCGATCCGCAGTTCGCGACCCCGTCTTTCGAAGATTTTCTGCGCGCCAAGCTGCTCGACAGCATGGTGCCGTTGACCGAGCACGCCGTGCAGCGAATGCTGCAGGGCGGCCAATACGCATGGGCAAAACGTACGCTGGACAAGGAGTTTCCTGACGTCGTCGCAATTTTGATGCGGCAAGCATCGGATTTTGGCTTTGGTTTTGCCGCCCGTTCGGAATGGACGCCGGAAGAGCTCGCCAAGCAGAGCCGCGAGTGGGCCACCGCGATCGTCAACGAGGCGCAGGCCGCGCCGAACCTCGTCGATCCGCTGGCTGCGCAGATCAAATCGGCTGCGCAAGATATTCAGGTACTCGAGGAATCGATGCAGACGCCCGCGTGGCGTCTTGCCGAATCGCTGCGGCAACGCGTGTACGAGGCGAAAGTGGCGTGCGAGACAAGCGTGGGCAGCACCGCTCGCGAGAAGCTCGGCGAACTGCGCGGGCTATTGCGCCTCGGCATTACGCACGGGTCGTTTCAGAAGCAGGAAGCGCAGCAGATCATGGAGTATCTGCGTTTGCTGAAGCCCGAGATTTTCGTCGAAGAGCCGTACGACGTGTTTACCCGGCTGGCCGCGTGGCTGCGCAACTTCTTCATGCCGCCGCCGCGGCCCGCGCAGCCGCGTCCGCAGCCGCGCCAGCCGCAGTAATGGTGCGCGGCCGGGGCGCCCGCGCCGGCCGACGCCATGCGAAGGCACGCACGCGACACGCGTGCACTGCGTGTTCAGGCGGTAGCGTCGCAAGGTCGTAGCATCGCCAAGCCGCTGCACCGCGCCAGGCCTCCGCACCAGCAAGCCTCCGCATCACCAGGCCTTCGCCCGGCCTTCACCAGGCCTTCACCCGGCCTGTGCACCGCCACACGCGCGCACGCCACACCACGCCATCACACCAACTCAGTCCCACATCTTCCTGAGCTTCGCCGCAATCTCGACTTTCGCCTTCGCCGCCGCCGCGCGCCCAGCCTCGGTCGGCACGGCCGGCTGCGGCGCGGGTGGCCACGCGTGCACGTCGAACAGCGGCAGCAGATGCGCCGGAATGAAGCGCGTGCGCGACGCCCACACGTGCCGGTCGCCGAGCTGCGTCTGGTTGTGCACGTAAAAGCGCTGCGGCACGATCAGGTGCAGGTCTTCCTTGGCGCGCGTCATCGCGACGTACAAGAGCCGCCGCTCTTCATCGATTTCCTCGTCGCTGCCGGTGCCGAGATCGGACGGAATGCAGCCATCGACGCCGTTCAGCACGAACACGTTGCGCCACTCCTGGCCTTTGGCCGAATGGATCGTCGACAGGATCAGGTAGTCTTCGTCGAGCAGCGGCACGCCGGATTCGCCGCTCGTCGCGTCGGGCGGATCAAGCGTCAGCTCGGTCAGGAAGCGCTCGCGCGACGCATAGGTGCCCGCAATGCTTTCCATCTGCACGAGGTCGGCATGCCGCACCAGCGCGTCTTCGTGATTGCGCTCCAGATGCGGCTCATACCAGCGGCGAATCTGCTCGAATTCGGCGGGCCATTGGGACGCGCCGCCGCATAGCCCCGACATCAGCGCGACGAACGGCTGCCAGTCTTCGTGGGTGCGCGCGGGCGGCGCGAAACCGGCCAACGCAAGCGCAGCGCCGCCGGCGCGAGCGGCGCTGGCCGCCCCCACCCGCTCGCCGACCGCATCCAGCACCCTTGCCGCAGTGGCGGGACCGACACCCGGCAACAATTGCACGACGCGAAAACCCGCCACACGGTCGCGCGGATTTTCGGCCCAGCGCAGCACGCCGAGCACATCCTTCACATGCACTGAATCGAGAAATTTGAGCCCGCCGAACTTGACGAACGGAATGTTGCGCCGGGTCAGCTCGATCTCGAGCGCGGCGCTATGGTGCGCGGCGCGAAACAGCACCGCCTGCGCCTTCAGCTTGACGCCGGCTTCGCGGGCCGCCAGCACCTGCTCGACCACGTAGCGCGCCTGCGCCGCATCGTCGGCGACCGTCACGAGCCGTGGCGGCTGCGCGGAAGCCTTGTCGGTCCATAGGTTCTTCGTATAGCGCTCGCTGGCGAGCCCGATTACCGCGTTCGACGCCGCGAGGATCGGCTGCGTCGAACGATAGTTACGCTCCAGCGTGACCTGCCGCGCCGGTGGATCGAAGTGCGCGGGAAAGTCGAGAATATTGCGCACCGTCGCGCCGCGAAACGAATAGATCGACTGCGCATCGTCGCCGACCACCGTCAGCCCGCGGCCATCGGGCTTCAGCGCGAGCAGGATCGACGCCTGCAGCCGGTTGGTGTCCTGATATTCGTCCACCAGCACATGATCGAAGCGGCTCGACAGTTCGGCGGCCAGCGACGGCTCGGCCGTCATGTGCGACCAGTACAGCAGCAGGTCGTCGTAGTCGAGCACGCCCTGCTTCTGCTTCGCGTCGACGTAGGCGGCGAACAGCACGCGCAGATCGGCTTCCCATTCGCGGCACCAGGGGAAGCTGCTGCCAAGCGCGTCGGCCAGCGTCGCGCCGGTATTGACGACGCGCGAATAGATCGAAAAACACGTCGATTTGGATGGAAAGCGCCGGTCCTTCGCTGAAAAGCCAAGTTCATGTCGCACGAGGTTCATCAGGTCGGCCGAGTCTTCGCGGTCGTTGATCGTGAACGACGGCGACAAGCCAATCAGGTCCGCATATTCGCGCAGCAGGCGCGCGCCGACGCTGTGGAAGGTGCCCGACCAGGTCAGACCCTGCGCGAGCGACGCGCGCACGCCGAGCGCCTCACCAGCGATACGCGTGACGCGGCGCGTCATTTCCAGCGCGGCACGCCGGGAAAATGTCAGCAGCAGGATGCGCTGCGGATCGGCGCCGTTCACGACCAGATTCGCGACGCGATGCGCAAGCGTGTTGGTCTTGCCGGAGCCGGCGCCCGCGATTACCAGCAGCGCGCCGGCGGGCTGGGCGGGATTGGCGGTGCCATGTTCGACTGCTTCGCGCTGCGCGTCGTTGAGCTTTGCGAGCCACGCGGCGATATCGGACGGCGGGGAAGCGGCGGCGGAAAGCACGGCGGACGGATCGGCGAGAGTTGGGGCGACGCATACTGTATATCCATACAATGCGCGTCGACAAGCGCCCCTTTTTCCGGCGTCCGCACCGGCTGCTGCGGTGGACTAATCGGCCTGCTTCTTCGCATCCTTCACGCGCGCATCGGCGGCTGCCTTATCCGCATCAGACTGCGCTTCGGTCTTTTCCTTATCGGCCTTTGCCTGAGCGACCGCCGCCTTCTTGTCGGCCTTCGACTGCTCCTTGGCGGCCTTCTTGTCGGCATGCGTGCTCGGGTCGGTGGCCGGGTCGTGCGTGGTCTGTGCGAGTGCAACCGTGCTTGCGCCACCCGCAAGCAGCGCCGCCAGCAGCAAGTTGATCGGCTTTTTCATGATTTCCTCCGTTTCGTCAGCGATTCGTCTCCGGATGCGGCCGGGCCGACGCGAGCCTGCGTCGGCCCGGCTGTATCCGCTCAATGTTTCGTTTCGTCGTCTGGTGTCTGCGGGCCGTGGCCCGCCTGCATATCCGTCTTCAGCTGGTTACGCGCCGCCTGCTGGTCCGCCTGGCGGTTCACCTTCGCGTTGTCGACCTGCTGCCTGTATTGCGCCTTCGATGCCTGCTTTGCGCTGCGATACTCGGCATTCGCCTGCGCGTCGGCGTTGCGCTTTTGCACCAGCGGATCGGGCGATGTGGGCGCGGTCAGCGTCTGCTGCGTGGGGGCCGGCATCTGCACGCCATGCGCGGCTGGCGCGCTAGGCGGCGCGACGCTGCTGGCGCCCGCAGCGGGCGCCATCTGGCCGTTTTGCGCCAGCTGCGGCCGCGACGCCGGCGCTTGCGTCGATGGTTGCGTCGAGGTTTGCGCGACGGCGGCTGTCGTGGCCAGCGCGGCTAACGAGCCGCCGATCAGCAACGTTCGAAGCGGTATCATGGCGTTCCTCCCTGAAAGTTCGACGACAAGGGCGTGCGAAATCGCGTCACCAGCCGGCGCGTCGCCGCCCTGCCTTTAGTCGGTCCCGCTACAAGCGTGCAGCAGGTCATTTCAAGGACCGCACCGTTCCGAGCGAAGTTCGCCCCAAACAGCCGTTGTTACTTACGGTTTCATTTCCTGACAACTGGAAAACGCAGAAAAGCGCCGAGCTTGCCGTCCGCGCGCCGCGTCCCTCAGCACACCGGCCGCCGCTTGCGCAGCGGGATCGCCTACGCTTTGGCTTATGATGCGAGTCCTTTTTCGACTCCTCCAAGCCAAGGTCGCAACCGCCATGCCCAATCTCGATTTCACGTTGACCGGCGAGTTCGTCGAACTGCACAACCTGCTGAAAATCACCGGCCTCGCCGACAGCGGCGGCGCGGCGAAAGCGCTGGTTGCATCGGGCGCCGTGACGGTCGACGGGCATACGGAACTGCGCAAAACCTGCAAGATTCGCGGCGGCCAGGTGGTGCTGTTCGGCGACACGCGGATTGCGGTTCATCACGGCTGACTCGCGCGCCGCAACGAAGCGCTGCGAGCAGCGCAAAGCCCGCACCAGAAACGTGCCTGTTGATCGACAGTTGCCGCGCGACGCAATAAGCTGTTCGTTTTGACAAAAACATTACATGCAGCGCGCACTGCGACGCGCCGCTTCCAGGCCATGTCCCAATCCGGTCTCACCCGCCCGCTTGCCGGCCATCCGACGCTGTCGCGCCATGCCGCCGACACCGCGCGCCTCGCCGCGCCGCTCGCGATCGCGCAGCTGTCGCAGATGGCGATGAGCGTCACCGACACCGTGCTGCTCGGCTCGCTCGGCCCCGACGCGCTCGCCGCCGGCGGGCTCGGCGCGAACCTGTTCTTCGTGGTGGTCACGCTGCTGCAGGGCGTGCTGACGTCGGTGAGCGTCAGCGTGTCGCACGCGCGCGGCGCACAGGACGACGGGCGCGTGCCGCATATCTACTGGACCGGCTTTCTGCTGTCGCTGCTGCTCGCCGTGCCGGCGTTCGTGCTGCTGTCGTTTGCGACGCCGATCCTCGTTGCGTTCGGCGAACCCGCCGTGCTCGCGCAGCATATCGGCCAGTACTGCGCGGTGCTGCGCTGGGGCGCGCCGGCGAGCCTGATCGGGGTCGGGCTGATGCGCTCGTTCCTGCCCGCGATCGGCGCGGCGAAGCGGCTGCTGTGGGTGTCGCTTGGCAGCGTGGTGATCAACGGCTTTCTGAACTACGGCATGATTCACGGCGCGTACGGCCTGCCGCGGCTCGGCTTTCTCGGCTCGGCCGCGGCCACCACGGTGACGGTCTGGCTGACCGCGCTGACGCTGATGGCGCTGCTGCATCTGCGCCCGCGCTACCGGCACTTCGTGGCCGCCACGCGTCCGAACGTGCCGCTGATGAGCGAGCTGTTCGGCATCGGCTGGCCGGTGGCGATCACCTACGGCGTCGAGTCGCTGCTGTTTCTCGCCACCGGCCTGATGGTCGGGCTGCTGGGCGAAGCGCAGCTGGCCGCGCATCAGATTGCGCTGAACGTCGCCTCGGTGAGCTTTATGGTGCCGCTCGCGATCGGCCAGGCGGCGAATGTGCGGGTCGGTTTCTGGTCGGGCGCCGGCGAGCCGCTGGCGGCGCGGCACGCGGGCTTCGTCGCGCTGGTGCTGGGCGTCGCGTTCATGTCGCTGTCGGGGCTGGTGATGGTCGTCGCGCCGCACTGGATCGTCGGGCTTTATCTGCATCTGGACGATCCGGCCAACGCGCATACGGTCGCGCTCGCCAGTTCGCTGCTGATGGTGGCCGCGCTGTTCCAGATCGTCGACGGCATGCAGACGGTCGGTTCGGGGTGCCTGCGCGGGCTCAAGGACACGCGCGTGCCGATGCTCGCCGCCACCTTCGGCTATTGGGGCATCGGCTTTCCGACGGGCTACGTGCTGGCCTTTCACATGGGGTTCGGCGCGCGCGGGCTGTGGTGGGGGCTCGCGGCGGGCCTCGCGAGCGTCGCGCTGCTGATGACGCTGCGCTTTCACCGCATCAGTTCGCGCAGGATTGCGGCACAGGGTGCGGCGCACGCGTAATCGAAGCGGGTCCGGTCGAGCCGGCAGCCTTACAGACTTGCGGCCCCAAATCCTCGTAGAATGGCCATCCCGATCTCGCGCCCCGACCCACGGGCGCTTGCGCGACGACCATCCGGAGGGACCCGCGTGCCGCCGTACCACAGTCATTCCCGCCACCTTTCGCAGCCCGCTGCGTGGCGTTCCGCCTTCTCCGTTCTGACTGCCACCCTGATCGATCCCCCGCGCACCGCGCGCCGCGCGCTAACGCGCTTCGCGCTGCTCGCCGCGTGTCTCGCGGCCGTTACCGCTGCCGCCGGCTGCGCGACCCGGCCGCCCGCCGACACGCTCGAGCGTCCGGTCACGCATGCGCTGCCGCAAGCCGACGCCACACCGCTCGCCACCGCCCTCGCCGCACCGGAACGCGCGCACCCCGGCCAGTCGGGTTTTCGCGTGCTGCAAAGCGGCACCGAGGCACTGCAGATGCGCATCGCGCTCGCCCGCGCCGCGACGAAGACGCTCGACATGCAGTACTACATCGCCAACGAGGACACTACCGGCAAGCTGCTGCTCGGCGCCGCGTTGTACGCGGCCGACCACGGCGTGCGCGTGCGGATGCTGGTCGACGATCTGAACTTCAAGGATCTCGACGACATCATGGCCGCGCTGAACACGCACGACAACATCGAGATCCGCGTGTTCAATCCGTTCGGCAGCGCGCAACGCAGCATGTACCAGCGCACGCAGAATTTCTTCACGAAGATCGGGGCGTTCACGCGCCGCATGCACAACAAGGCGATGATCGCCGACAACCAGCTGGCGATCGTCGGCGGCCGCAATCTGGGCGACGAGTACTTCAGCGCGAGCGACACGCTGCAGTTCCGCGACATCGACGTGCTCGCGGCCGGCCCGATCACCAACGATATCTCGGCGAGCTTCGACCAGTACTGGAACGACAGCAGCGCGTACCCGCTACGCGCGCTGAACCGGCAGAAGTTCGATGCGCAGCAGCTCGACCAGACGCGCGACGCGCTGCGCCAGCACTGGCGCAGCAACGCCGACCCATACAACGCGAAACCGCTGAACGCAACGCCGCTCGCCACGCAGATCTCGAAAGACGAACTCGGCCTCGTGTGGGCCAACGCGGAATTCCGCGCGGACACGCCGGACAAGGTGCGGCTGCCGCAAGACCAGTACCGCAGCCCACCGCTTGCGCGCATCAAGGAACTCGTCGAAAACGTGCAGCGCGAACTGCTGATCGTGTCGCCGTACTTCGTGCCGCACGACGCCGGCGTGAAGACGCTCGGCAGTGTCACCGCGCGCGGCGTGAAGGTGAAGGTGCTGACCAATTCGCTCGCCGCCACTGACGCGGTGGCCGTGCAGGCCGGCTACAGCCCGTACCGCGAGCCGCTGCTGCGCGCGGGCGTCGATCTGTACGAGTACAAGCCGGTGCAAGACGACGGCGATACCGGCGGCGCCGGCGCGTTCGGCTCGCGTTCGCGCGCGAGCCTGCACGCGAAGACGCTGGTGTTCGACCGCAACACGCTGGTGATCGGCTCGATGAATCTCGATCCGCGCTCCGCGCATCTGAACACCGAACTGGCGCTCGTGATCCATAGCCCGCCGCTCGCGGATCAGGTCGCGCGGCTGTTCGATCGCGTGACCGGACCCGGCTCCAGCTATCACGTGACGCTTGCGCCGCCCGGGCCGAAACTGAGCCGCGGGCCGGCCAATCTGCAGTCGAATCTGATGTGGACCGACGTCGAAAACGGCATCGTCACCCGCTACACCGTGGACCCGAACGCCGGTTTCTACCGGAATGCGCTGACAGGTTTATTCTTGCTTCTGCCAGTCGACGATCAGCTTTGATGGTGCGCGCCGCGCGCCGTCTTCATTCAGCCAAAGCGGAGTGAATACCATGACCGAAGATGTACGAATGGAACGCGACACGTTCGGCGAAATTGCCGTGCCGAACGCCCGTCTATGGGGTGCGCAGACGCAGCGCTCGCTGCAGAACTTCAAGATTTCGACGGAAAAGCAATCGCCCGAGCTGATCAATGCGCTCGCCGTGATCAAGCGCGCGGCGGCCGAGGTGAACCTCGGTCTGGGCGTGCTCGACGCGAACAAGGCTAAGGCGATTATCCACGCCGCCGACGAGATCATCGAAGGCAAGCATCCGGAAGAGTTTCCGCTCGCGGTCTGGCAAACGGGTTCCGGCACGCAGACCAATATGAATCTGAACGAGGTGATCGCCAATCGCGCGAGCGAACTGCTCGGCGGCGAACGCGGCGAAGCGCGCCTCGTGCATCCGAACGACGACGTGAACCGCGGCCAGTCGTCCAACGACGTGTTCCCGACCGCGATGCACGTGGCCGCCGCAGTCGCGATCGAAAAGCATCTGGTGCCGGCGCTGAAGACGCTGCGCGATACGCTCGACAGCAAGGCGAAAGCGTTCAGGGACATCGTCAAGATCGGCCGCACGCACCTGCAGGACGCCACGCCGCTGACGCTCGGCCAGGAGTTCTCCGGCTATGTCGCGCAGCTCGAGCAAGGGATTCGCCACGTCGAATCGGCGTTGCCGCATCTGTATCAGCTGGCGCTCGGCGGCACCGCGGTGGGCACGGGGCTGAACGCGCATCCGCAATTCGCGGTGCAGGTGGCAGGCGCAATCGGCAAGCTGACCGGACTGCCGTTCGAAACCGCGCCAAACAAGTTCGAGGTGATGGCCGCGGCCGATGCGCTGGTGTTCGCGCATGGCGCACTGAAGACCGTCGCCGCGAGCCTGATGAAGATCGCCAACGACATCCGCTGGCTGGCCAGCGGTCCGCGCTGCGGCCTCGGCGAGTTGTCGATTCCGGAGAACGAACCGGGCAGCTCGATCATGCCGGGCAAGGTCAACCCGACGCAGTCGGAAGCGATGACGATGCTGTGCTGCCAGGTGTTCGGCAACGACGCGGCGGTGAACTTCGGCGGCGCCAGCGGCAATTTCGAACTGAACGTGTTCCGCCCGATGATCGCGCACAACGTGCTGCAATCGGTCCGCCTGCTGGCCGACGGCGCGCACAGCTTCAACGACAACTGCGCGGTCGGTATCGAGCCGAACCGCGAGCGCATCGATACGCTGCTCAACGAATCGCTGATGCTGGTCACCGCGCTCAATCCGCACATCGGCTACGACAAGGCCGCCAAGATCGCGAAGAAGGCGCACAAGGAAGGCACCACACTGAAGGCGTCGGCGCTGTCGCTCGGCTATCTGACCGAAGCGCAGTTCGACGAGTGGGTGCGGCCGCATGAGATGGTCGGCAACACGAAGGGTTGAGCGGGTAGGCCGCGCCGTCGGCGGCACGGTTGGCTAATGTGTCGGCTGAGCTGTTGCCTGAATCTGGCAGAAGCGAAATCGCCCGGACCGCTGCGGTTCGGGCGATTTTTTTGCGCACGGCTGGGCGCGCTGTTTTATCTGCCGCTTTGGCGCGGCTATCGTCGCAGTTTCGCGCACGCCTCGCGAGCCGTTGTTCGCGCCGCCTTGCGTGCCGCTTTGCGTGCCGTCTCGCGCGCTGCGGCGCGCGTCAGACCTTCCCTTGCGCGACTTCCTCCGGCTTCAGCTCGACGATCGCATCGAGCGCGGCCTTCACGTCCATCGCGTACTTCGCCAGACGCTGCTGCTCATCGGTCACCGGCTCGAACGACGGCACCGGCACCGGATGACCGTTCTCGTTGACGGCTACCATCACGACCAGGCAATCGGTGGTTTGCAGCAGTTCGCCGCCCTTCGGGTCGCCGGCGCAGACCGACACGTGGATATGCATGCTGGTGCGGCCGGTCGCGACGACCCGCGCGCGCAGTTCGACCAGATTGCCGACCAGGATCGGCCGGCGAAAACGGATATTGCCGACGCTGACCGTCACGCAGTAGCGGCCCGACCAGACCGCGGCGCACGCGTAGGCGGTTTCGTCGATCCACTTCATCAGCGCGCCGCCGTGCACCTTGCCGCCGAAGTTGACTGAGGTCGGCTCGGCAAGGAAGCGGAAGGTAGTTTCCGAACGCTCCAGCGGCGCGGTGGGTGCGTGGCTCATGTCGACTCCGGCGATCTGCAAATGATTGAAAGGAGCCGATTATACGAGCGCCGCACCCGCCCGCGATGCGCAATCTGCGCGCGGCGCGCCACGCGGTGCTGCGTGCGGTGCCGAGCTGGCGCGAGTTGCGAGGCGATGTGCGGCGTTATCTACCGCGCTATTTGCGCACGCTGACGCCTTCGTCGATCGTGCCGTACATCGTGATGCTGCCGGAGCCGGCGCCCGGCGAACTGGCGCCGCCCTGCGCGCAAGCGGCGCACGACAGCACGGCGAGGGCCGCGACGGCGGCGAGAATGAGCTTCATCGACTGCGCTTCTCTAACGGGAAATCAGAGCCCGATTCTAGCCTGGCCGCGTGGCGGCGCTCCGAACTGCGGGCCGGGCTGGAGCGAGCGCGGTGGCGCGGGATCGCGACGGGTAGCCACTGCATCCGCATGCGCCGGCGCTTGCCGCTTGCCGCTTGCCGCTTGCCGCTTGCCGCTTGCCGCTCGCCGCCTGCCACTGCCACTGCCACTGCCATCGCACCGCATCCGACACTTCACACCGCGTTGAAACGTCGATTGCCGCGCGCGCGTTACAGTGCACTATCCGATACCCAAACGCGGCGCCCACTGCGCCGCCAAAGGAGTCACAGATGGCTTCCCCGCTTACCGACGAATCCAGCCATTTCCCGGGCCTGAGCCGAATCGGCGCGCTGCTCGCCGACCCCGGCCGCGCCGCGATGCTGTGGGCGCTGATGGACGGCAGCGCGCGCCCGGCCGGCGAACTGACGATGATCGCAGGCCTGTCGCCGTCGGCGGCAAGCGCGCACCTCGCGCGGCTGACCGAAGGCGGCCTGCTCGCGCTCGAAGTGCGCGGCCGGCACCGCTATTTCCGCATTGCGTCGGCGGATATCGCCGCGTCGATCGAAGCGCTCGCCAACGTCGCACAAGCCGCCGCGCCGCAACGGCCGACACCACGGCCGGCGCGCACCGTGCCGGTCGACATGCGCTATGCGCGCACCTGCTACGACCACATGGCCGGCGAACTGGCCGTGCGCGTGTACGAACGGCTGGTCGGCGACGGCCTGCTGACGCGCCACGGCGATGCGCTCGACGCCACGCCCGACGGCGCGCAACGCCTCGCCGGCTGGGGCATCGACGTCGCCAGCCAGCGCACGCGGCGACGCCGGTTCGCGTGCACCTGTCCGGACTGGAGCGAGCGGCGGCCCCATCTGGGCGGCGCGCTCGGCGCGGCGCTGCTCGATTCGTGGACCTCGCACGGCTGGGTCGAGCACACCGCGCGAGCGCGCATCCTGCGCGTGACGCCCGCCGGACAGCGCTATTTCGACGATTTGCTGGGCCAGCGCACTTAATGCGAAGCAAATTGGCAACCCACGACACGTCTTGTTACAGCGGGGGTCAGACGACTTACAAATGAGCAGGCCTTGAAACAGGCCGCGCGGTTACAGTGATTCCCACAGGGTGCCGATATTGCACCGGCATCCGACGGAGTCATCAATGCGAACCCCTATTGCACGCCATTCGACACCCCCATCGCCCGGCCACGCCGCCGCGCCCCACCGCCCCGCCTGCGCCCTGAAGACGCTGCGGCTCGCGCCAGCCGTCGCCGCGGCGCTCAGCACGCTCGCCGTCGCGGCGTTGACCAGCTTCACCGCCTGGCCGGCCTACGCGCAACAGGAGCCGCCACCGCCGCCCGACGCCGCGGATGCCGCGCCCGCACCGCCTGCCGGTGCACCCGCCAGCGCGCAGGATAGCGATCCGCCCGGGCGCGTCGCGCGTCTGAACTACATGGCGGGCACCGTCACCACGCAACCGGCCGGCGCAAGCGACTGGTCGTACGCCCAGGTCAACCGCCCGCTCACCACCGGCGATCAGCTGTGGGACGACAAAGGCGCGCGCTCCGAGCTGCATATCGGCTCGACCGCGGTGCGCCTCGGCGAAACGACCAGCGTCGACGTGCTCAATCTCGACGACGACAGCACCCAGCTGAAGGTTGCGCAAGGCACGCTGTCGACGCACGTACGCGAACTGCCGTCCGGCGGGTCGTATGAAATCGATACGCCGAATCTCGCGCTCGGCATCGCCGGCCCGGGCGACTACCGGGTCGACGTCGCACCGGACGGCAGCTCGACGACGGTCACGGTACGCAGCGGCAGCGCGACCGTGTACGGCGACGGCGGGCAAGTACCGGTCGCGGCGGGCCAGCAGCTCCGCTTCGGCGGCACCAACCTGCAACAGCTGGCGAGCAACGGCGCGCCCGCGCCCGACAGCCTCGATCAATGGGCGGCGAGCCGCGACGCCAGCGAAGACCGCTCGGTGTCGGCGCGCTACGTGTCGCGCGACATGCCCGGCTATCAGGACCTCGACGCCAACGGCAGCTGGCGCGAAGACCCGCAATACGGCGCGGTGTGGACCCCCAACCAGATGCCCGCCGACTGGGCGCCGTACCGCGACGGTCACTGGATCTGGCAGGCGCCGTGGGGCTGGACCTGGGTCGACGATGCACCGTGGGGCTTTGCGCCGTATCACTACGGCCGCTGGGCGTATATCGGCAACAGTTGGGCGTGGGTGCCGGGCGCCGACGTCGCGAGCGCGCCGCCGGTCTATGCGCCGGCGCTGGTCGCGTTCGTCGGCGACGGCGGAGGTGGCGGTGGCGCCGATTGGGGCGTGAGCCTCGCGGTCGGCGGGGTCGCGACCGCCGGCCTCGCATGGTTCGCACTCGGTCCGGGCGAACCGTGGCATCCGCACTGGGCGCACGGCTGGAGCCCGCGCTATTACGAGCGCGTGAACCGGCCGGTCTACGTGAACAACCACATCACGAACATCCACAACACCTACGTGAACTACCGCGCGCCGCATGCGGTGACCTGCGTGCCGGCCACGGCGTTCGTGCACGGGCAGCCGGTCAATCGCTTCGCGCAGAAGGTCGATCCGCGGCAGTGGCACAACGCGCGCTTCAATCCGGGTGCGCCGGGCATTGCGCCGGTGCGGCAGAGCTTCCGGCCGGGCGTGCGCGAAGCCGCGTATCGTCCGCCGGCGGCGGCTGTTGCGCGGCCGGTGGTCGCGACACGCCGCCCGGATGTGCCGGCCGCATGGCACGATCAGTTGGCGCAGCGTTTCGCGCAAGGCGGCGGACGCGTGCCGGGCGCGGGCAATCCGGTGGTTCATACGGCCGTGCCGGCGCATTTCGGCGGCCAGCGCATCGGCTCGGCGGGCGGACCGGCGCAGAACGTGCGGCTGGTGCAGGCGCGCGGGCCGCAGACGGCGGGCGGTGCCGTGCGCAGCGCGACGCTCGGACCGCAGCAGACGCCGGGCATGCCGCCGCAGGGCGGTCTTGCCGGCGGGCCGCGCGGCGCGCCGCAGCAGGCCAACGGGGGACCGCAGGCGGCCAACGGTACGCTGCAAGGACGACCGGGCGAAGGCAGGACGCAAGCCACCGCGCCGGGACGGCCGGGCAACGGTGTGCCGCGGCCGCCGCAGTTTGCCGGCGCGGGCAATGGCGGTGGCAACGTCGGTGCGCCCGCGGGGGTGCCGGCGCATGGCGCGCAAGGCACTGTGCGGCCTGGGGCGCCGTCCGGCGAAGCGCCGGCCTGGACCCAGCGGCACACGCCGATGGCGCAGCAGCGGCAAGGCGGAGCGCCGCAGTTTGCGCAGGGCGTGCAAGGCGCGCCAGGCGGCGGCAACCATCCGTCCGCCGCACCACAGCAGCGCCCTGGCTTTAACCCGGGAGCGGAACAGCAGGCGGTGCCGCGCGCGCATCAATCGATGCCGATGCAACAGGCTGAGCCGCGTGCGCCGCAAGGTCAGCAAGCGCCGCAGCAGGTTCAGCAGCCGCGGCCGGAGTTTCATCCGCAGCAAGCGCAACAGCCAAGGCCTGAATATCACCCGCAACAGGTGCAGCAGCCGCGCCCCGAGTTTCACCCGCAGCAGGCGCAGCAGCCACGTCCTGAGGTTCACCCGCAGCAGGTGCAGCAGCCGCGGCCGGAGTTCCATCCGCAGCCGGCACCGCAACGGCCGCCGCAAGTCCAGCAGCAGCCGCGTCCGCAACCTCAGCAACATCAGGAACAGCGTGCAACCGGCGGCGGCGGTCGCGACGAGCATCATCGCGGCTAGTCGCGTCAACCGCGGCCCGCATGGCGAGCGCCGCGCATAACGCGAACGGCCGCAGGAAGCGTACAGGCGCAGCGATAGTCGCCGCGACGGCTTGCAGCAAACCGCCGCGGCACGGCCGCAGCAGGCCGCCTCAGCAGCGGCCGCAGCAAGCCGCCTCAGCAACGGCTGCAGCAGGCCGCCTCAGCAGCGGCCGCAGCAAGCCGCCTCAGCAGCGCCCGCAGCAAGCCACCTCAGCAGCGGCCGCAGCAAGCCGCCTCAGCAACGACCGCAGCAGGCCGCCGCCGCAACGACCGCAGCAATGCGCCTGAGCAAACAGGGCCGCCGCAATCCACATTGCGGCGGCCCTGTTTCCATCCAGGCCGAACCGACGTTCGGCTACCGCCGCTCAGTCGTCGCAACGCGCGATATGCAGCAGGTTGGTCGTACCCGACTCGCCGAACGGCAGCCCCGCGGCGATCACGATCGACTCCCCCGCCTTGGCAAACCCTTCTTCGGACGCGGCCTGCTGCGCAAGCGCGATCATCTCCTGCACGTCGTGCGCGTTCCGGAACGGCAGCGCATGCACGCCCCACGCGAGTGCCAGTTGCCGGCACACCTGCAGCGACGGCGACATCGCGATGATCGCGGTCGGCACGCGCTCGCGCGCGGCCCTGAGGCTCGTAAATCCAGACGACGTATACGTGACCGTCACCGCCGGCTCGATCACGCGCACCACCTGCCGCAGTGCGCTACAGATCGCATCGGCCGGGCCCGATTCGACGGCCGCGTGCGACGCGTCGATGCCGCGCCGATACTCGGGATCGAGTTCGACCTGTTCGATGATCCGGTTCATCACCGACACCGCTTCGACCGGATATTGACCGCTCGCCGATTCCGCAGACAGCATCACCGCGTCCGCGCCGGCGTAGATCGCGCCGGCCACGTCCGAGGTTTCCGCGCGCGTCGGCACCGGCGACGCGATCATCGATTCGAGCATCTGCGTGGCGACGATCACCGGTTTGCCGGCTTCGCGGCACGCGCGAATGATGCGCCGCTGAATCTCGGGAATCTTCTCGGCCGGCAGTTCGACGCCGAGATCGCCGCGCGCCACCATCAGGCCGTCGCAGCGCTCGACGATGCCGGCCAGATGATCGATTGCCAGCGGCTTTTCCAGCTTGGCCATCACCCACGCCTTCGAGCCGATCAGGCGGCGCGCTTCGTCGATATCTTCCGGGCGCTGCACGAACGACAACGCGACCCAGTCGACGCCATGCTCGAGGCCGAACGCGAGATCTTCGCGATCCTTGGCGGTCAGCACCGAGATCGGCAGCATCACGTCAGGCACGTTCACGCCCTTGCGGTCCGAGATGCGGCCGCCGACCAGCACCTCGGTATCGGCGAAATCGCGCTGCTTGTCGATCACGCGCAGGCGGATCTTGCCGTCGTCGAGCAGCAGTTCCGAGCCGACCTGCAACGCGGCAAACACTTCCGGATGCAGCAGCGGCGCACGCCGGCTGTTGCCCGGCGCCGGATCGAGGTCGAGGCGGAAATGCTCGTGCGCGGCCAGCATCGCAAAGCCGCCGTCGAAGGTGCCAAGCCGGATTTTCGGGCCTTGCAGGTCCAGCAGCACGGCGATCGGCCGGCCGCATTCCGCCTCGACCTCGCGAATCGCCTTCAGGCGCCGCAGATGATCGTCCTGCGTGCCATGGCTGAAGTTGAACCGGAACACGTCGACGCCCGCGTCGAATAGCTTCCGGATAGTCGCCTTGTCGGAACTGGCGGGGCCGAGGGTGGCAACAATCTTGGCGTTGCGATACCGCTTCATCTCTTATCCTCAAACACGTACGCAGACGAAAAATGTGCTTCGATGGCAGCACGCGAAACGGCGCCGCTGCCGCGCGATGCGACAGGACGGCGTCCGGCTGGCGGTCGCCGTCGGGCGCGAGGTAGAGAAGCTTAGAGTCGGCGCGGCCGGAGCGGAACCCAAAGTTAAGTCGTAGGAGAACAGACTTAAAGTATCGAATCGCGCGCCGGCAAGCGATTGGCGGATACCGGGAGGGTTGTAAACAGCGGCAGTTCTGGATTGCGATAGCTTCGAGGCGCGCTAGCCGGAGACCGCGAGGGTGCCGGAGTGCGAGCGCTGGGCTGCGGCGCTGCCGCAGGCAAGGCGCAACGCCTTGCCCCAGAGCACGTGCGTCAGACCGCCATCGGCGCGGTCAACGGCGCGTGATGCTGATAACCGTCGAGCGCGAAGTCGGCCGGCTCGACCTTCTCGAGCCACTCCGGCTCGTACTTGCCGGTCACCGCGAAATCGGGAATACGCTCGGCGAGCCGCAAGGTCGGCGACGGGAACGGCTCGCGCGTCAGCTGCTCCTTCAGCATGTCCATGTGGCTTTCGTAGATGTGCGCATCGCCAATGAAGTAGCTGAACCAGCGCGGCTTGTAGCCGGTCAGCCGTCCGACCAGGTGCAGCAGCGCCGCGCCTTCGGTCAGGTTGAATGGCGTGCCGAGGCCGACGTCGTTACTGCGGATATACAGGCACAGCGAGATCTCGCGCTTCGCCGCGTTCGGCAGAAACTGGTAAAGCAGGTGGCACGGCGGCAAGGCCATCTCGTCGAGCTGCGCCCAGTTCCAGCCGTGAAACAGGATGCGGCGGTCAGACGGATTCTTGACGATCGTGTCAAGACATTGGCGCAACTGGTCGACCGCCTTGTAGAGCAACACCTTGCGCACACCGTCTTCTTCGAATTCGGTCACGCGCGCGAAACCGGCCTGCAGCGCAGCGTCGACCTGCGCCGCTTTCGCTGCGTCCAGCAGCTTGTACGCCGGCCATTGCCGCCATTGCACGCCGTAGATCGCACCGAGGTCGGACTCCGATTCGCGAAACGGGTTAGCCAGCCACTGCTTGTTCTCGTTGGCGTTCTGGTCCCAGACCTTGCAGCCGAGCGCGCGGAAATCGGCCGCATTGCGCGCCGCGCGCAGGAAACCCACTAACTCGCCGATCGCCGACTTGAACGCGAGCTTCTTGGTCGTCACGGCGGGGAAACCCTGCTGCAGGTCGAAGCGCAATGCGGCGCCCGGGAAGCTGAGCGTACGCACGCCGGTGCGGTTCTCCTGCCACGACCCGTTTTCCATGATGTGTCGTACGAGGTCAAGGTACTGTTGCATGTGCTGTCGTTCCCCAATGTGTAACGTGTAGCCGCTGGGCCACGCGTGGCGGCGGGTGGCCGCGGTGCGCGTCAGGTGGACGCCCTGCGCGCCGGCCGCTCAGTTCGTCGAGCCGTCACGCGCATGCGTCGCCAAACTTGCAATGATAGCGTGCCTCGCGGTGCGACCAGGCACCGTGAACTCTCAGCGTTTTCGATGGGGAAGGAAGTGGCCCGCAGCCGATACGCCGACGCGCCGGCCGCAGCGATGTGTCTGCGGGCCGGCGCGTCGTGATCGAGGCAGAAATCGGTCGAAGATGCGGGTTGGAGATACGGGCTCAGAGATGCTGCACGGTAGGCGGCATGCCCGCGTGCGGTGCAAGCGGTTCGCTTTCCATATGACGCATGCCATGCGAACACAGCAGACGATACAGCGTGACCCGCGAAATGCCGAGCTCCTGCGCAGCGTCGCCGAGGCGCCCGCGGTGACGCAGCAGCGCGAGTTCGATCGCCTGACGCTCCGCGGCTTCGCGCGCCTGCGCGAGCGATACCGGCACGATCTCGACGTACTCGGACAGTTCCAGATCGCGCGCCGTGATCGCGCGGCCTTCCGACATCACGATCGCACGCCGCACCCGGTTGATCAGTTCGCGTACGTTGCCCGGCCAGCTGTAGTTATGCAACGCGGCGATCGCGTCCGGCGAGAACCCGCGCAACCGGCGGCTTGCATCTTTTCTGAAACGTTCGAGCATATGTCGCGCGAGCAACTCGATATCCTTGCCGCGCGCGCGCAGCGGCGGCTCGTCGATCTGCAGCACGCACAGCCGGTGATACAGGTCGGAGCGGAAGCGGCCTTCGATCATCGCGGTGTTCATGTCGACGTGGGTCGCCGAGATGATGCGCACGTCGACTTCGATCGAGCCGTGGCCGCCGAGCCGCTCGACCTTGCGCTCCTGCAGAAAGCGCAGCAGGCTCGCCTGGCTTTCGAGCGGCAGATCGCCGATTTCATCGAGAAACAGCGTGCCGCCGTTGGCCGCTTCGACGCGGCCGATCTTGCGCTGGTTCGCGCCGGTAAACGCGCCACGCTCGTAGCCGAACAGTTCCGATTGCAGCAGATGCGGCGGAATCGCGCCGCAGTTGATCGCGACGAACGGCGCGTTACGCCGCGACGAGCGCTCGTGAATCGCCACCGCGGTCAATTCCTTGCCGGTGCCCGATTCGCCTGAGATAAACACCGGCGCGTCGGTCATTGCAACTTTGCGGATCGAGCGGAACAACGCCAGCATGGCATCGCACGAACCGACCATCTCACCTTCGGTGCCAGCCGGTTGCACCGCGTCGTTGGAAGCGGTTTCGCCGAGCGAGATCATGCCGTAGGCGTGGCCCACCGAATCGACGATCCGATCGCCGGAATAAGGGACCGTTACGTAATCGAAACAGTAGTCGCGCACAAGGCGGCGCAATGCCGCGTCCTGCAACTGGCCGGGCATGGTGGCCGCGACCCAGCCCACGTTGGGCATCGTCAGGCACGATTCGAACGCAGCGATTTCATGCTGCTGGAAACAGCTCGACAGATCGAGCAGACCGCCGGCGGCGGTGTTGGCGCGCACCGCGCGGCGCGCGTCGCGCGCGGAACCAACCACTTCGACGTGCCAGCCGCGCTCATGAAAGCGCGCGTTGAGTTCAGCACTGGGATCTCTTGAAACGTAAATCAGTTGCCGCGTTGCGGATTCCATTATTCAGATCCTCTCGTCAACGAACGTTAAGGATGACGCACGTACCTGAGCGCTATTCCTCATATTCCTCAGGTACGTCAATTCGCATCGGGATTCGCATTACGACGAAAACCGAACGGCCATTCCATTCCGTACGGACAGCTGATCCCCGAAAACGGCGCGTGTTATTGGACGGCCCAGATCGGGCTTTTTTAAAAACTGTTGTGCTGTGTTCGAGAGCTTACTATACGTACGGCGCTTCGAAAAACAAATATGCAAATTAATTCAGTAACCCTTGATTAGGTAAGCCTGACCGCCGTAGCGATAAACAACGGTAAGTTCTTTCTGCATAAAAACTCCGTTATTCGTACGGTTTCCAACGGCTTTCCGCATACTTAACTCGGCTTTGAAAAATTCCCGATTCGCGGATTTTGTCTGAATTGCCCGGCCCGCCGGTGCCGTATCAACGCTGAAACGTTTTCCCACGATTTAGGCACACGCGCGCCGTAGCGCACACGCCGAAGCCCGCTGCAGCAATGCTTTGCCCGCGATGGCATACGTTTCGCTAAACGTGTCGCACCAAGGAGACACATCATGCGACTCGTTATCCGCGGCAACGCGCGAGCCCTTTCGAGCCTCGCCCTCAGCCCGGCACTGCATGCGTCGTTGCGCCTGCTTATCGGTGCAGCACTGCTTGGCAGCACCCTCTCCCTGCTCGCGCTGCCGTCTGCCGCATGCGCCGAAGAACCCGCTGCGTCGCTCTCCTCCGACGCCGGTTCCGTTGCCCTCGCCGGCCTCGCGCCTGCAGCGGCAGCGTCGCCGGACACGGCGGTTGCCGGCGACGCCGACGTCGATGCATCCGCAACCATCGATGTACCAGCAACCGGTGGGCCCGCACAACTATTGAATACACCCGCCGATGTCGTTTCGATGAACGGCAATCCACTCGACGACCACGTGCTCGCGCAACAACGCGGCGGCGCGACCGGACTCACGATGATCGCCGCGACGCCGCGCTCAATGGGCGGCAACGCAGTAACGCTGTGGGACGAGATCGCCCCGCCCGCGCCGCTGCCGATACCGGTCGATGCGGCGCGTACTGCGCAAGGCAACGCGGCCAGCTATCTGAGGAAATGACACCGATGTAACGCAGCGAACAGCAAGCCACGCGAGA
>DATLOW010000565.1:0-3117 GCA_035536055.1 Paraburkholderia sp. | reverse complement strand
TTCGCCGCTGTCGTTCTGCACGATCTGCACGAGCGCCTTCGGCTGATGCGTATGGTCGTCGATGGTTTGCCACGTGCCGACCGGCGTGTCGGTTTGCGCGAAAGCAGCGGTGACGCTTGCGCACAGCAGACCGGCCAGCGCTGCAAGGCGCAGCACACGGCCGCTCGTGCCGACAGCGCCGGCGGTCCTGGAGAATGGCGTCATGTTTGTCCTCCCTGTTTAAGATCGTCGCGAGATGCAGATGCCCAGTGTCATCCGGCTGGATGCACTGTGCATCGCATTCGCTGGCGGCTTCTTGCGGTCGCTTCGTTTGTGCGGGTGTTGCTGCGGCTCACTGCGGCAGCAGCGCCGGCTTCGCGGCGCGGCGTGCGGCGCTGCGCTGCACGTATGGCCGCCCCGGCATCCGGAGTCGGCAGAATACGTGAAAGTGTGTGCGGTGTTTGATAAGAAAACTTCTAAACGCCGTTCGCGCAAAAGCGGACACGCTTGAGCGGCGCGCCGCTCAGTTCAACTGATACGAGAACGTCGCATTGATCCGCGGGCTGCGCGACGGGCTTTCGATCGGCGCATCGCCGAGCGCTTTCGCGACCGAAAGATCGAGGCTGTAGTACTTCGCATCGGTGATCCGGAAGCCCAGCGCAATCGACGACAGCCGCGAAGGCGAAGGCGTACCCGCATGCAGATAGACGCGCGCCACGTCGAACGATATGTATGGCGTAATCGTGCGCAGATACGTGAAGCCCGGCGAGAACGCGCGGTTCAGTTCGAACGATGCGGCCCAGCCCGAATCGCCGGAGGTCTCGCCCGGTTGATAGCCCTGCGCGAAGCGCTGTGCGCCGAACGAAATCTGTTCGGAGGTCGGCAGCGAATCGGGACTGTACTGGCCGATCGCGGCGATCGTGGTACCGATACCAAGCGGCCACTGGTTGCTCTGCGACACGTTCGCGCCGGTGCGCACGAACGTGATCGACGCCGGATTCTGCGGCTGCGCGGCGCCTGGCACATTGATGTCGCCGGACGCCGACGCGCCGAGAATATTGAAGGCCTTCGCCACATTGACGCTGGCCTTGCGCACCGTGTTGCCGTCGACCTCTGCATAGTCGGCCTGCAGTTGCAGCACGCGCACCTGCGAGCGCAGGCCGAGCTGCGCGCCGCTGTTCTGATCGTGATAGCGGTCTTCGTCATGCGACGCGTAGCCGGTCACCGTGCCGATCAGATTGCGCGTGTTCGACAGAATCAGCGGATAGGTCGCGGACAAACCGAGCTTGTCGTTGATCACCGTGCGCTGGATGTTCGGCGGCAGGCCCGGATTGTCGATCGGGTTGCCGCGGTAATGCGACGCGTCCACCGCGGCCGACAGGCCGTCGCTGCCGATCGGCAGGCCGCCGTGCGCAGCGAGATACGTGACGTTATCGCGGCCCTTCGGCAGCAGCGCCGACACGCTCAGCTGTTCGCCGAGCGAAGTCAGTCCGTTTTCGGAAACGGTCAGCAGCCCTTGCACGCCCGGCTGGTTGAAGTTGATGCCGGCGCCGACGTCGTACGGCTTGTGTTCGACGTTCAGTTCGAGCGTGGTGGCGCCGTCGGTGTTTTGCGGCGGCGGCACATTCGCGCCGACCTTCACGCCCGGCAGGCGCCCCATCAGGTTGATGTAGCGTTCGAAGGTCGCGCGGCGCAGCGGGCGGTCCGCGCTGATGTGGTCGGCGAGTGCGCGGATGCGGTCTTCGAGCGCGCCGGGCTTGCCGGTCACCTTGATCTGCGCGACGTAGCCTTCGACCACCGTCACGCGCACCACGCCATTTTCGAAGCTCTGCGCCGGAATAAATGCGAACGACAGCGCAAAGCCGCGCTGCTGGTACAACTTCGTTACGCCGTTAGCGACCTCGATCAGCTCGCCGATCGTGATGTCCTTGCCGACCAGCGGCGTGAAGCGTTGCGCGACTTCGTCGAATGGAAGCGATTTCACTCCTTCGACCTGCACCTTCGACGGCGTCAGATGACGCTCGAGCAGTTGCTGCAGCGGCGGTGTCTGCTGCTGGACCTGCACGGTGACATTCGGCTTGTCGGGCGCCTTGATTTGCGGGAGCGCTTCCAGCGGATTGCCGCTGACTGCGGGCCGCGTTTGCGCGTAGGCGTTGCTGGCGAGCGCCGCCGCGAGCAGCAGCGCCGCGGGTGCGCGTGCGGCGGTTTTGCGCGCAGCTGTTCTGAGCTCCGCGGTTTTGTACCGCGCAGTGCTGTGCCCGTATTTCATGGGTCTTTCCTCGTTGGCCGATCTTGTTCTGTGGGCGCGCGTCATCACGTGCTGGCCGCGTCTGCCCATGGGTCCGCGCTACGTCGATGCGATCCTGCGAGCGCTGGTTGCGAGTCCTGCCGGCGTTGCTGCGAGACAGCCTCACGTGCCCCGTCCGGCGTGGAGCACGTGAGCAGTCCGCCTGCTACTTGCGCGCCGCCGGAGCAAGGCCGCCGAGCAGTCCCCCTACTGTCGACGTGATGCTGGCCAGCGGATTGTTGGTGCCGCTGGCGGTATTGGTGGGTGAGCTTGCGTTGGCGCTCGGGCCGGGGTTCGAGTGCGTGCCGCCGGACGTGGCTTGCGGCGTGACCGCCACCGACACGCTGCCGGTGATCGCCGGCACCAGACCCGCCACGGCGCCGATCAGGCCTTTGCCGCCGTTCGCGCCGCCGGCACCGCCGGTACCGCCCGAGCCGGCCGTGGCACCGCCGCCGCCAGCTGCGGGCGCAGCGCCCAGCGCGCCGCCGACCAGACTGGTGATCGGTGCGAGCAGGCCGCCGGCACCGGCGCCGCCGGTACCCGCGCCGGTGCCACTGTTGCCGCCGCTCGCCCCGGTGAGGCCGCCGAGCAGACCGGTGACCGGTGCAAGCGGATTGCCGCCGCCGCTACCGCCACTGAGTCCGCCGAGCGCGCCGCCAAGCGGTGCAAGCGGTGCAAGCGGTGCAAGCGGGTTGCCGCCGCTGCCGCCTTGCAGCAGCCCGCCGGTGGCGGCGACGGTCGTGCCCGCATCGCCGACCACGCTGCCCAGTCCTGAGGAAACCGCATGGTTGCCGCCCGCGTTGTCGAGCGTCGTGCCGGTCTTGACGAGTCCGTTGCCGACGGTGGTCAGC
>DATLOW010000564.1:0-5010 GCA_035536055.1 Paraburkholderia sp. | reverse complement strand
CGCATGTGCCGTTCCAGACGAGCGCGGGAAGCGAATCGAGCACCTTGGACGCATCGAGTTCAGAGGTCATGACTCAAGCCACGATAAATAGGAAAGCGCAGCGGCAAAGTCACTGCAAACTGGTTGCACATACAACGGGCTGCCGAACATGGTAAGCGGCCCAGGCCAACGTCGTTCACACCCGTCACACCAGGTAGCGCCCCGCCGGTGTGGTCAGGAATGCCGGACACGCGACCGCACGAGCGCTGCATCGACGATGCGGCTGCCGCACTTTCGAAACACCTGATTCCCGCCTGCCTTCGCAAGCATTGCTCGACGTCCGGCGACAGCAATACCACCGTGTCGCACCTTGAGCCTTCGATATTGGGTGCACGAGACCGGCCTTGGCTGAGCGCGTTGCCAAACCACGCTGCCAGGCCACGTTGCCCAACCGCGCTGCTAACCCGTGCCGCGCCTGCAAGCCGGCTGTACTACGCCGCGGATGAGTGTACTGACATATGTTTACAACGGCAAGCATCGCGCTCCAAACTGTTCGCTGTCGAACACAGGGGATCGCACCGTTGCCGCGAAGGTTACGCCCGAATATGACGCTGGTACGACCGGGAGGCCTACTGATTTTCGACGCTCACGCGATTGTGCCGAAGCAATTGACCGGCATGCCGAAGCTTTAGTACGGCAATCTCGCGCTTTCGCGTACGAGCGACCACGATGCCTGCGGCACCGAAGAAGTACCGTCGCGCATTGGCGAACGATCGCCCCCAAATCCATCCTGCATGACAGCTGTTGCGCAGTCCATCGCGATTCGGGCGGCGGCGCACACATGAAGCGCACCACGCTCACTATGCTGGCCACCGCGTGGTCCGCGTACGATTGCGCCGGCACGGCGGCGATGTAGTTCGGGGCCGCGCGCTTGGCGATCGCGTCGAGCAGGAATGGGGCACGCACAAAGCGGTCCGCCGCGCGGTTCGTGTCGCGAAGCTCTCAGGCCGCCAATACCTTTCCGATAGCTGTCGAGCGCCAGCTGGGCGCTGTAGATCGGCGAGTTCGTCATGTCCTGCAGGCCGCGGCCGTCGAGGTGCTCGAGAATCGCGGAATCGCGATGCACGCCGGACAACGACAAATGAATCGTGAGGCTTGCCGTCCGGCAGCGGTGGCGCAATGATCTGGAAATCGAGCCGCGCCCAGGCAAAACACACGCACATCACAGGCAAAAAAAAGCCCTCGCATCGGAGGGCTTCTTTCGCAACTTCTGCTGTGGTGCGCGGCTGGGTCCTGCTCGCTAGCGCACCGCATCGCGCCGCGCGTGCGTCGCGTCAATCGCTTAAGCGAAGTTCTTCGCTGCGAAGTCCCAGTTCACGATGTTCCAGTACGCTTCGACGAACTTCGGACGCGCATTGCGGTAGTCGATGTAATAAGCGTGTTCCCACACGTCGATGGTCAGCAGTGCCTTCGCATCGGTGGTCAGCGGCGTGGCGGCGTTGCTGGTCGACACCAGGTCGAGCGAACCGTCGGCCTTCTTCACGAGCCATGCCCAGCCCGAGCCGAACGTGCCGACTGCGGTCTTCGTGAATTCTTCCTTGAACTTGTCGAAGGAACCCCACTTCTTGTTGATCGCTTCGGCCAGCGCGCCCGTCGGTGCGCCGCCGCCTTGCGGCTTCAGCGAGTTCCAGAAGAACGTGTGATTCCAGATTTGTGCCGCGTTGTTGAACACGCCACCCGACGATTTCTTGACGATCTCTTCGAGCGACAGGTTTTCGTATTCGGTGCCCTTGATCAGATTGTTCAGGTTAGTCACATAGGTCTGGTGGTGCTTGCCGTAATGAAACTCGAGCGTCTCTTCCGACATGTGCGGAGCGAGTGCGTTTTTCGCGTACGGCAGCGGCGGGAGCTGGTGTTCCATGGTGCTTTCCTTCTATCTGTTTATGGGGAGTTCTGCGGATAAAGCCTGTTGGAGCAATGGATTGTAGGCGACTTGGGATAACCCCGCAAACGCACGGTCTTTTGCAAAGCATGACGCGAATGCACGGCAAATCTTGTAATCGCCACGGTGTTGCGTAGTAAAACCTCCACGTCGATGCGCTGGTTCGCTGCATCGATCGCCGCGCGATCGATGCATGGCGAGCAATGCATGCCGTGGTCACCGTGCTGTCAAAACTACCCGCGTCAAAAGCCGTCGGTAAGACGCGGCTGCACGTCGGCCAACGCGATGTCCGCGGAGCCTTCGGCGAGATGGACGGTCAGGCGGCGGCCGGGTTTTAACGCCGCCGGCGCGCGCAGCGCACGGCCGTTCTGTGCGTCGATCAGCGCCGCGTAGCCGCGCTCGAACGTACGCTGCGGGCTCAGCACTTCAAGACGTGAAGCAAGCGCCGTGACACGCACCACCCGTTTGTCATGTTGATGCGCGAAGGCACGCGTGAGCCGCTCGTCGAGCCGGTTCAGCGCCGCGCGATGTTGTGACGCGTCGGGACGCCAGCGCTGCCAGCGCATCTGCAGCAGCGCAAAGCGGGCTTTCGCATCGCGCACCGGCCGCGCCCCCGCAGAGGCGAGCCGCACGCTCAGCTGCTGTAGATGCGTGCGCTGCCGCGCGAGACGTTCGGCCGGCGATACCAGTCGCCGCACCAGCCAGTCGAGCTGTTGCGCGCGGCGCTCCATCATGCGGCCGAAGCCGCGTGCGAGCGTCGCGTGCCGATGGTCGAGATCGCGCAGCAGCAGCACGCGCTGCGGGCTCACCAGTTCGGCGGCGCCGGTCGGCGTCGGCGCACGCACGTCGGCGGCGAAATCGGCGATCGTGAAGTCGGTCTCGTGACCGACACCGCTGACCACCGGCACCTCGCTCGCCGCGATGGCGCGCGCCAGCACTTCCTCGTTGAAGGCCCACAGGTCTTCGATCGAGCCACCACCGCGGCACACGATCAGCACGTCGACTTCGCGCCGGCGGCTGGCCGTTTCGACCATCGCCGCGAGCCTGGCGCTGACACCCGCACCCTGCACCGGCGCCGGATACACGATCAGCGGAATATGCGGCGCGCGGCGCGCCAGCGTGGTCAGCACATCGCGCAACGCCGCCGCCTGCAGCGACGTAACGATGCCGATCGCTCGCGGATGCGCCGGCAGCGCGCGCTTGCGTTCGGCGGCAAATAGCCCCTCGGCTTCGAGCTTCACCTTCAGCTTGAGGAAAGCTTCATACAAACGCCCCTGGCCGGTGCGGCGCACGGCTTCGACATTCAGCTGCAATTCACCGCGCGGCTCGTACATCGTGACGAGCGCACGCACCTCGATGCGGTCGCCCTCGCGCGGCGTGAACTCAGCGTATTGCGCGCGGCCGCGGAACATCACGCAGCGCATCTGGGCCTGCGCATCCTTGATCGAGAAGTACCAATGGCCGCTCGCGGCACGCGTGAAGTTCGACACTTCGCCGGACACCCACACCAGCGGGAACGAGCGCTCGAGCATCGTGCCGATCGCACGGTTCAGTACCGAAACCGGAACGACGGCATCGGCGCCAGCGGGCAAAGCGGAGGAGAAAGAACTGTCTGAATTCATGCGGTGAGAATTGAATCCAAGCTGGACGCAAGCGGGATGCAAGCGGATACGGTGTTCGACGGGGCATTCATCGGGCCGGACAGACAATAGACCGACCGGCCAGCGGCGTCCAGCCCGCGGCCTGTGCGCGGCCTATGTGGTTAGCCACGTTGTTAAAAGTGTCCACATGGCGGGATGCCGGCTGACAGTGACGGAAAACACCTCTGAAAGGCTCATTATTTCACGACATCTCTATGATTTTTATACAATTTCCGCCTGTTAAGCAGTTCCATATACCGGGCTCATGCTTGGGCGGCGGCGCTTTTGGGCGAATGCGGGGCGAGTTCTCCACAAAGTTATCCACAGTTTGACCGCGAACCCCAAAATGCCGCTGGCGCGCCTGATGCAAGTGCCGGCGACTTGCGGCTAGGCCGGTTCGCGCGCTAGAGTGCCGGGTCGCGGCGGCGCTCGCACGCTTGCTGCGCGGTCCTGCACGCGACCGATTCACCCCGACCCGATCGCTCCGGAGACCCTTTGCCGATGTCCGTGCCGTTACTCGAATTGCCCGTGCACCGCTCGCCCAATCCGCTGCGCGCCGCCGTCCGTTCATGAGTGACCTGAAAGCCCGCATCGAGGCGCGCATCGCGCGCGAATGGCAACGGCGCGGCCCGCTCGCGTGGGCGCTGACGCCGCTCGCGTGCCTGTTCGGCGCAATCGCCGCGGCGCGCCGCACCGCCTTTGCGGCCGGCTGGCTAAAGACTGTCGAGATTGGCGTGCCGGTAGTGGTGGTCGGCAACGTGACGGTCGGCGGCACCGGCAAGACACCCACCGTGATTGCGCTCGTCGAAGCGCTGCGCAGCGCCGGCTTCACACCCGGCGTGGTGTCGCGCGGCTACGGCGCAGCGGTGCGCGGCCCGACGCCGGTCACGCCTGCGTCGAGCGCCGCCACAGCCGGCGACGAGCCGTTGCTGATTGCGCGCCGCACCAACGTGCCGGTGTGGGTCTGCCCGGACCGCGTCGCTGCGGCGCAGGCACTGCGCGCCGCGCATCGCGACGTCGACGTGATCGTCAGCGACGACGGGCTGCAGCACTATCGGCTCGCGCGCAACGTCGAGCTGGTGGTGTTCGATCATCGTCTGGGCGGCAACGGCTTTCTGCTGCCGGCCGGCCCTCTGCGCGAGCCGCTGTCGCGCCATCGCGATGCGACGCTGATCAATAGCCCGTACGAGCGCACGCTGCCGCCATGGCCCAACACCTACGCGCTGCAACTGACACCCGGCGACGCGTGGCATGTGGACCGCCCGCACCTGCGCCGGCCGCTCGCGCAGTTCGCCGGCACCCGGGTGTTGGCCGCCGCGGGCATCGGCGCGCCCGAGCGTTTCTTTGCGACGCTGCGCGCCGCCGGCATTACGCCGCATACTCGCGCACTGCCCGATCACTATTCGTATGCCAGCAACCCGTTCGCCGAGGTTGAAGCCGACGCGATCC
>DATLOW010000563.1:0-4652 GCA_035536055.1 Paraburkholderia sp. | reverse complement strand
GGGTTGTGGTGGATTGCGCCAGCGGCGAGGTGGCTGCGCGGTCGTGGGGATTGCGCCAGCGGCGCGGGCGGCTTCGCGGTGGTAGTGGATTGCGCCAGAGGCGCAGGCGGCCGCGCGGGCGTGGGGATTGCGCAAGCGGCGCAGGCGGCTTCGCGGTGGTACCGGATTGCGCCAGAGGCGCGGGCGGCTTCGCGGTGGTACCGGATTGCGCCAGAGGCGCAGGCGGCCGCGCGCTTGTGCCGGTTCGCGCCAGCGGCGCAGGTGGCTGCGCGGTCGTGGCGGATTTGCGCCAGCGGCGCAGACGGCCGCGCGTCGTGGCGTTTCACGCCAGCGGCGCGGGCGGCATGTCCGCGCCGCGTGATTCGGTGGTTAATTCGCGCGGCGGTCGGCGCGTGCGAGCGCCACGCCAGGCATCAGGCCGTACGCCGCGCCACAAAGTCGATTTCGACCAGCGCATCGCGCGCCAGCCCCGTCACGCCGATGCAGGTGCGCGCCGGCAGCTTGCCCGGCGGAAAGTACGCGGCGTAGACCTCGTTCATCGTCGCGTAGTCGCGCTTGAATTCGGTCAGAAACGCGCGCGCGCAGACGACATTCTCCAGACCGAGGCCAAGGCCCTTCAGCACAAGGATCAGGTTGTCCATCACACGTCGGGTTTGCGCGGCGACGCCTTCGGGCAGCGGCGCGCTGTCGTCTTCGGGCAGGGTCGGCATCTGGCCGGTGACGAACACCCAGCCGTCGATTTCGGTGGCGTGCGAGAAGGGCGCGACGGGCGTCGGCGCGCCCGGAACCATCAGATACTGGATTGCTGCGGACATAGGACTTCACTCCGGGTAACACGTGTTGTAGCGGCGAACTGGCTGGTTTCGAAGACGCTGCGCATGCGCGGCTTATGCCAGTGCGTATGCGAACGCAGATGCGGATGCGCAGATGCACGTGCGCTGCGCGCGGCCCGAACCGGTCGCGCGAAGGTGCGCGGACGCCGGGCGCCCACGGTGGGCGCCAGCGCGCAGTGTCTCACTACAAAAAGGCGGCTTGCGGCTGCCCCGCAGCCGTCACCGGTCGACGATCACTTCGAAGCCGCCGTAAATCATCCGCTTGCCATCGAACGGCATCGGATTCTTGTCGGGTTGCAGGCGCGGGTCGGCCATCACGGCTTTCATGCCGGTGTCGCGGACGCTGCGCGATGGCCAGCGCACCCACGAGAACACCACCGTTTCGTCGTCGTTACGTTTGACGGCGAGCGGAAAGGATGTCAGCTTGCCTTCCGGTACGTCGTCGCCCCAGCATTCGACGACCTGCAGCGCTCCGTTTTCCTTGAATATCGTTGCGGCGATTTCCGCAAGTTGGCGGTACGTGTCGCGTTTGGCGGTGGGGACCGCCAGGACGAATCCGTCTACATAGCTCATCAGAAAGCTCCTTGTGCATGGGGCGTTGCTTGCCGGCCGGCTGGCGCGCGATGCCGCACGCGTGCGCGGTGGCGCTGCCGGCGATACGCGCGACGCATGCCGCGCTTGTCGATACGACGAGCGGCGCAATGCGAAATCGACAAACCCGCGCGCGGGTGCGCCCGCATTCATGCCAGGCGGGAATGGCAGTTATGCCATCCCCCGGCTATGCCCGCGACAGCAAATCGGTCAAAGTTCTTACATCGAAAACGCAGTCGGACCACCCCACCCACCAGGAGCCCAGACATGAACCAACCCGTCGTTCTCATCACCGGCGCACTCACCGGAATCGGTCGCGCGACCGCCTTGGCTTTCGCCCGCGCAGGCTATCGGGTCGCCGTCAGCGGCCGCCGCGACGAAGCCGGTCACGCGCTCGTCGAGGAACTGCGCGCGCTCGGCGCCGAAGCAGAGTTCCTGCGCGCCGACGTGCGCGACGAAGCGCAGGTCCGGCAGGCTGTCGAGCAAACCGTTGCCCGCTTCGGCCGGCTCGACGCCGCGGTCAACAACGCCGGCACCGAAGGCGAAAGCGGTCCGCTGACCGAACTATCGGCGGAGAACTACGAAGCGACCTTCTCGGTCAACGTGCTCGGCACGCTGCTGTCGTTGAAGTACGAGATGCGCGCGATGCTCGCGCAAGGCTCGGGCTCGATCGTCAATCTGTCGTCGGTGGCGGGGCAGATCGGCTTTGCCGGCGCGGCCGTGTACGTGGCCAGCAAACACGCGGTGGAAGGGATCACGAAGAGCGCTGCGCTCGAAGGGGCCGCGGCAGGCGTGCGGGTCAACGCAGTGGCGCCGGGTCCGATCGAGACCGGCATGCTCGACCGTTTCACCGGCAACGACGCTGCCGCGAAAGCCGGCCTGCTTGGCGGCGTGCCCGCGCAACGCGCCGGCGACCCGGACGAAATCGCGCAGACCATCGTGTTTCTGGCCGGCGACAAGGCGCGCTATCTGACCGGACAGAGCATCGCGGTCGATGGGGGCTTTACGGCGCAGTAACGCGGCCGGCCTGCTCGGGGCCGGTCGATTTTCCGGTTGCGCCGATGCTTGCCGCTCGAGCGGGCTTCCTGAACCTGCCTGAGAGGGCTGCCTGAGAGGGCTGCCTGAGCGGGCTGGTTGAGCGGGCTGGTTGAGCGGGCTGCCTGAGCGCGCTGCCTGAGCGGGCTTTCTGAAGCTGGATTCGCGAAGCGGCCCCTGAAGCGCGCGCCGGAACCGTCCGCATTTTTCTGCAAGATTATTCAGCCGGTTTTCCCAATACCCGCCATTAGCAGCCCCATCGCTGCCAATGGCGGTTTTCCGTTTATCGATTCGACCCACCGATTGCACATTGCGCAATGCGCTGAGCCGCTGCCAGCACGACTTTTTCAGCGATGGTATGTTTGCGCCTTGCCGCGGTTCCGCCAGCGCGCGTAACCGACGCGCAGCCAGCCGCGGCCGCCAGAAACCGCATCCGGTGCTAATTGTGTCGTAATTCAACTCCTTTAATTTTGACGTCGCGGTTGGACTATCACGCGACGCCTCCTCTCCAATAAAAACATCGCAGTTAAAAGGGCTTTCCCTTTTGCTCACGTCGCGAGTCAGACGCAGCACGCCGCCTTGCACTGTGCCGCGCCCGCAACTGGGCACCTGAACTTTCGCCGATTCAGAACCTGGAAGAACCCACCATGATGATGGAAAACCAAACAGCGGCGCGCGATGCCGAATCGGTCAATGTCGATTCGTCTGCCGATTCATCCCCGCTACGCGCGTGGCTCGCGGTCGCTTCGGTGACGATCGGCGCGTTCGCCTTCGTGACCACCGAGTTTTTGCCTGTCGGTCTGTTGCCGCAGATCGCGCACGATCTCGGCGTGCTGCCCGGCACCGCCGGCCTGATGGTGACGACGCCCGGCGTGATCGCCGCGCTGTCGGCGCCGGGCATGATGCTCGGTGCGGGCCGCATCGACCGGCGCTACATCCTGGTCGCGCTGACGGTGATGCTGCTGGCGTCCAACCTGGTCTCCGCATTCGCCGTGAACTTTCCGATGATGCTGGCCGGACGCGCGCTGCTTGGCGCGAGCCTCGGCGGCTTCTGGACGCTCGCCCTCGCCGCCGCGGGGCGGCTCGTCAAGCCGCATGAATCGGCGCGCGCGACCGCGGCGATTCTGGCCGGCGTCACCTGCGCGACGGTGATCGGCGTGCCGCTCGGCACGTTGATTTCGGAGCTGGCGTCGTGGCGCATGTCGTTTATCGCGACCGGCGTGCTGGTGGCCGTCGCGCTGGCTGCGCAGGCGTTGCTGGTGCCGTCGCTGCCGTCGAGCGCCGCGCTGCGCTTTAGCGATCTGACCGAGCTGGTGCGCCGCCCGTATGCGCGCAAGAGCCTGCTGATGGTCGCGCTGGTGTTCGGCGCGCACTTTTCTTCGTACACGTATATCGCGCCGTATCTGCTGCATGACGCGAATTTCGCCGCGTCGAGCATCACGTGGGTGCTGCTTGGCTTCGGCATCATCGGCTTCGTGTCGAATTTCGTGGTGTCCGCGACGGTGCAGCGCAGCCTGAAGGGCTCGCTGCTGACGATGGCCGCGCTGCTGCTGTTCGCGCTGGTGATGATGCCGCTGTTGAGCCACACGCATCTGCCGCTCGCGGTGACCGGCGTGGTGCTCGCGTGGGGTATCGCGTTCGGCGCGATTCCGCTGTGCATGAGCGTGTGGATTCAGCGTGCGACGCCCGATTTGCCGGAAGCAGGCTCGGCGATGTTCGTCGGCATCATCCAGGTGGCGATTGCGGTGGGTTCGTCGGTGGGCGGTGCGATTGTCGACCACATCGGCATTCCGGCCGACTTCCTGTTCGGTAGCGTGCTGGCGATTCTCGGGATTGCGGCGATTGCGAGCCTGCGCGCGCACGGCGAGCAGGCCGCGCCGGCAGCGCTTACGGTGCCGGTGGCAATGAAGGAATGCGTGGAGGAGTGTTGAGCGCGCGGCGCGCTTGAAGGGGCGCGGCGGATGCCGCGGTCGATTTGTTGTGAGGCGCGTCGGGGCAGACTCGTGGCGCAGCCGTTGCAGGTGCAAGCGCAAGTGGGGCTGCGGTTGCTATTGCCGCCGCGGATTGCCCCGCGGCCATCACCGCCCCGCCGTTCCCGCTTCCCCTTCAACTCGCGCCGTTCAACCCTTGCGGCACCGCCGCCGTCAACACCGTCACCTCACTGCGTCGCGCAAAGCTGGCCATCACCGCTGC
>DATLOW010000562.1:0-9116 GCA_035536055.1 Paraburkholderia sp. | reverse complement strand
TAGACCCGTTCGAGCGCGCTCGCGTCCAGCCCTTTGAGCAACGCGACACGGCGCGTCAGGCTTTCGTTGAAGTCCTTGATCTCACCGCGCATCGACGCTTCGGTGATCGCCGCGACCTCTGCCTTCAGGCCGCAGAAATCGGCGATTTCGTCGATGCATTCGATCGTGATCAGCGTCGAATCCATGTCCATCGCGACGAGGCCGAAATCGGTCAGCCGCCGGCCCGCTTCGACGAACGCATAGTCGAGCCGGTGCGTGGCGCAATACACGTCGAGGTCGGGGCGCTGCGTGAGCTGCGCGTCGGCGATGCTGATCGCGTAGTCGTCGATAACGACGGCAGGCGCGCCATGCGCGAGCGCGGCGACAGGTTTGCGGTGATCGGCGGACAGCGGCGCAGGGCTTTGAATGACGAGGTTCATGTCGACGCGTAGCGGTGCAAAGGTGCAAAGGTTGATGCGAAGGTCGGCGCGCCAGACCGCGCGCAAAGCAGCGCGGCAGGCGTTCGGCGGACGTGAACGCCACGGCGGCCATTTCGGCCACGGCACGTCCACGGTAAGCGCAGCAAATCCGGCGCCGGCCGAAAATCCGGCTATTGTAACGGGTCGGGCGTGCCGGTCCGCATCTCGCGAACCGCTGCGCGTCGCCCGGAACACGATACCCACACGGAGCACCGTCATGTCCTCGCCCGATCCGGACGGCACCGATGCGCGCACGCTGGCTCGCGAATTCGATCTGCGTCGCCTGAATCCGTCGTTTTACCAGGACCCGTATCCGGTTTATCACGCGCTGCGCACGCATGAGCCCATCAAGCGCATGCCGGACGGCTCGTTGTTCCTGACGCGCTACCGCGACGTGCAGGCGGTCTATCGCGATCCGCAACGGTTCAGTTCGGACAAGACCGTCGAGTTCCGGCCGAAGTACGGCGCGTCGCCGCTCTACGAACACCATACGACGAGCCTTGTGTTCAACGATCCGCCGCTGCATACGCGCGTGCGCAGGCTGATTGCCGGGGCACTGACTGCGCGCGCGATCGCCGCGATGGAAGGCGGGTTGATCCGTCTGGTGGACGGTCTGCTCGACGACGCCGCCGCGCGCAACCGGATCGACCTGATCGACGATTACGCGGCGGCCATTCCGGTCGAGATCATAGGCAATCTGCTCGACGTGCCGCATCACGAACGCACGCCGTTACGCGGCTGGTCGCTGGCGATTCTCGGCGCGCTGGAGCCGTCGCTGAGCGCGCAGCAGCTCGAGCGCGGCAACCGCGCGGTCAGCGAGTTCGTCGCCTATCTGCGCGATCTGGTCGAGCGCCGCCGGCAGGCACCGGGCGACCCGCAGCACGACGTGCTGACGCGGCTGATCGCAGGCGAAGCGGAGGGCGAGCAACTGTCCGAAACCGAGCTGCTGCAGAATTGCATTTTCATTCTGAACGCAGGGCACGAAACCACCACCAACCTGATCGGAAACGCACTGGTCACGCTCGCGCAATGGCCGGAGCAACGCGCCGCGTTGCAGCGTGAGCCCGCGTTGATCGACAGCGCTGTCGAAGAATGCCTGCGCTTCGAGAGCTCCAACCAGCTCGGCAACCGGATGACGACCGTCGATACGCAGATCGGCGGCGTGCCGGTGGCGCGCGGCACGCCCATTACGCTGTGCATCGGCGCGGCGAACCGTGACCCGCAGCAGTTCGCCGAACCGGACCGCTTCGATATCCGCCGCACGCCGAACCGGCATCTGGCATTCGGCTTCGGTATTCATCAATGTGCGGGCCTGTCGCTCGCGCGGCTCGAGGCGCGCATCGCGATCGGCCGTTTCGTGCAGCGGTTTCCGTCGTACCGGTTGAGCGTGGCGCCGACCCGCGGCGGCCGCGTGCGTTTTCGCGGCTTCGCCGCGGTGCCGTGCGCAGTCGGCGCGGGGGTTGTGTAGCGGGGCGCCGCGCCTGGGTCGCGCTTATGCCGCGCGCGTGCCGATACCCGCTTGTGCCCATACGTGATGCGCCCGTATCTTTTGCCGCCACGACGCAAGACTTACAGGCGGCTCACATTGCGTAAGCTGCCTGGGCGAGCGCCGTACGCATCGACACGCACGCCGAGACGCACGTGCACCCCCGCCACACCGTGGCACGCTTGCTGCTTGTCGGTTGGTCTGAACCTCGGGAGCGCGCGATGGCACACATGATCTGGAAAGGCGCGATCAGCTTCGGTCTGGTCCACGTGCCGGTGCAACTGTATCCGGCGACGCAATCGGAGCGGGTCGGTTTCAATCTGCTCGACAAACGCTCGATCGATCCGATCGGCTACCAGCAGGTCAACAAGCGCACCGGCAAGGAAGTGACGCGCGAGAACATCGTGCGCGGCTTCGAATACGAGAAGGGCAAGTACGTGGTGATGTCCGATGCGGAGATCCGCTCGGCCAACCCGGAATCGACGCAGACGGTCGACATTCTCGCGTTCGTCGAGGCACCCGAGATCTCGTTTCTGTACCTCGATACGCCGTACTATCTCGCGCCCGACCGCAAAGGCGAAAAGGTCTATGCGCTGCTGCGCGACGCGTTGCAGGACTCGGGCAAGATCGGCATTGCCAACGTCGTGCTGCACAACAAGCAGCATCTCGCCGCGCTGATTCCGCTCGGACCGGTGCTGGCGCTCAACACGCTGCGCTGGGCCGCGGAGCTTCGTTCGTACGAGGAACTGAAACTGCCTGCCGTGCAGCAGAAAAAAAGCGGCGTCACTGCGCGCGAACTACAGATGGCGAAAAAGCTGATCGACGACATGAGCGACAAGTGGGACCCATCCGCGTATCACGACACGTTTCACGATGACATCATGGCGCTGGTCGAGCGCAAGGTACGCGAAGGCAAGACCGAAGCGATCGACGAAGTCGAAGAGCCGCGCGAGACGCGCCGCAGCGCGGACATCCTCGACCTGTCGGAACTGTTGAAGCGCAGTCTCGGCCGCGGCAAGGAGCGCGCGGGCGCGTCGCGCAAGCGCGGCGCAACGGCCGCGAAAAGCACGAGTGGCAAGGCCGCGAGCGCAGACGCCGAAGCTGGTGTCGACAGCGATGGCGCCGGCAAGCAGTCGGGCAACACCGCAGCACGCAGCGCGCCGCGCCGTGCGAAGAGCCGCGCCCCTGCGCGGCGTGCCGCGAGCGGCACGACTGCCCGCAAACGGCGCGCCGCATGAGCGATGGCACGGCGCGGTCGTGGCGCCATGCGATCGGCGTGCCACGCGACGCGGCGTTCAGGCGCAACCGGATGACGAGCGATCATGGCCGACAAACTCGAACACTATCAGCGCAAGCGGCGCTTTAGCGATACACCCGAACCGCAAGGCACGGCTACGGATGCCCCGGCACGCGCGCGTGGCCGCCGCGGCAGTCAGGCACGCGGTCACTCAGATAGTCATCCGCTCGCTTTCGTGATTCAGGAGCACGACGCGCGGCGCCTGCACTACGACTTCCGGCTCGAACTGGATGGCACGCTGAAGTCGTGGGCGGTGCCGAAGGGACCGAGCCTCGATCCGTCGGTGAAACGCCTTGCAGTGCACGTCGAAGACCATCCGCTCGAATACGGTTCGTTCGAAGGCACGATCCCGCAGGGCAATTACGGCGCAGGATCGGTGATCGTCTGGGACCGCGGCACCTGGGAGCCGCTCGGCGGCGAGCAGGAAGCGCACGCCGCGTACCAGGCCGGCAAGCTGAAGTTCCGGCTGCACGGCGACAAGCTGCATGGCGGCTGGACGCTGGTGCGCAGCCATATGCGCGGCAGCGGCGACAAGGAGCAGTGGCTGCTGATCAAGGAGCGCGACAGCGAGGCGCACAGCGAAAGCGAATTCGACGTGCTCGACGCGCTGCCGGGCAGCGTGCTGTCCGACGCACCGGGCGTGCGCCAGACGGCCGCGCAGGCGGCGTCCGGCGGCACGCGTAGCAAATCCGCTTCCGTCCGCAAATCGGTTGCCGGCGGCGCGTCCGTTTCCGGCGGCAAGTCCGCTTCCGGCAGCAAATCCGCCTCTGGCCGCACGTCCGCATCTCGCGTCCCATCCGCGCCCGCGAGCAAGTCCGCCGCGCCGGCCGCCGCATCCGCAGCGCGTGCCACCACATCGGCTGCACGTTCGAGAGCAGCAGCCGGGGCCCACGAAAAGCAGCTGACCCGCGTCGGCACCGCCTCGCGCGGCGCTCATCCCGACATCGTCGCGACCCGCAGCGATGCATCGCTGCGCGAACTGGCCGAGGCGCCTGCGATCGAAGGTGCCACCCGAGCCCGCCTGCCCGCCAGCTGCAAACCGCAGCTGGCGACGCTGGTCGATACAGCGCCCGCCGGCGACGACTGGCTCTACGAGATCAAGTTCGACGGCTACCGCGTGCTCGCACGCTTCGATCGTCATGCGAAACAGCCGGTGCGCATCTTCACGCGTGCCGGCAACGACTGGACCGACAAGTTCGCGAAGCAGGCGCAAGCGCTGGCGAAGCTCGGCATCGACAGCGGCTGGCTCGACGGCGAAGCGGTGGTGCTCGACGCGCGCGGTGTGCCGAGTTTCCAGGCGCTGCAAAACGCTTTCGATACGCATCGCGAGCGCGACATCACGCTGTATCTGTTCGATGTGCCGTTTCTGAACGGCTATGACTTGCGCGAGGTGCCGCTCGAACAGCGACGCGCGCTGTTGCGTGCCATCGTCGAGCCGCAGCGCGACGACATGCTGCGCTTCTCGGCGGACTTCGGCCGCGACGCCGACGCGCTGCTGAAAAGCGCCTGCGACATGTCGCTCGAAGGAATTATCGGCAAGCGCCGCGGCAGCCGCTATACGGCGGGTCGTTCGGCCGCATGGATCAAGCTGAAGTGTCGGCGGCGCCAGGAGTTCGTGATCGGCGGCTACACCGGACCGGCCGGCAGCCGTGAGGCGTTCGGCGCACTGCTGCTGGGCGTCTACGATGGCGACGGCAAGCTGCAGTACGCAGGACGGGTCGGCACCGGTTTCGACACGGCGCTGCTGCGTTCGCTGAAAAAAGAACTGGACGCGCGCGAGACCGCGAAGATGCCGTTCGCGAGCGTGCCGGGCGAACGCAGCCGCACGCCGGTGCACTGGGTCAAGCCGGAGCTGGTGGCCGAATGCAATTTCGCCGAATGGACCGAGGAACGGATCGTGCGGCAGGCTTCGTTTATCAGCCTGCGCCGCGACAAACCCGCGCGGCAGATCGTGGTGGAAACGCCGCGCAAAGGAGCCGACGTGCAACAGATCACCGATGACGAGGCAAGCAGCGCGCCGGCCGCGAAGCGGCGCGCGAGCCGCACGGCCGCACAGGACGATGCCGCCGTTGGCAAGACTTCGGCGAAGTCCGACACGAATACTTCTGCGAAGTCCGACGCGAAGACTTCTGCGAAGTCCGACGCAAAGTCCGCCGCAAAGACTTCTGCAAAAACCGCCACGCCCAAACGCCGCAGCACCGCACAGGAAAGCGTCGCTGGCGTGCGCATCACGCACCCCGAGCGTGTGATCGACCACAGCAGCGGCGCCCGCAAGATCGACGTGGTGCGCTATTACGAGTCGGTCGCCGACTGGATGCTGCCGCACCTGAAGGATCGGCCGGTGTCGCTGGTGCGCGCGCCAGAAGACATCGGCGGCGAGCTGTTTTTCCAGAAGCACGCGCAGAAGCTGTCGATCCCGCACATCACGCAACATCCGGGCGTCGACCCCGGCCACGACGCGCTGCTGACGATCGACAGCGCGAAGGCGCTGGTCGGCACCGCGCAGATGGGCACGATCGAGCTGCACACGTGGAATGCGGTCGCGTCGAATATCGAAAAACCCGATCGCGTGGTGTTCGATCTCGACCCGGATCCGGCGCTCGGCTGGGACCGCATGATCGAGGCGGCGCAGCTCACGCACACGCTGCTCGACGAACTCGGCCTCGTATCGTTCGTCAAGACGAGCGGCGGCAAGGGTCTGCATATCGTCGTACCGCTCGCGAAGCATGCGGGCTGGGATGAAGTGAAGGACTTCTCGGAGGCGGTCGCGCAGCATATGGCCGCGACGCTGCCGAAGCACTTTGCCGCGAAGATGGGCGCACAGAACCGCAAGGGCAAAATCTTCGTCGACTATCTGCGCAACAACCGCGGCTCGAGCACCGTCGCGGCCTTTTCGGTGCGCGCGCGGCCGGGGCTCGGCGTGTCGGTGCCGCTTGCGTGGGATGAAGTCGCCGAGACGACCGCTGGCGATCAATGGCACATCGCCAATCTGCACGAGCGGCTCGACGCGCTGCGCGCCGACCCGTGGGCCGATTACGCGAAGACCCGGCAGCGCATCAGCGCGGCGATGAAGCAGCGCCTCGCGCAGGCGCGCGGGTGAACCAGCAGGCGCCGCGCGACGCCCGCGTGACACGTCGCGCAGCGTGACGCGTCTGCATAGAGAGGGAGGAACCACGATGAAAACGTCGACACAGCGAGCCACCGGCGACCAGCAGCCCCCGCAGCATCAGCACGACGAACATCCATCGCACGAGCCGAGCCGCTCGTTGCAGGAAGAAGCAGCGCCGCTGCCACACGAAGCGGACCAGACGCCTGAGTCGCAGCACGAACATCAGCCGCGCGGGGTCGGCAAGCAGGCGCATCGCGACCTCGAACGCGGCCTGCAGGATACCGACCGGCGCGGCGGCGGCGACTATCAGGAGCAGACGCAGAACGACGCGCATGCGAACCGCAATTCGCAGCGCAAGGGCGGCGGCACGCGGCGGCCGCGTTGACCGCTCAAGCCGCGGCGGGGGGCTCGACGTCCCAGTACGGTGGATCGCCGAAGCGTTCGGTCAGAAAGTCGATAAACGCCAGCGTTTTCGGCGGCACGAAGGCGCGGCTCGGATAGACCGCCCAGATCGCCACGCTCTGCGCGAGCGGATAGCTGTCGAGCACCGTGACCAGCTGGCCGCTGCGCAGATACGGCGCGACGTCCCACGTCGATTTCAACGCGATGCCGAAGCCGGCCAGCAGCGCATCGCGGATCACCTCGCCGTTGTCGGTGGCAAGGCGCCCTTCGACGCGCACTGAAAGGGGCCCGGCCGGCGTGACGAACGACCAGTCGCGCTGTCCGGACAGCAAGATGCACTCGTGCTGCGCCAGATCCGACGGATGATGCGGCGTGCCATGCGCAGCCAGATAAGCGGGCGCGCAGCAGATCACACGGCGGTTCACGGCCAGCCGCCGCGCGACCAGCGAAGAATCCTTCAGCGCACCGATGCGGATCGCAAGATCGACGCCGGCGTCGACCAGATCGACCAGCCGGTCGGTCAGCAACAGATCGACGCTGACGCCCGGATAGCGGCGCAGAAAATCCGCTATGGCTGGCGACACGTGCTGCCGGCCGAACGACGAGGTCATGGTGACGCGCAGCCGTCCCTGCGGTTCGGCGCGCGCGTGCCCGACCGAGGCGCGCGCCGCGGCCGCGGCTTCGAGCAGCGTCTCCGCGCGACCGAGAAACGCTTCGCCTTCCTGGGTCAGGCTGACGCGCCGGGTCGTGCGATGCAGCAGGCGCGCGCCGAGCTCGCTCTCGAGGCGGGCGAGGCGCGCGCTGGCGACCGCCGGCGACAAGCCGAACTCGCGGCCCGCCGCCGACACGTTCGACAGCAGCGCCGCGCGCACGAACAGCGCGACGTCGAGCAGATCGAGGCGGTCGCGCGGATCGCCGGGGTCGCGTGGGTCGACGGGCGCTGGGGAGGGGGTCATTCTTCGTTGAATCAAGAAAATGTTTCAGTGATTATGACGGTTCCCGGCGCATAAAAGCGCAGCTACGATGCCGTCATCGCAGGTTTTTTCGCACTCGTCCGCGAACCGCAACCAGGAGTCTTGTCATGAAAGCTGTCGGTCTTCACCGCTATTTGCCTATCAGCAACCCCGAAGCACTCGTCGACGTCGACATCGAAACGCCGCAACCGACTGGCCGCGATCTGCTGGTCAAGGTCGAAGCGATTTCGGTGAACCCGGTCGACACCAAGGTGCGCGCGCCGAAGGACACCGTCGAAAAAGCGCCGCGCGTGCTCGGCTGGGACGCGGCCGGCACGGTCGCCGCAGTCGGGCCGGACGTCACGCTGTTCAAGGTCGGCGACCCGGTGTTCTACGCGGGCAGCATCACGCGGCCGGGTGCGAACAGCGAGTTTCATCTGGTCGACGAGCGTATCGTCGGGCGCAAGCCGGCGTCGCTCGATTTCTCGCACGCGGCTGCGCTGCCGCTGACCGCGATTACTGCATGGGAAGCGCTGTTCGATCGCCTCGGCGTGTCGCCGCAGGGCGCGCACGAAGGCCGCAGCGTGCTGATCATCGGCGGTGCGGGCGGGGTCGGCTCGATCGGCATTCAGCTCGCGAAGCAACTGGCGAAGCTCAAGGTGATCGCGAGCGCGTCGCGGCCCGAGTCCGCGAAATGGGCGACCGAACTCGGCGCGGATCACATCGTCGATCACTTCGGCGATATGCCGGCGCAACTGAAGCAGCTCGGCATCGGGCAGGTCGACTACGTGCTGATCTTCAACGATACCGACCGCCATTTCCCGGCCGCGGCGGAAGCGGTCAAGCCGCAAGGCGGCATCTGCACGATCGTCGAGAATACGCGGCCGGTGCCGGTCGAATTGCTGAAGGCGAAGAGCGCCGCGCTGCATTGGGAGTTCATGTTCACGCGTTCGATGTTCGGCACGCCGGACATGATCGAGCAGCACAAGCTGCTGACCGAGGTCGCGCGCCTCGTCGATGCGGGCACGCTGCGCACGACGCTCGGTCAGGACCTCGGGCGTATCGATGCGCAGAATCTGCGGCGCGCGCATCAACTGCTCGAGGAAGGACGGGCGATCGGCAAGCTGGTGTTGACCGGGTTCTGATGCGGCGTACGGGTGCGCCGGCGCTGGCGGGTGCGCTGGCGCTGGAAGTAGGCGCGGGCGCACAGTCGCAGGTGCGCACGCGTAGGTAGGCGCAAGCACAGGCGTATGTGCAGGCGTAGGCGTAGGCGCAAGCACAGGCGCAAGCGCAAGCCCAAACCCAGGCCCAGGCCCAGGCCCAGGCCCAGGCCCAGGCCCAGGCCCAGGCCCAGGCCCAGGCCCAGGCCCAGGCCCAGGCCCAAGCCCAAGCCCAAGCCCAAGCCCAAGCC
>DATLOW010000561.1:0-12174 GCA_035536055.1 Paraburkholderia sp. | reverse complement strand
GCCGCCGAAGCGTGGGGCGGCTACTGGAGCTGGGACCCGAAGGAAACGTGGGCGCTGATCGTCTGGCTGAACTACGCGGCCTGGCTGCACATGCGTCTGATGAAAGGCCTGCGCGGCGCAGTCGCGGCCTGGTGGGCGCTCTCTGGCCTGCTGGTCACGACCTTCGCATTCCTCGGCGTGAATATGTTCCTGTCGGGGCTGCACAGCTACGGCAAGCTGTAATATCCGCGGTTCAAAGCCGACCAATCAACCGCTGGGTGCTCGATAGCCCCAGCGGTTTTTTTACGTCAGCATGGGAAGGATTCGGCTGCTTTTCCGTTTGCTAGAACAGTATCTATGGATAAGCAGATTCGGCCATTGAACAGCGGGCGAACGGGGCCCGCGAGGAGCAGCATCATGTGGATCAAGCGACCAGACAGGGCGCTGTTGAGCGGCGATGACATCCCGCGCAGCGAAATTACGCCGCAGCGCGTGTTCGAGAATCGCCGGCGCATTCTGCAGGCGGCGGGCGCGGCCGCGCTAGGGGGACTGATCGGCGTGCACGGCGAGGCGTTTGCCGCTTTCACGTCGCCGGACCCGAAAGCGCAGAAACTGTCTGCGAAGACGAATCCGAAATTCGTCGTCACCGACAAGGCGACACCTTACAAAGACATCACCACCTACAACAACTACTACGAATTCGGCACCGACAAGTCCGACCCGGCACACAACGCCGGCACGCTGCGGTCGCATCCGTGGCGGGTGAGCGTCGAGGGCGAGGTGAAGAATGCGAAGGTCTACGACATCGACGAGCTGCTGAAGCTCGCGCCGCTCGAGGAGCGCGTGTACCGGCACCGGTGCGTCGAAGGCTGGTCGATGGTGATTCCGTGGATCGGCATTCCGTTGTCGGAGGTGATCAAGCGCGCGCAGCCGACCGGCAACGCGAAGTACGTGCAATTCGTCACACTGGCCGATCCGTCGCAAATGCCGGGCTTGTCGGAGCGGATTCTGGACTGGCCGTATTCGGAAGGCCTGCGCATGGACGAGGCGATGAACCCGCTGACGCTGCTGACCGTCGGCCTGTACGGCCAGGTGCTGCCGAATCAGAACGGCGCACCGGTGCGCATCGTGCTGCCGTGGAAATACGGTTTCAAGAGCGCGAAGTCGCTGGTGAAGATCCGTTTCGTCGACAAAGAGCCGCCGACCAGCTGGAACACGTACGCGCCGAACGAGTACGGCTTCTACTCGAACGTGAATCCGAACGTCGACCACCCGCGCTGGAGCCAGGCGACCGAGCGACGCATCGGCGAGGACGGCTTCTTCACGCCGAAGCGCAAGACGCTGATATTCAACGGCTACGGCGACCTGGTCGCGTCGATGTACCAGGGCATGGACCTGAAGAAGTTTTTCTGAGCGGGGACCGCGATGACAATCGATACGCAAGCCGCTGCGGGCCGCAATGTGCCGCGCACCGCGCCAGCGGGCGGCGCTGCGGCCGCCAGGGCCGGCGCCGCGTCCAAACGCGCGGCAACTGTGCCGACTGGCGCGCGCTGGGTAACGCCCGCAAAAATCGCGGTCTTCATCGCGGCGCTGTATCCGCTCGCGCGCCTCGTGCTGTTCGGCTTCACCGACCAGTTGGGCGCGAATCCGATCGAATTCATCACGCGCTCGACCGGCCTGTGGACGCTGGTGTTTCTGTGCATCACGCTGGCCGTTTCACCGCTGCGCCGGCTGACCGGCGTGAATGCGCTGCTGCGCTTTCGCCGCATGCTCGGGCTGTATGCGTTCTTCTACGCGGCGTTGCACTTCACAACGTATTTCTGGTTCGACAAGTGGTTCGATTTCGCGGAAATCCTGAAGGACATCGGCAAGCGTCCGTTCATCACGGTTGGCTTTGCGGCCTTCGTGCTGCTGATTCCGCTTGCGGTCACTTCGACCCGCGCGATGGCGCGCAAGCTCGGCCGGCGCTGGCAGGTGTTGCATCGCGCGATCTATGCGATTGCCGCGCTGGCGATCCTGCACTTCTGGTGGATGAAGGCGGGCAAGCACGATCTGCTGTTGCCGAAGATTTATGGCGCGATCGTGATCGTGCTGCTCGGCTGGCGGCTGTTTGTGTGGGCGCGCGAGCGGATCGCGCGACGTTCCGCGGCGTAACCCCAAACACATAACGCCGCGTATGCGACCGGATGCATCGACTGATCGTAACGCCTGATGTGTGGCGACGCGGCGGGAAGCGCGCCGCCGCACCGCCCGCCTGACGTGCCGGCGGTTCGTCAGCCCGGCAGAATCGATTCGCCGGCAAACAACTGCTTGATCTCTTCACGCGCACGCACGACGTGCACCTTGTCGCCGTCCACCATCACTTCGGCGGCACGTGCGCGCGTGTTGTAATTCGAGCTCATCACAAAGCCGTATGCGCCTGCGGAGCGCAGTGCCAGCAGATCGCCCGGCTCGACCGCCAGTTCGCGGCTGCGGCCCAGCCAGTCGCCGCTTTCGCAGACCGGACCGACGACGTCATACACTTCTTTCGGCGTATGGCGCGTCACCACCGCTTCGATCGCGTGATACGCGTCGTACATCGCGGGCCGCGCCAGGTCGTTCATCGCCGCATCGACGATCGCGAAGTTCTTCTCCGCGCCCGGCTTCAGAAACTCGACTCGCGTGAGCAGAATGCCGGCATTGCCGACCAGCGAACGCCCAGGTTCGAAATACACTTCGCGGTGCCCATGGCCACGCGCGTCGATACGATCGAGCACGGTGCGCACGAAGTCGCCGATGGCCGGCGGCGTTTCGTCGCTATAGGTGATGCCGAGCCCGCCACCGACGTCGATATGGCGAATCTTCAAACCATCGGATTCGATCTGTTCGACCAGTTCGAGCAGCTTGTCGACCGCATCGAGATAAGGCGCGACTTCGGTGATTTGCGAGCCGATATGGCAATCGATGCCAACCACGTCGAGATGCGCCATTGCAGCCGCGGCGCGATAGGTTGCACGCGCTTCGTCGAACGCAACGCCGAACTTGTTCGCTTTGAGGCCGGTGGAAATATACGGATGGGTCTTCGCATCGACGTCCGGATTCACGCGCAACGAAACCGGTGCCTGCTTGCCGAGCGCGCCCGCGACTTCGTTCAGACGGCTCAACTCGGGTATCGACTCGACGTTGAAGCATTTGACGCCGGCTTCGAGCGCCTCGCGCATTTCCGCGACGCTCTTGCCGACGCCCGAAAACACGGTGTTGGCGGCTTTGCCGCCGGCGGCCAGCACGCGCGCCAGTTCACCGCCCGACACGATGTCGAAACCTGCGCCAAGTCGCGCGAACAGATTGAGCACCGCGAGGTTGCTGTTCGCCTTCACGGCGACGTGAACGGTCGCGCGCCGGCCTGCGCAAGCGCCGGCATAGGCTTGCCATGCGTCGGTCAACGCGGCGCGCGAGTAGACGTACAGCGGCGTGCCGAACTGTCCGGCAAGCGACACGGCGGACACGCGTTCGGCGTGCAGCACGCCGTCGACGTGGGCAAAGGCGGGTCGAGTCATGCGAAGGTCTTATTGAGCTTGAGGAACGCCGGATGCGGGCTGGGCATTGGGCAATGAGCCCGGCCGCGACTGCGGCTGCGGATTCGACGGCATCCGGAAATTGTCGTCGGGAGACAGCGTGAGCGCAGCGCCCGACGTGTCCGGAACCTCGGAAGAGGAGGAAGCCGTTTCCGCGCCGGGTTTGACTTCATCGGGCGAAGGCGGCTGCGTTTGCTCGTTCGGTTTGGCCGGCAGCGGCGGTACGGTGGGCAGATAGAGCGCGCCGCGTTGTCCGCAGCCGGCCAGCATGCCGGCCGTAACGATGGACAAAGCCGCTACAATCGCGCTCATCCGGAAAACGGCTCGCATGACTGTCCCTGTATAACGAATCGCTGGAGTTTAGCATGTCCGATAGTGATTACTTAACCCGCGCCGAGGCTGTACTGGCGTCGATCGAACGCGCACTCGACGAGGCCGACGCCGATATCGAATTCGAGCGCAGCGGCAATGTGCTGACGCTCGAGTTCGAGAACGGCACGAAGATCATCGTGAACCTGCAGCCGCCGATGAAGGAAATCTGGATCGCGGCGAAATCGGGCGGCTACCATTTCCGCTTCGTCGACGGCGCGTGGCGCGATACGCGCAACGGCACCGAGTTCTACTCGGCGTTGTCCGACTACGCGTCTCAGCAGGCGGGCGAGCCGGTGCAGATCGCGCCGTAGGCTTGAGCGGCGCGGCGCGCCGGAGCAATGGGCGCTGCCGCCGGGCTGCCTGTCTGCGCGTGGCGCGCGCGGGCCGTAGGCGGCGCTGTTCCGCTCGTTGAGTGGGCCTTGCCCGCTCAATGCCCGCGGAACAGATTCATGATGTCCTGCTTTTCCTGCTCGTTGACCTGTTCGGGCGCGCCTTGCGTCGCGCTCGCTTCCTCGCCCGGTTGCGGCAGCGTGAGGCCGACCGCTGCAACGAATCCGTTGCCCGGCGTGAAGTCGTCGAAATACAGCTCGTCGCCGATCGTCTCGACGTCGTCCGGTTTCGGCATCTTGTACTCGGGCACGCCCTTCAGCGCGCGGCCCATATAGTCGATCCACACCGGCAGCGCGAGGCCGCCGCCGGTTTCCTTGTCGCCGAGGCTGCGCGGGTTGTCGTAGCCGATCCATGCGATCGCGGTGAGCGTGTGCTGGTAGCCGGCAAACCACGCATCGCGCGAATCGTTGGTGGTGCCCGTTTTGCCGGACAGGTCGGTGCGCTTCAGTACGTTCGTCTTTGCGCCCGTGCCGCGTTGCGCGACGCTTTGCAGCAGGCTGTTCATCACGTACGCGTTACGCGGCTCGATTGCGTGCGGCGCGCTTTGTCCTGCGACGAGCGGCTGCGCATGCGCGACCACTACGCCGCGCTGATCGGTGACTTCGGCAATCAGATACGGGTTGATCCGATAGCCGCCGTTCGCGAACACAGAATAAGCGCCCGCCATCTGCAACGGTGTGACGAGACCCGCGCCGAGCGCCATCGGCAGATAGGCCGGGTGCCGCTCCGCATCGAAGCCGAAGCGCGTGATGTACTGCTGCGCGTACTTCGTGCCGATGTTGTTCAGAATGCGGATCGACACGAGGTTTTTCGATTTCTGCAGCGCCGTGCGCATCGTCATCGGGCCGTCGAAGCCGCCGCCGTAGTTTTTCGGCTCCCACGCCTGGCCGCCGGTTTCCGCGGCGCTGAAGAAGAGCGGCGCATCGTTGATCACGGTGGCCGGCCCGAGGCCTTTCTCGAGCGACGCCGAGTAGATGAACGGCTTGAAGCTCGAGCCCGGCTGACGCCACGCCTGCGTGACGTGATTGAACTTGTTCTTGTTGAAATCGAAGCCGCCGATTAGCGCGCGGATCGCGCCGTCCTGCGGCACGACCGACACGAACGCGCCTTCGACTTGCGGCAACTGCGTGATCGACCAGTCGCCGTCGTCGTCCTTGACGACCCGCACGATCGCACCTGGCCGGATGCGCTGGTTCGGCTGCGCCCGCGCGTTCAACGCCGACGCCGCATAGCGCAACCCGTTGCCACCGACGGTGATCGAATTGCCGCCGATCAGCGTGGCCTGCACCTGCTTCGGCGTGGCCGACGTCACCACGGCCGCGACGATTTCGCCGTTGTCCGGATGCTCGAGCAGCGCGTCGTCGATGGCCTGCTCGCGGTCGTCGGCATCTGTCGGCAGGTCGATGAACGCTTCCGGGCCGCGATAGCCGTGACGCCGCTCGTAGTCCATCAGCCCTTTGCGCAGCGCGCGATAGGCGACGTCCTGATCGGCCGAGTCGATCGTCGTGACGACGTTCAGGCCGCGCGTGTACGCCTCCTCGCGGTACTGCGCGTACATCATCTGACGCACCATTTCGGCCACGTACTCGGCGTGCACGCTGAATTCCTTGCCCGCTCCCTTGACGACCAGCGGCTGCGCGCTCGCCTGATCGAACTGTTGCTGCGTGATGTAGTGCAATTCGAGCATGCGCTGCAGGATGTACTCCTGCCGGACCTTGGCGCGCTTTGGATTGACCACCGGGTTGTAGGCGGACGGCGCCTTGGGCAGCCCCGCGAGCATCGCGCACTCGGCGAGCGACAGGTCTTTCAGATCCTTGCCGAAGTACACGCGCGCGGCGCTCGCAAAGCCGTACGCGCGCTGGCCGAGGTAGATCTGATTCATGTAGACCTCGAGAATCTGGTCTTTCGACAGCTTCGACTCGATCTTGTACGCGAGCAGCATCTCGTAGACCTTGCGCGTGTAGGTCTTTTCGCTCGACAGGAAGAAGTTGCGCGCCACCTGCATCGTGATCGTGCTGGCGCCCTGCGTGGCATGACCGTTGGTCAGCGCGACGAAGCCCGCGCGCGCGATGCCGGTCAGATCGACGCCGCCGTGATCGTAGAAGCGCGCGTCTTCGATCGCGAGCACGGCCTTCTTCAGGTTGTCGGGCACGTCGCGGATGTGCACGATGTCGCGCCGCTCTTCGCCGAATTCGCCGATCAGCACGTGGTCGGCGGTATAGATGCGCAGTGGCACCTTCGGCTGGTAGTCGGTCAGCGCTTCGAGCGACGGCAGGTTCGGCGTGGCGACGACCAGCGCATAGCCGAGCACCAGCGCGACGCACAGCACGCCGGCAAAGATAAGACCAACCAGACCGAAAATCAGCGTAAGCCACAGCGGGCGCTTGCGTTTGCGTTTGCGCGGCGCGGGCGGCGGCGAGGACGAAGGAGTCGACGATTGCATAAGACCACCAAAAACCAGTCCCGCGATTATAGCCGTGCGTGCAGCGAGCTTTCGTCGCGCTTACATCGACGCGGCGGATTGCGATAACCCACGACATCACTGTAGCGCCTCCGGCCAGCAGCGGGGACGGCTTTGCGCAGCGTTAGCCATTCGGCTGAATATCGCGCGCGTCGCCGGCTGAGCACAATTCTCCCTGCGGTTTGCGCGAGCCTGCGCGGCCGCCAGGCTGTCGAAAGGGAGGCAAAGATGATGTTGAAAAATACGTTGCAAATGGCTGTGCGCCGGTTCGCCGCCGGCATCGATGTGAGTCCGTCGGCCGCGCGGCTGGTGGTGTTGAGCCGCCGTGCGCGCGGCGAAGGGCCGGTGCGGGTCGAATGCGTCGCGTCGGTGCCGCTGCGCGCCGGCGCGATGGCCGGCGCGGAGATCGTCGACCGGCAGGCGGTTGCGCGCGCGCTCGGCGAGCTGTTCGAATGTCTGCCGAGCGAGCGCATTCTCTATGCGCTGCGTTGTGCGATGGCCGTGCCGGGTTCGGCCACGTTGACAGCCAGCGTGCCGGTTTCGCACTTCGGGCTGCTACGGCGTGGGCAGCGCGGCAGCGCGATTGCGCACGCCACGTTCGAGGCTGCCGTGATGATCGAGGCCGAACGCATCGCGGGGGTCGAACGCCACGCGCTGGCAGTCGACTGGTACATCACCGAAGCGCCGCACGACGCGGGCTCTGTGACGATTGCGGCGACCGCGCGGCAGCACCTCGAAGCGCGGCTCGAATGCGCGGCGATCGCCGGCATGTCGTTGACCGCGATCGACAGCGAGCCGCACGCCGCGCTGCGCGCGCTACGCCATGCGGCCGATCACGAACCCTGCGCGGAAGATGCCTATGCGGCGCTGTGGCTCGGCCCGGACGGTCTGTACGGCTGGCGCGTCGTCGACGACACGGTCGTGGCCGAGGTCCGCTATCCGGGTCCCGAGTATGCCGATATTGCCGAAGCATTGCGCGATCTGGGCGGCGGCCAGCCGCTTGGCCGCGCGCTGGTGGCGGGCGAACTCGATTTGCTCGACGGCATTTCGTTTTCGCTGGCGGATATTGGCGACGTTCTCGCCTGCGGTGTCGTGCCGTTCCAGTGCGCGGCGTTCGGTGAAGTGGTACGCGCCTCCGATCCGACGCTGCCCTATGAGCCCGCCTGTGCGGTGGCGTTCGGTCTTGCGTTGCGCGGGGTGCTCGAATGAGATCGACGGACTTGCGCCTTGGCGTGGCGCCGCGGCCGCGCGTGCTGCCCGCGTGGAGCGGCGGCTTCAACCTGCTGCCGCACCGGCAACGCAACGCGCGTCGCGCGCGGCGGCGGTGCGTCGCTGAGTGGCTGGCGGCGGCGCTGACCGGCGGCATCGCGGTGCTCGCGCTGGCCGGCTGGCAAAGCGCGGAGCGCACAAGGCTCGACGCGCAACGTGCCGCTGCCGATCGCTCCCTCGCGCAACTCGCCGCGCCGCTTGCGGAGCATGCGCAGCTGTCGCGTGAAGTCGTCGACGCGCGTCTGCGCATGGCGCGAGCGGAGACGCTCGCGGAACCGCTGGCGCGCCTCACTGCGCTGTTCGACATGCTGAGCGATGAAGCCGATCACCGCGTCGTGGTTCAGCAGTTGAGGCAGCGCGATCACGAAACCGAGTTGCTCGCGAGCGCGCGCGACCATGCCGCACCGGCGGCGTGGCTCACGCGGCTGAATGCCATTTACGGCGTGCGTGACACCGAAGTGAGCGACGTGCGCCGCGCGGCGTCTTCAGCGCGTCCACTGCCGCAAGGGGAAGGCGCCGCGATCGAGTTCGCGGCGCGTCTGCACTGGAATCCGCTGCGTGACAACGCATTGCGCAAGGCCGCACCAGCAGCGGCTACGCATCCTGTTCAAACCATCAACACGCGAGGTGTGAAATGAATTCGACTCTGTCAGGCCGTTTCGGCTACGGCAACCATCAACCGTCAATGGGGCGCTGGGCGGACGCTTTGAAAGTTCCGCTCGCGGCGTGGAGCGCAGGCCGCCGGCTGGCGGTGGCATCGCTGATCGCACTGATCGTTTTCGCGCTCGGCACGAACGCATGGATGGCTGCGGACCTGAGCGGCATCGTCGCAAGCCGCGCGTCGCTCGGTGACGCGCAGCGTCGTTTCGACGACGCGCGCCGTGTGGTCGGCGCACTGCCTGCGCTGCGCCAGTCAGCCGGCGCAGCGGCGGCTGCGCGTCCGGCTGGGCGGTCGTCGTCCGACGACGTGCGGGCCGTCACGCAACTGGCCGAGCGCAGCGGCATGTCGTTGCTCGCGCTGGAACCGGGTGCTGTGATCGGCGAAGGCATCGACGCCGCGCGTCCGATCCGCCTGACGGCACAGGGCGGCTTCGCGCAGCTGATGGCCTTCGTGCGCGCGTTGCCGAACCTGCCGGTGCTGGTCGTGCCCGAGGATATGACCGTCAAGAAAGCGGACGCAGCGGGCGCGGAGCCGTTGTCGATCGGTGTCACGCTGAGCGTCTTCGACGGGCTGCGTCCGCTCGACTCGCTGATCGACGCGCTCGACGATGCATTGGAACAGGATGACGCGGACGAAATCGTGTTCAACGATCCGTTTGCGCCGCCGGCGCGTGCCGAGCAGCGTTTGCCGGACGTCGGCGATGCGGCGCTGCGCGTGGTCGGTCTGCTGTACGACCTGGCGCGCGGCCTGGCCCTTGTCGAAACGCCGGACGGCGAGACGACGCTCGAAGCGGGGCAGCGGGTCGGCAGCGCGCAGGTGGCGCGCGTCGACGGGCTGGGCATGACCGTCGCGATGCGCGACGGCAGGCAGCGCGTCGTGGCGTTCGGCGAGGCGTTGCGATGAAGCGCGCGCGCTGCCTCAAGTGGCTGGCAGGCATCGCGTCGGCGTTTGCAGCGCTCGCGCACGCAGCACTGCCGCCGTTGCCGGAGCAGATGCCGCTCGACAATGCGGTCGCGCCGTACGGACTGCCACCGCTGCCGCGCGCGGTGGCGGACGAAGTGCGCAATCCGTTCAGCGCGCAGGCGACGGATGACCGCATGCGGTCCGGCGATGAACTGGCGGCCTGGTCCGACAGTGCCGCGCAGCAAGACCTCGCGGTGCGCGGCGAAGACGCCCCGCGCAGCGAAGACGTGTTACGCGGCGAAGCCTTGGCACCCGGCGCTGCGCTGGTACGCAGCGAGGCCACTGCGCGCAATGACGCCGCGCGCAGCGAAGCGGCGGCCGACGCGCTCGAAGGTCCGCCTGTGCCGCTCGCGCCGCAGGCGCGCCTCACCGGCACGTCGGTCGACCCGCTTGCCGATGGCTTGCCGCCCGACAAACCGATCACGCTGAACTTCCGTCACGCGGAACTCGGCGCGGTGCTGAACGCGTTTGCGCAGTTCACGGGCCTGAACATCATCGCCAGCGACAAGGCCCGCGGTGCCGTGACGCTGCATCTGGACAAGGTGCCGTGGCGCGTTGCGTTCGATACGCTGCTCGACGTTCACGGCCTCGCAATGGAACGGCGCGGCAACGTGATCTGGGTCGCGCCGCTCGCCGAGCTTGCGGCGCGCGAGCGGCAGCGTTTCGAAGCGCACGCGCGCGGCGCCGATCTCGAGCCGCTCGGCAGCCGCACGTTCGAGCTGCACTACGCGCATGCGGACGAAGTGCGCAAGCTGCTGGTGGGCTCGGGGACCCAGCGCGTGCTGTCCAAACGCGGCGCCGTGCTGGCCGATCCGCGCACGAATCTGGTTTTCATTACCGATCTCGACGCACGTCTCGCCCAAATCGAGCAGCTGGTCGCCGCGCTCGACCGCCCGACCCGTCAGGTGATGATCGAAGCACGCATCGTCGAAGGCGAGCGCGGCTTCTCGCGCAATCTCGGCGTGAAGCTGTCGATGGCCGGGACCAGCGAGGACGGCGCGGTGCGCGGCGTGGTCGGCAATCAGGATGGCCTCGTCCACGATCTTTCGGCGCGGCCGATTTCCGGTTTCGACGCGGCTACCGCGGGCTTGACGCTATTCGCCGCGCGGGCGACGCGGCTCATCAACATCGAGCTGAGCGCGCTCGAAGCGGAGGGGCGCGGCCAGATCGTGTCGAGCCCGCGCGTGGTGACCGCGGACCGGATGAAGGCGATCGTCGAGCAGGGCACCGAATTGCCGTACCAGGCCAAAGTCGGGCAGGGCGTGTCCGGCGTGCAGTTTCGCCGGGCCAGCCTGAAACTCGAAGTGGAACCGCAGATCACACCGGACGGCAGAGTGGTGCTCGACCTCGATGTCGCGAAAGACAGTGTCGGCGAGCAGACGGCCGCAGGCCCGGCGATCAACACCAAACATGTGCAGACGCGCGTGCAGGTGGAGGACGGCGGCACGGTGTCGATCGGCGGCATTTACGAGACCGATGACCGCGACGATGTGACGAGGGTGCCGCTCCTGGGCAAAATACCGCTTCTGGGCGCGCTTTTTCGGCATCGTGCGCACCGCGATTCCCGTAGCGAGCTGGTCGTTTTCATTACGCCTACGGTTGTGCAGACGAATTGAGCGCGGATGGCGGCCAATGGTAGCCAAAGCGGCGCAGATGCAGCGAATCGGCAGGCGCCAGCCAGCGCGGGCAACTTCGCCGGCATCGGCGCAGCGGCCGGATGCCCCGCTCGACAAGCCAGTCGCTTTGCCAGTAAGCTGCGGCACGAACCAAACCCGATTAGCCAGAGGATACGTTGCAACAGCGGGACGCACAGGCGAATGTTTTTTTCGTAGGTCTGATGGGGGCCGGCAAGACCACCGTCGGCCGGGCCGTGGCGCGGCGGCTGGATCGTCCGTTCTTCGATTCCGACCACGAAATCGAGGGCCGCACCGGTGCGCGCATCCCGGTGATCTTCGAGCTGGAAGGCGAAGTAGGCTTTCGCGAACGCGAAGCGCAGGTGATTGCCGAACTGACCGGCCGCTCGGGCATCGTGCTCGCCACCGGTGGCGGCGCGGTGCTGCGGCCGGAAAACCGCGCGGCGCTGCACGAGCGCGGCTTCGTCGTGTATCTGCGCGCGAACCCGCACGACCTGTGGCTGCGCACGCGCCGCGACAAGAACCGTCCGCTGCTGCAGACCGAAGATCCGAAGGCCAAGCTGGAGGCGCTGTACGAAATGCGTGATCCGCTGTATCGCGAGTGTGCGCATTTCGTCGTCGAAACCGGGCGGCCGTCCGTCAACGGGCTCGTCAACATGGTGCTGATGCAGCTGGAAATGGCCGGCATCGGCAACGCTGGCAACCATGGCAATCCCGCCGGCAAACCCCCTGCGGCATAATCGCAAGGATGAGTACCTCCATGATTACCGTTAACGTCGATTTGGGCGACCGCGCCTATCCGATCCACATCGGCGCCGATCTGATCGGCAAGACCGAACTGTTTGCGCCGCATATCGCGGGCGCGTCGGTCACCATCGTCACCAATACCAC
>DATLOW010000560.1:0-13843 GCA_035536055.1 Paraburkholderia sp. | reverse complement strand
GGCAACAGTAGCTCGCGTGCGCCGGTGGCAAGAATCAGTTTTCGATAGCCGAGCATCAGCGCGCCCTGCTCGGCCGATTCGACCAGCAAGCCCTGCGCATCGAGCGGTGCGACCACGCGCGCGCCTTGCCAAAGCACCACGCTGCCAGCCTGCAACGCCGTCAGGCGCTCGTTCAACGCGGCCGCCCGCAGATGGTGCGGACCATGCCGCCAAACCTGGCCGCCCGCACGCGGATTGTCGTCGAGCACCGCGACCCGCGCGCCCGCACGCGCAGCGGCGCGCGCCGCGCTCAAGCCCGCGGGGCCGGCGCCCACTATGACCACGTCGTATTGCTGTTTCATCGCGGCCTCGCGGTTTCGATAATCTGGCCGTCGCGGCACAGCGTCTGGCACGCGAGCACGTGCGCGCGGCCATCGATCGTCACGCGGCATTCCTGGCAGACGCCCATGCCGCACAGCGCCGCGCGCGGCATGCCGCTCGCCGATAGGCGCGTGCCGCCAATCCCCGCGCTGATGACAAGTGCCGCCGCAACGGTCGATCCGTCCGCGACGTCGACTGCCCGGCCATCGACCGTCACGCGCAGCAGCGCCGCATGTTCGTCACGCATGACAAACTCCGAGCGGGAAACGCGCCGGCAGATACGGCTCGCACGGAATCGGCGCGGCGCTGGCGGTAATCTGCGCGGCAAGCAGCCTGGCGGTCGCGAGCGAAGTCGTCACACCGAGTCCTTCGTGGCCGACCGCCAGCCACACACCGGGCGCGGCGTCGCCAGCCGGTCCGATCAGCGGCAAACCATCCGGCGATGCCGCGCGAAAACCCGTCCATGCGCGAATCCCGTTCAACGAGGGCAAAGCCGGCAGATAACGCGCGGCGCGGCGCAGCATCTGCGCGAGCACCGGCATTTCCACCGTGGGGTCGGTCGTATCGAACTGCCGCGACGAACCGATCAGCAGTTGCCCTGTCGGGCGCGGCTGCGCATTGAACGCAACCGACGTGCCGCTCGCATGGTGCGCGCTATTGATATAGCCGAGTTCGAGCAATTGATGGCGGATCAGCCCCGGATATCGGTCGGTGATCAGCAGATGACCCTTCTTTGGTTGTATCGGCAACGACGGCACCAGCGCATTTGCACCGATACCGTTGGCGACGATCACATGCGCGGCGTCGATGCGCGCGCCGTCCGCGAGCGTCACGCGCTGCGCATCGACCGCCACCGCCTGCGCACCAAGCCGCAGCTCGATACGCGGCGCGCCCGGCCCTTGCTGCAACAGCCATTGCGCAGCCGCCGGCGCATAAACGATGCTGTCGTGCTCGACCAGCAAACCGCCCACCATATGCTCGGCCAGTGCCGGTTCGCATGCGCGCAGAGCGTGTGCGTCGAGCAGTTGCGCAGGCACGCGCTGCGCCGCGAAGCCATCGTGCAGCGCGCACGCCGCCTGCCACTCGGCATCGTCCTCGGCAACCCATAGCGTGCCGCAGCGCACGAACGCATCGCGCGCGCGCAGTTGCGGCGCGAGCTCCAGCCACAGGCTGCGCGAATACGCGCTCAATGCGAGTTCCGCCGGCGAGTCGTTCATCGCGACGATATGACCCATGCCCGCCGCCGTTGCGCCGCCGCCGATACCGTGCGCGTCGAGCACCATCACGCGCATGCCGTGCGCGGCCAGTTCCGCCGCGCAGGCCGCGCCGACGATGCCGGCGCCGACGATCACCGCATCCGCTGTCGATGAACCGGTCATGACTCGCGCACGGCAACCGTCGTCGATGCATGCGACAGTATGGCCGCGCAGTTCGCGTGTGCTCTCATCGCGTGCGGATGCCTGCTGCGAACGGATCGCGCGCGTCGAAGCACAAGCGGCTTTCCGCCATGATGTACGCATCGCCGGTGATGGTCGGCACCACGGTCGGCATGCCGTCGAGCGGCACGCCCGGCGCATAGCTCGCGTCGAACACACTGCCGATGATGCTTTCCTGACGCCAGCGCTGACCCGGCGCGAGCTTGCCGTCAGCCGCAAGGCACGCGACCTTCGCACTCGTGCCGGTGCCGCATGGCGAGCGATCGTACGCATCGCCCGGACACAGCACGAAACTGCGGCTGTCGATGCCGTCGCGCGAACCCGGCCCGAACAGTTCGATGTGGTCGATCAGCGCGCCTTGCGCACCGGTGATGCCGGCCGCGCTCAACGCATCGCGCATTGCGGAACTGAATGCGGTCAGCTCTGCGATATGCGCCGCCTGCAGCGGGCGCCCATGATCGGCGACGAGGAAAAACCAGTTGCCGCCCCATGCGATATCGCCGGTGAAAGAGCCGTAACCCGGCACGTCGACGCTGACATGCTGCCTGAAGCGATACGACGGCACGTTGCGCACCGATACGCTCAGATCGTCGTTCAGCGTCGCCTCGACAATGCCGACCGGCGTTTCGATGCGGTGCCGTCCGGGCCCGATGCGGCCCATATGCGCGAGCGATACGACCAGTCCGATCGTGCCGTGTCCGCACATGCCGAGATAGCCGACGTTATTGAAGAAAATCACGCCAGCCGCGCACTCCGGGTCGTCCGGCTCGCACAGCAGCGCACCGACCACCACGTCCGAGCCGCGCGGCTCGGTCACGACACCGGCGCGCCACGCGTCGAATTGCGTGCGCAATACGTGAAAGCGTTGCACGAGGGTGCCGGTGCCGAGTTCCGGGCCGCCCGATACGACCAGACGGGTCGGCTCGCCGCCGGTGTGCGAATCGATTACGTTCAAGGTTTTCATGGCGTCATGGTAGAAATGCGGCGCACGCGAGTCTTGACCTCGTTGCGCGCCGATTGTGACGATTTCAGCACAGCGACACAGCCGGCCGGCATTGTAGCCAATCTGCACCGCAGCCGCGTTGTCGTTTGCGAAGGCGACTCACGCGGGACGGTCCGCGACGGCGTGGCTCGGGCCACATCTGTTTGCTGTTGCAACGCATGTGGCGCACCTCCGTAACATCCCGGATTGCCGCAAATCATCGACCTGTGACCGCGCAACGCCAGCGGGCAGTCACGGCCAGCTATGCCGAAATCGTCATCCGCCACGCGCGAATCGCGCAAGACGCAGCCATTTTCACTGCTTACACTGCGATCGATTCATCACCATCAGGAGAGCAGTCGTGGCGCATATCTGGGAAGGCGTAATGCCCGCCGTCACCACCAAATTCCACGCGGATTTCAGCATAGACCGCGCATGGACCAGCAAGAACATCGAGGCGCAGATCGAGGCGGGCGTCGACGGCATCATCGTCTGCGGTTCGCTCGGCGAGGCCTCGACATTGTCGCTCGACGAAAAGCTGCAGGTGCTCGACGTGGCCGTCGAAGCATCGCGTGGCCGCGTGCCGGTGCTGCTGACGATCGCCGAGAACAGCACGCTCGACGCCTGCCGCCAGGCCGAGGCCGGCGCGAAGCATGGCGCCGCCGGCTATATGGTGCTGCCGGGTCTGCGCTATCTGTCGGACCGCCGCGAAACGCTGAATCACTTCCGGATGGTTGCGAACGCAAGCAGCCTGCCGCTGATGATCTACAACAATCCGCTCGCCTACGGCGTCGACATGACGCCCGAGATGTTCGCGGAAATCGCCGACGAGAAGAAGATCGTCGCGATCAAGGAATCGTGCGGCGACGTACGGCGTGTGACTGACCTGATCAACGCCGTCGGCGACCGTTATGCGATTCTGTGCGGCGTCGACAACCTCGCGCTGGAAGCGATGCTGATGGGCGCGCACGGCTGGGTCGCGGGTCTCGTGTGCGCGTTTCCGCACGAAACCGTGGCGATCTACCAACTGTTCAAGGCCGGCCGACTCGAAGAAGCGCGCGCGATCTACCGCTGGTTTGCGCCGCTGCTGGCGCTCGACGTGTCGGCAAAGCTGGTGCAGAACATCAAGCTCGCCGAAGCGATCGTCGGCCTCGGCACCGAGCCGGTGCGGCCGCCGCGTCTGCCGCTCGCCGGCGACGAACGCAAGGCCGTCGAAGCGCTGATCCGCCGCTCGATCGAAACGCGCCCCGCCCTGCCGAAGCTGTAACAAGCGCCTCTGCATCGTTGCCGCGCACATCGCATTGCACCGCCATGCGCGCGGCAAGCGCATCCGCTCGCAACACCATGTTCGTCAACGAAGTGCCGCCGGCCTGCGCAACGCGCGCAAGCCGCGGCGGCGTTCATCCATACACGGGGGAAGTGAAAGTGAAGCTCAGCACTATGCAGGTTGTCATCGCGTCGGCGCTTGCTACCGCATTCGCTGCCGGCAGCGCATCCGCCGCAAACGGCGAGGTCGTGAAGATCGGCTTTGCCGCGCCGCTAACCGGCCAGCAGTCGAACTACGGCACCGACATGCAAAAGGGCGCGCAGCTCGCCATCGACGACTTCAACGCCACGCATCCGGTGATCGACGGCAAGCCGGTCACCTTCGCGCTGACCTCCGAAGACGACCAGGCGGATCCGCGCACCGGCACGACCGTCGCGCAGCGGCTGATCGACGATGGCGTGCACGGCATCATCGGCCACTTCAACTCGGGCACCAGCATTCCCGCTTCCGATCTGTACAACCGCGCGGGCCTGCCGCAGATTTCGATGGCCACGTCGCCGGAATTCACCGCGCGCGGCTACAAGACCACCTACCGGCTGCTGACCAGCGATTCGCAGGCGGGCAGCATCATGGGCGCGTACGTGGTGAAGCGGCTGAACTACAAGCGCATCGCGATCATCGACGACCGCACCGCCTACGGCCAGGGCATCGCCGACGAATTCGCCGCAGCCGTGCAGGCCGCGGGCGGCACGATCGTCAAGCGCGACTTCACGAACGACAAGGCGCTCGATTTCTCTGCGATCCTGACCAACCTGAAGGGCGTCGCGCCCGACGCGGTGTTCTACGGCGGCGGCGACGCACAATCGTCGCCGATGATCCGCAAGATGCGGCAGCTCGGCATCCAGTCGGCGTTCATTACCGGCGAGATGTCGAAGTCGCCGACCTTTCTGAAAGTGGGCGGCAGCGCGGCGGAAGGCTCGATCGTGTACATGGGCGGCCTGCCGAACCAGAAGATGCCGGGCTTCGCGACCTTCGCATCGCGCTACGAGGCGCGTTTCAACGAGAGCCCGGTCACCTATTCGCCGTACTCGTACGACGGCACGATTGCGCTGCTGACCGCGATGAAGAATGCGAACTCGACGGATCCGAAGGTCTACACGCAGTATCTGCTCAAGCTGAACCTGAAGGGCGTGACGTCCGACGATATCGCGTACGACGCGAGGGGCGATCTGAAGGATGCGCCGGTGACCATCTACAAGGTGCAGAAAGGCGCGTTCGTGCCGATGGATACGATCGGCGGCAAGAGCTGAAGCGCTGGAGAACCTGAACTTCGCGCGCGGCGCGCCGCCGGCTGCAACGGCGCGCCGCGCGCCACCGTCACGCCGCAGCCGGCTGCGGCTCCGCCCTGCCCTCGTCGCCTCCCGCGCTCACGCACAACAGCCGATAGCCGCTCTTGTACACCGGTTGCAGGCGGTAATCGTTATGCTCGTCGATCTCGAGCAGCACACGCAGCCGCGACACGTGGCTGTCGATCGTGCGCGTGACTTCGCGGAATTCGCGGCCCCACACCATCGCGAAGATATGATCGCGCGACAGCACGCGGCCGACATTGGAAAAGAACAATGACGCGAGCCGGAACTGCGTGCCCGACAGCGGCACCGGCTTGCCGTGCAGCGTGACGATCTGGCGCCGCGTGTCGAACTGGTAAGGACCGACCTCGAAGCTCGACATACCGAAACGCTCCGGATAAGCGCGCCGCAGCAATGCAGTGATGCGCTCGCGAAACTCGGCGACGCGCACCGGGAACGTGATGTAGTCGTCCGCGCCGCACGACAGCGCGCGCACGATGCTTTCCTCGGAGTCGTCTTCCGATGCGAACAGCACCGGCACCCGGTCGCCGCTGACGGATCGCACCGACTTCAGCACGTCGCTGCCGGACATTCGCGCGCCCGGCCAGTCGAGCACCAGCAGGTCGGTGGTCGAGCGGGCCAGCGCCTTGGCCAGCATCAGGCCGTCGTCGAATACCAGGCAGCTGTGGCCGGCCTGGACAAGGATGCGCTCGAGCTGTTTGCTGCGCACCGGGTCTCGTTGAAGGATCGCTATTCGCATTGTAAAAATTCTCAAGTACGCCTCGACGGCGATTCTGTGAGTAGCGACTGCGCACGCCCATAAGACCAGTCTGAATTTGCGGTGTCGCATGCGTTTGCGTACGGCCGGCCTGGGTGGGCTGGCTCGAGCCTGTCTCGAAAATGAGTTGGATGCGGTCAGGCAACGCCGCAATCCATCGTTCAGCCAGGCCGGAAACGTCGGCCCCCCGCGCGGCCCTAGCATGAGGTCATGCACACACGGACCTCAACCTCATGAACCCACAGACCTCAGCCCAGACCTGCGCCCGCGCTTCCCCCATGACTCCCGCGCTCGCCCGCATCGTGGCGACAGTCAGCGTCGGCTTCGTCGTCACGCAGCTCGACGTGACGATCGTCAATGTGGCGCTGGCAAAGATCGGCAGCGACCTGCACGCGAGCGTCGCCGGTCTGCAATGGATCGTCGATGCGTACACGCTCGCGTTTGCTGTGCTGATGCTGTCGGCCGGCGTGCTCGGCGAGCGCTTCAGCGCACGCCGGCTGTTCGCCTGCGGCATTGCGCTGTTCGCGCTCGCGTCGCTGTGGTGCGGACTTACCGACACCGCGGCGCAACTTGTCGCCGCTCGTGCGTGCCAGGGGATCGGCGCGGCCGCGATGCTGCCGAACTCGCTTGCGTTGCTCAACGAGGCGTGCAGCCACGATCCGCGGCTGCGCGCGCGGGCGGTCGGGTGGTGGACCGCGGCCGGCGCCGTGTCGATTGCCGCGGGGCCGGTCATCGGCGGTCTGCTGATCGATGCGTTCGGTTGGCGCAGTATCTTTTTCGTCAATCTGCCGCTCTGCGCGGCTGGCCTCGCGGCCACCTTCGCCTGGGTGCCGCGTGCCGCGCCACAGCGCGCACCGCGCCATGCAGGCGGGCGCGATATCGACCTGCGCGGCCAGGCGCTCGCGGTGGTCGCGTTGACCGCCTTCACCGCCGCGGTAATCGAATGGCGGCCGCTCGGCGGCACGCATCCGCTGGTGATGGGCGGCGTTGCGCTCGCAGCCGGTACCGCGCTCGCGTTCGTTGCGCACGAACGGAATGCGGAGCGCCACGGCGGCACGCCGATGCTGCCGCTGACGCTGTTTCGCAACCGCACGTTCAGCGCCGCCGTGCTGTTCGGCATCTGCGTGAATCTGACGTACTACGGTGTGGTGTTCGTGCTGAGCCTGTTCCTGCAGCGCGTGCGCGGCGATACGCCGCTGCAGGCCGGCCTCGTGTTCCTGCCGCTGACCGGCGGTTTCCTCGTGTCGAACATCGCGAGCGGCTGGCTGGCCGGACGCTGGGGCGTGCGCGTGCCGATGGTGTGCGGCGCGCTGATCGCCGCGCTCGGTTATGGGCTGCTGGGCCGCATCGACGCGGGCTCGCCGCTGTGGGCGCTGGTCGTGCCGTTCGTGCTGATTCCGTCCGGTATGGGTCTGGCCGTGCCCGCGATGACGACGGCCGTGCTGGCGTCGACCGATGCGCGCCGCGCCGGCACTGCGTCGGCGGTCCTGAACACCGCGCGCCAGGCGGGCGGCGCGGTGGGCGTCGCAGCGTTCGGCGCGCTGGCAAGCGGCACGCAGATCGTCGCCGGGCTGCATATGGCGGCGGCGATCTCGGCGGCCGTGCTGGCCGCCGCCTTCGCGCTCGCGTGGCGCGTCGCCGCGCATCCGCATCTGTGCGCAGCGACCGGCAATGGCGGCAACGCGGTTGCGAGGTCCGGTGCAAGGGCCGGTGCGCGGGCCGGTGCGCGGGCCGGTGCGAGGGCCGGTGCGAGGGCCGGTGCGAGGGCCGACGCACGCGCCACCGCGCATGCAGCCGATTGACGGACTGTGCCTGCTATCGTCGCCCCGCCTCGGCAGCACTGCCGATCGAAGGTCGAAAAGAAGCTCGAAAACGACAACGCCCGCGATGCCATGCAAGGCATCGCGGGCGCAGCATCGACATCTGTACGATGGCGCGATCGCGCGCTGGACTATGCGCCGCTCGCAGTCACGCTCACGCCTCGTTGCATCTACAACTGAACCTGCTGAATCTCGCCGGTCTCCAGCGCCTTGTCGATCAGCTTCTCGTGCTGCGCCTTGCGAATTGCATTGGCGACGAGCTCCTCGGGTTCTTCGATCTCCGCCTTGATCGTGCTGATCAGGCCCGATGCATCCATGATCACCAGCGTCTTGGCCGAATCCGCACTGCTGATGATCACACGATGCGGTGTCGGCCCTTCGCCAAGGCTCGCGCAAAACTGCATGACCTGGCCGCCGATCGTGTAGTCGAAACCTTGAATCATTGCGTGCTCCTGTTTTATCGAAATCGAAACCGCGTGCCGAATTCACTGAGCGTATCACGCACCGTAAGGCGCCGCTGACAGCCCGCTGCGGCACGCCATAGCCGCCGCACCGGCCGCTGCTACAGCCGCCGCTACAGCGACAGGCCGCCGCGCGGCGCACGTGCACCGTCGATGCTGATGCGCCCGGCGCCGGTCACCGTCAACAGCAGAAATCCGCCCGCGATAGCGACGTTCTTCCAGAAGTGCACCACCATGTCGCGCTGCAAGGCGGCATCGGTGACGTTCCAGAAATCGTGGCCGACGATTGCGGTTGCCACCGTGTAGATCGCAAGAATCAAACCGAGTGCGCGAATCCGGAAACCGACCACCAGCAGCAGACCGCCCAACAGTTCGATGGCGACCACGACCGGCGCGGCTATCGCGACGAACGGCACACCCTTCGACTGCAGGTACGCGACAAAGCCCGTATAACCCAGCAGTTTCATTGCGCCAGCCCATACGAACATTACCGCCAGCGCAATACGCGCGATCAGAATGACGCCGGAATCGACGGCACGCGTCATGGATAAACTCCCTTTCGTTTGAATTAAGCAAAAGACCGTGGTCTGACCTGTCAGTTCCCGCTTTTGCACGCTATTGCTGGCCCAATCAGCAAAATTTTCAGGCGTGCGGATTTTCAACAGGCTTGCAAAATCGTCGCTGAATCGCGCATTTGATGCGCTTTGGAGTAACAGACTCTCACGCCATCTTGTTATAATTCTCTCAGAACCCGAACGAAATCTAACGCGCCCGCATCGTTGCGTGCGAGGACTTCCATGCTCAAAACTGAACGTCTGCGTGTGCTCTCCGATGCGCTAGCCAGGCAAAGCGTGATGCGCCTGCGCGACGCCGCCGCGTTGCTCGGCGTATCGGAAATGACGGTGCGCCGCGATATTGCCGCGAGTCCCGGCAAGTTCACCTATCTGGGCGGCTATATCGTCAGCGCGACCGACGTGCCGAATTCCGCCGGCTATTCGCTGGAGCAGGAAAAGGATCATTTTGCGCAGGCCAAAGCCGAGGCTTCAGCGGTCGCGGCCAAACTGATCGGCGACAACGAAACGCTGTTCGTCGATTGCGGCACCACGTTGACCACGCTGGCGCGGATGATTCCGGCGGAACGGCATGTCACGGTGGTCTGCTATTCGCTGAACGTCGCGGAAATCCTGCGGCGCAAGCCGAACGTGCGGATGATTCTGCTGGGCGGCGTCTATGTACCTTCGTCGGATTCGTTTTCCGGAGAGGAAAGCATCGAGGTGCTGCGCCGCATGGGCATCAACAAGGCGTTTATTTCAGCGGGTGGCGTCGACGAAACGCGCGGCGTGACCTGCTGGAATTTTCACGAAGTCGCGTTGAAACAGGCTGCGATGGCCAGCGCGGTGGAAAGCCACCTGGTGGTGGACAGCAGCAAGTTCGGCGTTGTGAAGGCGGTGCGCTTCTCGCAGATCGACGATTTCGATTCGATCATCACCGAGAAGGGACAGCAGCTGCGCGCGCGCAAGTGAGCCTGCGGGCGGCCTGCGAATAAAGCGGTTTTGCTTCGGTAAATAAAAAACGGCGCCCGCAATACGGCGGCGCCGTGCGATGCGCGAACCGCGCCAGTGGCGCAGCCCGCCTGTTCGTGCCAATCAACGCTTGCGCTGCAGCGCGAACAGCGTACCCGCGATCAGAATGAACGCGCCGATAATCACCTTCTGCCAGGTGCTCGGCACGCCGACCAGAATCAGCACGTTGTTGATCAGCGTCACCAGCACCACGCCGAGCAGCGTGCCGACCACCGTGCCGCTGCCGCCAGTAATGCGCGCGCCGCCTAGAATCACTGCGGCGATCACATCGAGTTCGCTGCCCACCAGATCGAACGGATTCGCGAGACGGTTGTTCGATACGTGCAGAATGCCCGCGATGCCGGCCAGCATCCCCGTATAGCCAAACACGAACAGATGGATCGCGCGCAGGTTGTAGCCGAGCCGCTCGGCAATCGCGAGGCTGCCGCCCATCGCATACACGCCGCGCCCCATCATCGTGCGATTGAGCAGCCACCACGTGACCACCGCGGCGATCACCAGCGCCAGCACCGACACCGGCAACACTGCGCGCAGGCCGTCGCTGGTGTGATAGAAAAACAGCGGAATGCGGCCGAAGCGATCCATGCTGTGCGGGATGTTCATAAAGAACGTCGTGCCGATGAAGGTCAGCAGAATCCCGCGGAACAGGTACTGCGTGCCGATCGTCACGATCAGCGAAGGCGCCTTCAGCCGGTGCACCAGCAGGCCGTTGATCAGGCCGAGCACGACGCCGCCCACGGCACCCGTCACGAGGATCAGCGCGAACGGCGCGTCCGGCCACCACGCGAATACGGCCTTCGTGATCGCATACATCGTCAGTGCGGCGATCGCGGTGAACGACACGTCGATGCCGCCCGACGCGAGCACGACCAGCGTGCCGAGCGCGAACAGCGACACCGTGGTCGCCGAATGCAGCAGATCGAACAGCGTCGCGAACTGGAAAAAGCGCGGGTTCAGCGCGCCGACGATCACGCACATCACGACGATCAGCCCGGCGGTAAACCATTCCGGCTGGCGCGCGAGGCGTGCGCGCAAACCCGGCGGCTTCACGTCGGGTGCGATTTCAGCGACATTGGGCGTGGTCATGGTCTGCTTCAGGCTGGTTGACATCGATGACTTCCTTCAAAACCTTTAGAGCACTTGCACTTGCACTTGCATGTTCGTTGCGCACGCAAGCTTGCGCGCGCACATTTCACGCCGCCTCGGACAGCAGCGCGTGGTACAGGTCCGCTTCGTGCAGCTGATCCGCGCGATATTCGTTGGCCACGCGGCCCTTCTTCATCATCAGGATGCGGTCGCAGTTCTGCAGCAGCTCCGGCAAGTCGTCGCTGATCAGAATGATGCCGATGCCCTGCTGCGACAGCCGCTGCATGATGCGGTAGATGATGTCCTTCGAACCGACGTCGACACCGACCGTCGGTCCGTGCAGGATCAGCACGCGCGGATCGATCGCGAGCCAGCGGCCGATCAGCACGCGCTGCTGGTTGCCGCCGGACAGCGACTGCACCGGCTTGTCGACGTCGGGCGTGGCGATCTGCAGGTCCTTCACGGTCTGCACCGCCAGTTGCTGCGCACGCGCGCGGTCGATCTGGCCAAAGCGGTCGCGCAGCGTCGCGATCATCGCGGTGATCACGTTGTCGCGAATCGGTTTGTCGAGAAACAGGCCTTCGTTCAGGCGGTCTTCGGGCACGTAGCCGATGCGGTGATCCTTCGCATCGGACGGTGTACGCACCGCAATCGTCTTGCCGTCCAGCACCAGCGTGCCGCTGTCGGCCGGCGCGACACCGGCAAGCGCGCGCGCCAGTTCGTTGCGGCCCGAATCAAGCAGCCCGGTCACGCCGAGAATCTCACCGCGATGCAGCGTGAACGACACCTCGCTGAACTGCGCGGCGCGCGTCAGATGCTTGACGTCGAGCACCACGTCGCGGCTCACCTGGCCATCGCGATAGCGTTCGTTCGACAGTTGCCGGCCCGTCATCAGCTCGCTGATCTGTGCCTTCGTGTATTGCTCGATCGGGCCTTGCGCCATTTTCTGGCCGTCGCGCAGCACGATCACTTCGCCGCCGATCGCATAGCATTCGTCGAGCTTGTGGCTGACGAACAGCACGGTCACGCCGTGCGCGCGCAGATTGGCGAGCACGGCGATCAGGTTGTCCACTTCCTTTTGCGTCAGCGAAGTGGTCGGTTCGTCCATGATCACGAACTTCGCCTCGCTGGCAATCGCGCGCGCGATCGCCACCAGCTGGCGCGTGGCGAGCGGCAGCTGTTCGATCAGCGTGGCCTGGAATTCCGCATCGCCCGGCAGGCCGACCGCGTGCAGCGCGCGCGCCGCCGTTTGCGCGAGCAGTTTGCGGTCGAACGTGCGCGTCAGGCGCCCGTTGTGTTCGGCCAGTTCCGAGGTCAGCGCAACGTTTTCCGCGACGCTCATGTTAGGCAGCAGCGACAGGTCCTGATAGACCGTCTCGATGCCGGCCGCGAGCGACTCGAGCGCCGAGAGCCGCGCATGGCGCGCGCCTTCGATCACGAGTTCGCCTTCGTCGGGCGGCTGCGCGCCGGAGATGATCTTGATCAGCGTGCTTTTGCCGCAGCCGTTTTCGCCGAGCAGGTGATAGATCTGCCCGCGCGCGAACGACAGGCTCACGCCGCGCAGCGCATGCACGCCGGTAAAGCGCTTGTGCACGCCGACCACTTCGAGAAAAGGCGTCGAGGAATCGTGTTGGTTCATGGTGCTAAGCCGTAATTCTGCAATTGCGTATCCGGGACCGCGACGGCTGCGGCCGCGGACACGCAGCGATACACAACGATCAGAACGGGTACTGCTTGTAGTTCGACTTGTCGACGTTCACCCAGCCCTGGCCGCGCACGATGATGCCCTTGCCCGGGCCCTTTTCGACCGTCACCTTCGTATAGCCCGGAATGCCGAGGTCGTCGCCATTCTTGACAGTCTTGCCGTCGATCAGCATCTTCGCGACCTTGTTCATCGCGATGCCGGCGAGCTTCGGATCCCAGAACGCGATGCCGTTGACTGCGCCGCTTTCGAGGAACTTGCCGGCTTCAGTCGGCAGGCCCGTACCGTACACGCAGATCTTGCCCTGCAGGCCGGCTTCCTCGACCGCGCGGCCGATGCCGATCACGTCCAGCGACGACGAGCCCTGAAAGCCCTTCAGGTCCGGATGCTTGCGCAGCACTTCCTTTGCCACTTCATAGGCACGCTCGCCGTCGTTGTTGGTTTCGAGCTTCGGCTCGACCAGATTCATCTTCGGGTACTTGGCCTTCGCGTTGTTGATGCCGCCGTCAGCCCACTGCACCTGCGAACGGCTGCCGAGCGAACCGACCAGCACCGCCCACTTGCCTTCGTCGTGCATGCACGATGCGAGGCGTTCGTTCAGGCCCGCACCGTATGCACTGTTATCGAACGCTTCGATGTCGACCATCGTGTTCTTTTCGTTGTCCGCTTCGTGCGTGACGACCTTGATGCCGCGGTCCATCGCCTTCTTCAGCGCCGGCTCGAGCGTCGGCGGGTCGTACGGCACCACGGCGATCGCGGTGACCTTCTTCGCGATCAGGTCTTCGATAATCTTCAACTGCTGCGCGGCATCGGCGCGGCCCGGGCCGGTCTGATACGCGTTGATGCCGGGGTTGTCCTTCGCGAACTGCTTGACGCCGTCGTCCATCCGGTTGAACCAGTTGATGCCGGTCACCTTGACGACCGTGACGATGGTCTGGTCGGTCGCGGCCTGCGCGGCAGCGATCACGCCTACAGCAAGAGCGGCTGCACCGAGTGCGGCGGTCAGTCGTTTCAGTTTC
>DATLOW010000559.1:0-5265 GCA_035536055.1 Paraburkholderia sp. | reverse complement strand
ATCGATTACGTGGTCACGAAGATTCCGCGTTTCGCGTTCGAGAAATTCCGCGAAGCCGATCCGCGTCTGACCACGCAGATGAAGTCGGTCGGCGAAGTGATGGCGATCGGCCGTACGTTCCAGGAGTCGTTCCAGAAGGCGTTGCGCGGTCTCGAAGTGGGCGTCGACGGTCTCGACGAAAAGACCGTGAGCCGCGACGAAGCGATTCGCGAAATCGGCGAAGCCGGCCCGGACCGTATCTGGTACGTCGGCGATGCGTTCCGCCTCGGCCTTACGCAGCAGGAAATTTTCGAAGAAACCGCGATCGACCCGTGGTTCCTCGCGCAGATCGAACAGATCGTGCTGAAGGAAAAGGCGCTGGCCGGCCGCACGCTGCAAAGCGTCACTGCCGAAGAGCTGCGCTATCTGAAGCAAAGCGGTTTCTCGGATCGCCGTCTCGCGAAGCTGCTGAACGCGAAGCCTGCCGACGTTCGCAAACGTCGCGTCGAGCTGAACGTGCGTCCGGTGTACAAGCGTGTCGATACCTGCGCCGCCGAGTTCGCGACGAAAACTGCGTACATGTACTCGACGTACGAAGAAGAGTGCGAAGCGAACCCGACCAGCAACAAGAAAATCATGGTGCTGGGCGGCGGCCCGAACCGGATCGGCCAGGGCATCGAGTTCGACTATTGCTGCGTGCATGCCGCGCTGGCGATGCGCGAAGACGGCTATGAAACGATCATGGTCAACTGCAATCCCGAGACCGTGTCGACCGACTACGACACGTCGGACCGTCTGTACTTCGAGCCGCTGACGCTCGAAGACGTGCTCGAAATCGTCGACAAGGAAAAGCCGCTCGGCGTGATCGTGCAGTACGGCGGCCAGACGCCGCTGAAACTCGCGCTCGATCTCGAGTCGAACGGTGTGCCGATCATCGGCACGTCGCCGGACATGATCGATGCGGCCGAAGACCGCGAGCGCTTCCAGAAGCTGCTGCAGGCGCTGAATCTGCGTCAACCGCCGAACCGCACCGCGCGCGCCGAAGACGAAGCGCTGAAGCTCGCCGACGAAATCGGCTATCCGCTGGTGGTGCGTCCGTCGTATGTGCTCGGCGGCCGCGCGATGGAAATCGTCCACGAGCCGCGCGACCTCGAGCGCTATATGCGCGAGGCCGTCAAGGTCAGCAACGATTCGCCGGTGCTGCTCGACCGCTTCCTGAACGACGCGATCGAATGTGATGTCGACTGCATCTCCGACGGCGATAGCGTGTTTATCGGCGGCGTGATGGAGCACATCGAGCAGGCGGGCGTGCACTCGGGCGATTCGGCGTGCTCGCTGCCGCCGTATTCGCTGTCGGCCGAGACCGTGGCCGAACTGAAGCGCCAGACCGGTGCGATGGCCAAGGCGCTAAACGTGGTCGGGCTGATGAACGTGCAGTTCGCGATCCAGCAGGTGCCGCGGGAAGACGGTTCGAAGCGCGATGTGATCTACGTGCTCGAAGTGAATCCGCGCGCATCGCGTACGGTGCCTTACGTGTCGAAGGCGACCAGCCTGCCGCTCGCGAAGATCGCGGCGCGCGCGATGGTCGGCCAGAAGCTCGCGCAGCAAGGCGTGACCAGGGAAGTCGCGCCGCCGTACTTCAGCGTGAAGGAAGCGGTGTTCCCGTTCGTCAAGTTCCCGACCGTCGACCCGGTGCTCGGACCGGAAATGCGTTCGACCGGCGAAGTGATGGGCGTTGGCCGAACCTTCGGCGAGGCGCTGTTCAAGTCGCAACTCGCGGCGGGCTCGCGTCTGCCGGAGTCCGGCACGGTGCTGCTCACCGTAATGGATGCCGACAAGCCGAAGGCCGTCGAAGTCGCGCGTATGCTGCATGAACTCGGTTATCCGCTGGTCGCGACCAAGGGCACTGCAGCGGCGATCGAGGCGGCCGGCGTGCCGGTGCGCGTCGTCAACAAGGTGAAAGACGGGCGGCCGCATATCGTTGACATGATCAAGAATGGCGAGATCGCACTGGTGTTCACGACGGTCGACGAAACGCGTTCCGCGATTGCCGATTCGCGCTCGATTCGCATGAGCGCGCAGGCGAACAAAGTCACGTATTACACGACCATGTCCGGCGCGCGGGCGGCAGTCGAGGGCCTGCGCTATCTGAAGGACCTCGAGGTCTATGATTTACAAGGGCTTCATGCTCGCCTAAACTAAGGCTTCGAATCACTGTCCAAGACGTACGTGCCGCGGTTAAGCGGCGTCCCTGAAGGTACCGGATCGGGGCTTTCCCGGCAGCGCCCATGCGTTGTGTACCTCTTTGGGGATGCACTTAACCGCGGTTGATTTTTTTGAGGCCGTTTTTTGCCAAAGAGTTGTTATGAGCACTATTCCATTGACGAAACGCGGCGCTGACCAATTGCGCGACGAATTGCAGCGCCTGAAATCAGTAGAACGGCCCGCGGTCATCAATTCGATCGCGGAAGCGCGTGCCCAGGGCGATCTGTCTGAAAACGCCGAATACGATGCGGCGAAAGAGAAGCAGGGTTTTATCGAAGGCCGCATCGCCGAAATCGAATCGAAACTGGCCGCGGCGCAGGTCATCGACCCGTCAGCGCTTGATGCAGAAGGCCGCGTGGTATTCGCGTCGACCGTCGATCTCGAAGATCTCGCGACCGGCAACGAGGTCACGTATCAGATCGTCGGCGACGACGAAGCGGATCTCGAGCATGGGCTGATCTCGGTCAGTTCGCCGATCGCCCGCGCGCTGATCGGCAAGTCGGAGGGCGACGTGGCGTCGGTGCAGGCGCCCGGCGGCGTGCGCGAATACGAGATCATCTCGGTCCGCTATATCTGACGCATACGCGGTGCTTCCGATGCCTGATCGAATGTTCCGTCTGCTAACGGTGGTGTGGGTCGGCAGTCTGCTGACGATCGGCTATGCGGTCGCGCCGGTGCTGTTCGCCTCGCTCGATCGCATGACCGCCGGTTCGGTCGCTGCGCAGCTGTTTCGTATCGAAGGCATTGTCGGCGTCGTATGCGGCGTGCTGCTGCTCGCACTTTGCAATGTGATGGTTCGACGCGATTTCGTCGCATTCAGAAGGCTGCGTTGGCTGATCGCGGGCATGCTGGTATGCGTGCTCGTCGGCTATTTCGCGCTGCAGCCGTTTATGAATGCATTACGCATCGCCGCTCAAGAGGCGGGCACCGATGTTGGACATTCGGTTTATGCCACGCGCTTCGGCGTGTTGCATGGCGTGTCGAGCGTGTTCTATCTGATCGAGAGCGTGCTCGGGCTGGTACTGGTGTGGAAGCTGCCTGGCAGCGCCGCAGTGCTGGCGGATTCGGGCAGCAAGGTGGCGGCAGGGCACGCAAAAACCGCCGGCTGAGCGCTTTGATCGAGCGAGTGTCGAATGATGCGCGGTGCAATGGGCCGATGTCCGCTGCCTGAGCGCATGCGCTGTTCCTGCCGCGTTTATTCAGGATTCCCGCGTTGGGCTCAGGCCGCGTTTAGCCGGAGTGCGACATAGCGTCGCGCGCTGCGGTCCAGGTCGCGTCGGAAAGCCGGGTAACGCGCATTGCGCCCACCCAGCCCCGGCTTACTTGGACTGATGCTGACGCTTCGCGCCGGTCTGGCGTTTCTTCGCACGCTTGATCGTGCCGCCCGCAGTGACGCGTTCGTTGCCGCGCACCAGCACTTTTTGCGGTTTCGGCCGGCGCATCGGGTTGTCCGATGCCTTGACCACCTTGACGACGCGCGGCGCGCGTCCTTTGCCGGACGGCTTTTCTTCCGCCGCTTCGCGCACGCTGGGCAGTTCGCCGCGACGACCGCGCGCCGACGGGCGGACCGCTTCTTCCGGCCTCCAGATCACCAGCAGCTTGCCGATGTGCTGGATCGGCGCGGCGTCAAGCTGGTCGCAGATTTCGTCATAGATGGCGATCCGCTCGTCGCGTTCGTCGCCGAACACGCGAATCTTGATCAGCTGATGCGCGGCCAGGTGGACCTTGATTTCGGCCAGCACGGCGTCGGTCAAACCTTCGCCGCCGACCAGCACGACCGGTTTGAGCGCGTGGGCCTGGCTGCGCAATGCGGCGCGTTGTTCTGAACTGACTTTGAGGGCTGGCATGCGGAAGACTCGACTAAAATAGCGGCGCTGCGAGGGCAGGCGTCGCGTTCGCTGTGACGCGCTGTGACGTATATATGCCGCCCGGGGCTTCGCAGGCCGGCTTGACAGGACGGATCCCAGCCGGCAGCGCGTGACCACAACGGAAAACGGCAACAGAAAACAACAGAAGGCGCGACTCGCGCCGGGCAGTTTGCGGACCAGCCGGCGGGCAACTCGCGGCTGCGCAAATTAAACGCGTATTATCCGCTAAAAGCGTGGTTTCACGCAGCAAAAGTTCAACGATTAATGGCAAAAAATCGCTTCAACCAGTCGTGGTTGCACGACCACATCAACGATCCGTACGTGAAAATGGCGCAGCGGGAGGGCTATCGTGCCCGCGCGGCGTACAAGCTGAAGGAAATCGACGAGCAGGACAAGCTGATCCGCGCAGGCCAGGTGATCGTCGACCTGGGCGCGGCGCCCGGCAGCTGGAGCCAGTACGTGCGCAACAAGCTGGCCGCCAGCCCGCGCCGCGATGCGAGCCGCGAAGGCGGCATCGACGGCACGATCATCGCGCTCGACCTGCTGCCGATGGAGCCGATTGCCGACGTTCACTTCATTCAGGGCGACTTCCGCGAAGACAGCGTGCTCGAACAACTGGAACAAGTGGTCGGCGAGCGTCCGGTCGATCTTGTAATTTCAGACATGGCACCCAACCTCTCGGGCGTGGCGGTGGCCGATGCAGCGCGAATCGAGCATGTGTGCGATCTGGCGTTGGAGTTTGCGCAAAACCACCTGAAGCCCGATGGTGCCCTTTTAGTAAAATGCTTTCACGGCAGCGGCTACAGCCAGATTGTCGAAAAGTTCAAGCACCAGTTCAAGACGGTGGCCGCTCGCAAGCCAAAAGCATCGCGGGACAAATCGTCGGAAACGTTTATTTTGGGCAAACATTTGAAGCGTCCGGGTCCGACAAACGGCGCATGATGTGAAACCCGATATTTTCAATGTGCCGGAAAACGGCGCCAGTGTTGCGCGGCACGCTATATATGCGGTAGCGATTGCTTATGGCAGGGGTCTACGGACTGGATTAGAATGCCTAGGTGATGCCGCAAGGCAAATGTAGGCGCTTGTCAATGAGTCAAGGAGTGGTGCTTTGAACAACAACATGTTTTCGAAAGCAGCAGTGTGGCTGGTC
>DATLOW010000558.1:0-2235 GCA_035536055.1 Paraburkholderia sp. | reverse complement strand
TGCCGCGGCATGCGCGGCGCTGCCGGCCGGATGCGCCGCCGGCGCTGCCTGGCGCACCCGCGCACGGGCCGCGGCGCGCACCTTGTCGGCGAGCTTTTCCGCGTAGTCGAGCATGCCGTCGCGAATCCCGACGCGCGGCTTCGTGACGAAATCGACCGCGCCCAGTTCGAGCGCGCGCAGCGTAATTTCCGAGCCGCGCTCGGTCAGCGATGACACCATCACCACCGGCATCGGCCGCAGACGCATCAGCTTCTCGAGAAAATCGAGGCCGTCCATACGCGGCATTTCGACGTCGAGCGTCAGCACGTCCGGGTTGTGCTGCTTGATGAGCTCGCGCGCCACCAGCGGGTCAGGCGCGGTGGCGACCACCGTCATGTCCGGCTGGCTGTTGATGATCTCGGTCATCAGGCTGCGAATCAGCGCCGAATCGTCGACGCACAACACCTTGATCTTTTGCACAATAATCACGCCTCCTCTGCGGTCCGCGCATTTTTGGAATCGTTCTCGCGACCGCCCGCGCCGAACAGCTCGATCCGCGGCCGTGCCGGGGCGACGCCTGCCGCCCCTGCTGCTGCCGCGCCGGCTGGCAGCGCCGGGCGCAAGCCCGCACTGGCGGCCACACCCGCCGCACCGCCCGCAGCAGGCGCGCCGCGCCCGCCGCTGAACAGCTCGACGCGCGCACGCGCTTTTGCGAGCCGCTCGGCGCGTGCCTCGGCGGTCTGCCGGGCCAGCACGCGCTCGCGCTCCGCCACTTCCGGGTCTTGCTGCAACCCGAGCTTCTTCACCATCACCTGGCCGGTACGCGGCAGGAACGCAACCTTGCGCGGATGCGCGCCCTGCAGGTCTTCGGCGACGATGCGGATTTTTTCCAGCGCCAGATAGCGGCGCACGAATTCCGAATTGCGATCGCCGATGTTGATCGTCGTCATGCCGGCCAATACCGCCGCGCCGCCGAACACCTTCGCCTCGAGGCGCTCGCGCCGGCCGCCGGCCTTGATCAGTTCGTTGATCAGCACTTCCATAGCGTACGCGCCGTAGCGCATCGCGTCGGAGGCCGCCTGCACGACTTCGGCGCCGTCGTCCGGCAGCATGAAGTGGTTCATGCCGCCGATGCCGGCGGTACGGTCCTGGATGCACGCAGCCACACACGAACCCAGCACGGTGACCAGCACCATGTCTTCGTGAGTCGTGTAGAACTCGTTGGGCAACAACTTCACGCCGGGGCGCTTGATGTGGTTGTCGTAATACAGGTTGTTGGCGATCGGCAATCCGCTCATGCACTCACCTCATTGAGCGTGCCGCGCGGCCGCGTGCCATGCGGCGCCCGTGCGGGTGCGGCGTCGTCGCGCGTCAATTCGTAGACGGTCTGGCCACGCAGCCGGAACGCCTGGGTCACGTACGTGAAGTTCTCCGAATGCCCGGCGAACAGCAGCCCGCGCGGCTTGACCAGCGGTTCGAAGCGCGCCAGCACCTGCGACTGGGTCGGCTTGTCGAAGTAGATCATCACGTTGCGGCAGAAGATCGCGTCGAACTGGGCGCGCAGACCGTAGTCGCGGTCGGTCAGGTTCAGCTGTTCGAAGCGGATCATCGCGCGCAGTTCCGGGCGCACTTTCACGAGGCCCGCGTGGCCGCCGGTGCCGCGCAGGAAGAAGCGCTTCAGACGCTCCGGCGACAGATGCCGCACCTGCTCGTACTGGTAGACGCCCGCGTCGCATTTGGCGAGCACCTGCGTGTCGATATCGGTGGCGAGCACCGTGGCCTGACGCGCGGCGCTATCGCCGAGCGCTTCGATCAGCGTCATCGCGATCGAATACGGCTCTTCACCGGTCGAAGCGGCGGAACACCACACCGACACCGGCTGCTGCCGTTTCGCGACGAACTCCGCGAGAATCGGAAAGTGATGCGCTTCGCGGAAAAACGCGGTCAGGTTGGTGGTCAGCGAATTGGTGAACGCTTCCCACTCGGCGGGATCGTCGTTGGCTTCGAGCTGGTCGAGGTAGATGCGAAAGCTGTCGAGGCCGAGCGCGCGCAGGCGGCGCGCCAGCCGGCTGTACGCCATGTCGCGTTTGTGGTCGGACAGCGAGATGCCGGCGCGACGATAGATCAGCTCGCGGATCCGGGTGAAGTCTGCCGACGTGAACTCGAAGTCGCGGCCGGGCTCGCCGGCACGCGGCGTGTCGGTACGGCCGGTTTTCTGCGGTGCGCGCAAATCGCTCATAGATCCCCCTGATGCGG
>DATLOW010000557.1:0-19479 GCA_035536055.1 Paraburkholderia sp. | reverse complement strand
GAATGTCGTGCCGTTCTTCGGCTATCTGGTCGACGGCTGGTTCGGCGCGCTGATCGCGACCGTCGCGCTGTTCGTGCCGTCCGGCTGCCTGGCCGTGCTCGCACAGCGCCATCTGTATCAGCTGAAGGCACATCCGCGCTTCGAAAACGGCATGCGCATTTTGCGCGCGGCCACCACGGCCTTTCTCGCGGTTGCCGTGCTGCGGCTTGCGCGGCACGTGCCGCTCGAACCCGCGTATTTCGCTACCGCAGCGTTTTCGGGCCTGTGTTTCGCGAGGCTGAAGCTGCCGGTGTACGCGGTGTATGGAACCGTCGCGCTGGCATGCGGCGCCTGGTTGATGACCGGTCACGGTATGTGAGCGCGACTTCGCGCTGCGGCCGGCAGCCCTGATTGAACGGGCCTGACTGGTTTGTTGCATGGTCGCCGCATGATTGCCGCGGTCGCATCGCTATCTTAAATTCCTATGTTGCCGATGAGTCAACACTGACCAATGCGCGACATCACCACTGTCTTTCGTCTGAGTTTTCACCGCTTCGTTCTACGACGGTTTGCGACTTTTGTGCGCCCGCGCCTAGCGCTTTCGCGGCCTGAGAAGGAATATCGCCGCCACGGACGTGTTCTCTTGATGAACCGTCCCGATTGTGAGAAGCGCGAAGATGAGCGACTCGATAACCAGCAGCCGGCCGTCCATCGGACCTGGCAAGACTTTGCGCACACTGGGCGCACTCGAAGAGTATTTCTGGCTACTCGGCCAGCGCGCGGCACGCACGCTTGTGGTAGCTGCCGAAGTGGAAGGCGTGACGAGCGTCGACCGCTGGCGCGACGCGCTGCGCGCGCTGCAGGCGCGTCATACGATTCTGTCCGCGCGCATTCAGCAAACACCGGGCTTCCGGCCCGCTTTCGTGTCCGCACCTGACGTGCCGCTCGCGCTCAACGTGGTACCGCGCGAATCCGGCACGCGGCTGTTCGAACTCGTTTCGGCCGAACTGGCCACGCGCTTCGCGCCCGGCGACGCGCTGTTGCGCACCACGCTGCTACACGGACGCGACCGTACCACACTGCTGCTGGCCGCCGACCATGCGGCGTTCGACGGTGCTTCGCTGATGTTTCTGATTCGCGACCTGCTGCGCGCGCTGAGCGGCGAGCTGCCGCGCACCGTGCAGACGATGCCGCTATCGCACGATCAATGGCTCGGCCTGCCTGTCAGCGAGCGTCACGCCAGCACGCCGGCCGCTGCGCCGCTGCGTGCGCCGGTCGATACCAATGGACCTCGCGCGCCGCTGATGGATTTCGCCGCCGCCGACGAGGTGCCACTGCTGCAGCAAGTGTGGCTGGAACCGTCGATCACGTCGCTGCTGACGCGGCGCGCGCGCGCCAAAGAAGCCAGTGTGCACGGCGCGCTGAGCGCAGCGCTGATGCTGGCCGGGCGTGCGCTGTCGCGCGGCTGGCGCGCCAGCACGGTGCGCTGCGCGAGCCGCATCGACCTGCGCGACCAGTTCGCGGCCGGCGAGCAGTTGGGCCTGCTCGAAATGCAGCGCGACAGCACGCTCGAGCCGTGGGACACGCCGCCATTCTGGGACCTGGCGCAAGCCATCAAGCAGGACGTCGATATGCAGCGCAGCGCCGCTGACGCAGCGGGCAGTCTGAGTGCGCCGGTGCTCGACATGATCTCCGCGCATTCGGACCCGCAGCGGCTGCTGATCGGCAGCCGGCAGCGCGCGCCGATGCTCGCAATCGACAACTATGGGCGCCTGCCGATTGCGTCGCGCTATGGCCGGCTGCGCCTGCGCTGGGTGACGCCGGCGACCATGAGCGGCGCGCCGCATACGCAGACGGTGTCGATTGCGACGGTAGATGGCCTGTTGTGCATGACCAATGTCAGCGCCGAGCCGATGCCGTCGTTGCTAGGCACCGCGCGGCGGCTGCTGCTGGCGCAGTTGGACTGAGGCTTATTGGGCGGCTGCCTGAGGTTCTTTACCGCGCGTCTAACGCGGGCTTGCACCGCGGCGTGCTCGTACCGCCGCGGGCTTCTATCAAACCGCAGGCCGCGCGTCAGAAACCGCGCGACATCACCGCGACCCCGATCGTCACGAGCCCCAGCACGAGGTTCACCACCACCAGGCGGCGCACGGTCCCGACCGCGCGCGCGCCGTCGGGCCATTTCTGCGCCTGCACGGCGCGGCGGATGCGCGGAAACACCGCAAAGCGGATATGACCGAAGATCAGCATCATCACGATGCCGAGGCCGGCCATCGTATGCAGCTGCCATGTCGCATGGCTGCCGCCGAACTGAGACAGCAAAAAGCCGCCGGTGACGAGAATCACCAGTACAGACACACCGACCCAGTTGAAGAAGCGCCCGAATACCGACTCCCACAGCGGCAGGCGCAATTGCGGCGACAGGTCGCTCAACGCGGGCCGCAGGCAGAAGTGCGCGAAGATCATGCCGCCAACCCAGACGGCAACGCCAAGCAGATGCAGGAACAGTGCGATTTCGATCGCTTTGGTCATGATTGTGTTTCCAGTGACGGTGTCAGTGCAGCGGGAACGCGCGTTCGACCGCACTTGAGCCGCGCAGTTCACGCGGCGCTTGGATTAGCAGCACGCAATGCCGCGCCGCCTCGTTCCCGTACGAGGCCGGCGCGGCCCGCTACGCTCAGGCCTCGAGGGCCGGCCGCAGCATCGCGATCTTCAGCTTCGTGTCGGGCTTGTGCCCTTTGCGCGCGCGCTTGCCGACATGCGCGGCGAGCGCCGCACCCGCCAACCTCTCCTCGGCAGGCTTGCCGCCGCGGCCGGCGCCGCTCAGCATCAGGCCGGCCTTGCCGATCGCGAGCGCCTGCACGAGCGTCTCGTTCGCGTCGAGCGCCATCAGCGTGACGCCGCGGCCGCCGCCCGACAGCGTCTTCATTTCGTCGAGGCCGAACACCAGCAAGCGCCCGCCGCTCGACAGACAGGCCACCTGCGTCGCATCCGGCAGCATCGGCATCGGCGCGAGCGGCACCGAGCCTTCGTCGATCGTCATAAACGACTTGCCCGCCTTCACGCGGCTCACCATATCGCCGAGCTTCGCGATAAAGCCGAAGCCGTTGCTCGATGCCAGCAGCAACGCCTGCTCGGCGCTCGCCGCGTAGTAATGCATCAGATGCGTGCCCGACTCAAGCTCGATCAGCGACGTGACCGGCACACCGTCGCCGCGCCCGCCTGGCAGCTGGCTGACCGCCACCGAATAGACGCGCCCCTTGCTGCCCCACGCGATCAGCGTATCGGTGGTGCGGCACTGGAATGCCGCATACAGGCCATCGCCCGCCTTGAACGTGAAGCCGGCCGGATCCAGCCCGTGGCCCTTCAGCGCACGCACCCAGCCCTTCTGCGACACCACCACGGTAACCGGCTCGTCGACCACGCGGGCTTCGAAGGTCGCGCGCTTTTCCTGCTGGATCAGCGTGCGGCGCTCGTCGCCGTACTGCTTCGCGTCGGCTTCGATTTCCTTGACGAGCAGGCGCTTCATCGCGCTTTCGCTGCCGAGCAGCTCCTCGAGCTTGGCCTTTTCGTTGCGCAGTTCTTCGAGCTCCTTCTCGATCTTGATCTTTTCGAGCCGCGCCAACTGCCGCAAGCGGATTTCGAGGATGTCTTCGGCCTGCCGCTCCGACAGACTGAATGCCGACATCAGCGCCGCCTTCGGCTCGTCCGCCTCGCGAATGATGCGGATCACCTCGTCCAGATTCAGGAAGACGATCATGCGGCCTTCGAGAATATGGATGCGGTCGTCGACCTTGGTCAGGCGGAACCGCGTGCGGCGTGTGACGGTCGCGAAACGGAAGCCGACCCACTCGTGCAGGATTTCGCCGATGCCCTTCTGGCGCGGCCGGCCGTCCGCGCCGACCATCACCAGATTGAGCGGCGCGTTCGATTCGAGGCCGGTATGCGCGAGCAGCGTGTTGACGAACTCGGTCTGGTCGATGCGGCTCGACTTCGGCTCGAACACGATACGCACCGGGGCGTCCTTGCCGGACTCGTCGCGCACCGCGTCGAGCAGCGCCAGCAGCGTCTGTTTGGTCTGCAGCTGTTCGGGGGTCAGCGACTTCTTGCCGAGCTTGATCTTCGGGTTGGTCTGCTCCTCGATTTCCTCGAGCACCCGCTGGCACGACGTGTTCGGCGGCAGTTCGTTGATCACCAGCTGCCATTGGCCGCGCGCCAGTTCCTCGATCTTCCAGCGCGCGCGCACCTTCAGGCTGCCGCGGCCGGTTTCGTACGCGGCCGAGATTTCGGCCTCGCTTGAAATGATCTGGCCGCCGCCCGGGAAGTCCGGGCCGGGCAGCAGCTGCATCAGTTCCGCATGCGTGATGTTCGGATGGCGGATCATCGCGACCGCCGCGGCGGCCACTTCGCGCAGGTTGTGCGACGGGATTTCGGTGGCGAGGCCAACCGCGATACCCGATGCGCCGTTCAGCAACACGAACGGCAGCCGCGCGGGCAGCAGCTTCGGTTCTTCGAACGAGCCGTCGTAGTTCGGCATGAAATCGACCGTGCCCTGGTCGATTTCGTCGAGCAGCAGTTTCGCGATCGGCGTCAGGCGCGCTTCGGTGTAGCGCATCGCCGCTGCGCCGTCGCCGTCGCGCGAGCCGAAATTGCCCTGGCCGTCGATCAGCGGATAGCGCATCGAGAAGTCCTGCGCGAGACGCACCAGCGCGTCGTAGGCGGACTGGTCACCGTGCGGATGATATTTACCGAGCACGTCGCCGACCACGCGCGCCGACTTCACCGGCTTGGCGTTGTCCGACAGGCCCATCTCGTTCATCGCGTACAGGATGCGGCGCTGCACCGGCTTTTGTCCGTCGCTGACGTCGGGCAGCGCGCGGCCTTTGACCACGCTGACCGCGTAGTCGAGATAGGCGCGCTCCGCGTAGTTGCCGAGCGTCAGCGAGTCGCCTGCGGCGGGCGCCTCTTCGAATAGATCGGGTGTGTTGTCGTCCATCTGTGTTCCGTGTCTTGGGTGGCCGTGGGTGCGGCTTATGTGCGGCTTATGTGCGGCTTATGTTCGACTGCATGTGCGGCCGCATTTGAGGCTGATAGCGGGCGCATGCCCGGCGCCGCTCGCTACGTTCCGCGCTGCTTTTGCTTTGCTTTGCGCCGGGCGACGCGGCGCAGCGCGCCGTCGCATCAGGCTCAAATATCCGCTTCGACCTCGTTGCCCTTCTCTTCGAGCCAGCTGCGCCGCGACGCCGCTTCGCCCTTGCCCATCAGCATCGTCATGCGCGCCACCGTGGATTCGAAATCGAGCTCGCCGAGCGCGATCGGCGACAGGCGCCGCGTATCCGGGTTCATCGTGGTGTCCCACAACTGCTCGGCGCTCATTTCGCCGAGGCCCTTGAAACGGCTGATGGTCCACTGCGATTCGCGCACGCCGTCCTTGCGCAGCTTGTCGAGAATCGCTTCGAGCTCGCCTTCGTCGAGCGCGTACAGCTTCTGCGCGGGCTTCTTGCCGCGCGCCGGCGCATCGACCCGGAACAGCGGCGGTCTCGCCACATACACGTTGCCGCGTTCGATCAGCTGCGGGAAATGCTTGAAGAACAACGTGAGCAGCAACACCTGGATATGCGCGCCGTCGACGTCCGCATCGGACAGGATGCAGATCTTGCCGTAGCGCAGGTTCGACAGGTCGACCGTATCGTCCGGGCTGTGCGGGTCGACGCCGATCGCCACCGAAATGTCGTGCACTTCGTTGTTCGCAAACAGGCGGTCGCGCTCGGTTTCCCAGGTATTCAGCACCTTGCCGCGCAGCGGCAGGATCGCCTGGAATTCCTTGTCGCGGCCCATTTTCGCGGAGCCGCCGGCCGAGTCGCCCTCGACGAGGAACAGTTCGTTACGCTCGATTTCGGTCGACTCGCAGTCGGTCAGCTTGCCGGGCAACACTGCAACGCCCGAGCTCTTGCGCTTTTCGACCTTCTGTCCGGCGCGCGTGCGCGCCTGCGCCTGCTTGATGACCAGATCGGCAAGCTTCTTGCCATGCTCGACGTGCTGGTTCAGCCACAGTTCGAGCGCCGGGCGCGCGAACGACGAGACCAGCTTGACCGCGTCGCGGCTGTTCAGCCGCTCCTTGATCTGGCCTTGGAACTGCGGATCGAGCACTTTCGCCGACAGCACGAACGATACGCGCGCGAACACGTCTTCGGCGAGCAGCTTGACGCCTTTCGGCTGCAGGTTGTGCAACTCGACGAAACTCTTCACCGCCTGGAACAGGCCGTCGCGCAGGCCGGCCTCGTGCGTGCCGCCGGCCGGCGTCGGAATCAGGTTCACATACGATTCGCGATTGAGCGGACCTTCCTCGCTCCACGCCACGACCCACGCGGCGCCCTCGCCTTCGGCAAAGGTTTCTTCGTTCGAGCGCGAGCTTTCCGCATAGCGCTCGCCTTCGAACAGCGGGATCAGCAGATCGCTGCCGCCCATGCCTTCGAGCAGATAGCCGCGCAGGCCGTCCTCGTATTTCCAGCTTTGGCGCTCGCCGGTCTTTTCGATGATCAGCGTCACTTCGACGCCGGGCAGCAGCACCGCCTTCGAGCGCAACAGACGCTGCAGCTCGCTGACCGGCAGATTCGGCGAATCGAAATACTTCGGGTTCGGCCACACGGTGACGCGCGTGCCGGTTTTCTTTTCGTCGCGTTGCGCGGCGCGGACCTTCAGCGGCTTGACGACGTCGCCGTTCGAAAAGCCCAGTTCGGCGACCTTGCCTTCGCGCCAGACGGTGACGTCGAGGCGCGTGGACAACGCATTCGTGACCGACACGCCGACACCGTGCAGGCCGCCCGAGAACGTGTAGGCGCCGCCTTCGGCCTTGTCGAATTTGCCGCCGGCATGCAGGCGCGTGTAGACGATCTCGACCACCGGCACCCGTTCTTCCGGATGCATGCCGAATGGAATGCCGCGGCCGTCGTCTTCGACAGAGACCGAATGGTCGGCGTGCAACGTGACCGTAATCTGCTGGCCGTGACCGCCGAGCGCTTCATCGGACGAGTTGTCGATGACTTCCTGGATGATGTGCAGCGGATTCTCGGTGCGGGTGTACATGCCGGGCCGCTGCTTGACCGGCTCGAGTCCCTTCAGCACCTTGATCGACGCTTCGCTATACGCAGCGTTTGACTTCTTCGTAGACATGGCTTGCTCGGGTCCGTCGGTTCATCGTTGTCCACAACCGCTGTGGACATGTGCGTGGACAATGCGTTGAGTTTTCAAAAAAAGCGAAACGAAACAACGGAATGGAACGTTTGCCTGCCCCGCGGGCAGGGTTTCTTTGCTTGCCTTGCCGCTGCCTTTGTAGCGCATGGCCTTGCGTGGATGGCGCTTGCGGCACTGCAGCGGGTTCGCGGGTATTTTACTGATTTCAATGCGCGCGGCAATTTGGGAACGACAAGGCTGGCTGTCTGGACGGTTTTTTCGCGTGCGCTGTGTGGGCTCGAACCGCGCCCGGCGGGCCGCTGCGACACTGCATGGCGGTTGTCAGGTAGCGTCCGGAAATCGTTCCGGGCGCGCGTAGTGAGTAAAGCGGTGCCCGTGCGAAAAGAACGATTTACGGATCGCAGACTTTCTTGTGCATATGGAACAAGCGATCGTGCAACAGCAACTCGTTCAGTTCAAACGCACCGGCTAGTACGAGTTACCGGTGCGGCACACCTATCGGTCAATCCCACTTACTTGACCTTGCTCTCCAACTCATCCCACCGCTCCAGCACCACCATCAGTTCCTCATCGATTTGCGCATAGCGTTGCGTCAGTCGCGCGCCTTCCTGCGCATCCTTCGCGAAGATCGAGCCGTCTTCCAGTTGTGCCGAGATGGTCTTCTGCTCCGCTTCGAGCGACGCGATCCGTTCGGGCAATGTCTCCAGTTCGCGCTGCTCCTTGTACGACAGCTTCACTGAACGTTGAGCATTGCGGCCGGCCGCACTTTCCTTCGGCGCCGCTTCCCGGACCGGTTCCTTCGGCGCTTCCTGCTGCGCCAGTTGCGCCGAGCGCTCGCGTTGCGTCTGCCAGTCGGTAAAGCCGCCGACATACTCGCGCCAGCGCCCTTCGCCCTCCGACGCGATCACCGAGGTCACCACGTTGTCCAGAAACGCTCGGTCGTGGCTGACCAGCAGCACCGTGCCGTCGTAGTCGGTCAGCAGTTCTTCGAGCAATTCGAGCGTCGGAATGTCGAGGTCGTTGGTCGGTTCGTCGAGCACCAGCACGTTGGCCGGCCGCGCGAACAGGCGCGCCAGCAGCAGCCGGTTGCGCTCGCCACCGGACAGCGACTTGACCGGCGAACGCGCCCGTTCGGGCGCAAACAGGAAATCACCCAGATAGCTCATCACGTGCTTTTTGGCACCGTTGATTTCAACCCAGTCGCTGCCTGGGCTGATCGTATCGGCGAGACTCTTTTCCTGATCCAGTTGCGCGCGCATCTGATCGAAGTAAGCCACCTGCAGATTCGTGCCGACCCGCACGCGACCCTCGTCCGGCTGCAGTTCGCCGAGAATCAGCTTGAGCAGCGTGGTTTTGCCCGCGCCGTTCGGACCGACCAGGCCGATCTTGTCGCCGCGCATCAGCGTGGCCGAAAAACGCTCGACCACCGCGCGCGCGCCGAAACGCTTCGTCACGTCGACCAGCTCGGCGACGATCTTGCCGGACTTCTCGCCCTGCGCGACGTCGAGCTTCACATTGCCCTGCACGTTGCGGCGTTCCGCGCGTTCGTTGCGCATCTGCACGAGCCGCGCGATGCGGCCGACACTGCGCGTACGGCGCGCTTCCACACCCTTGCGGATCCACACTTCTTCCTGAGCCAGCAATTTGTCGAACTTGTCGTTCTCGATCCGCTCGACTTCGAGCTGCTGCGCCTTGCGCGTCTGATAGGCGGAGAAATTGCCCGGATAGGACAACAGACGCCCACGATCGAGTTCGACGATACGCGTGGCCACACGATCGAGAAACGCGCGATCGTGCGTAATGAACAACAGGCCCGCGCGTTGCCCGACCAGCAATTCTTCGAGCCAGCGGATACCGTCGAAGTCGAGATGGTTGGTCGGTTCGTCGAGCAGCAGCACGTCCGGCTGCAGCACCAATGCGCGCGCTAGCGCGACGCGCTTTTGCATGCCGCCCGACAGCGCATCGACCTGCGCATCGCCATCGAGGCCGATCTGCGCAAGCGTGGTGGACACGCGGGTGCGCCAGTTCCATGCATCCGCCGTATCGAGCGACGACTGCAGCGCGTTCATGCGCGCCAGCAGGGTGTCGTGCGCGTCGCCCTCGGGCGTGTCGGCAAGCTGATGCGCGACCTTGTCGTATTCGTCGAGCAGCGTGCGTGCCTTGCCGAGGCCGGCGGCTACCGTGTCGAATACCGACGTGCCGGATTCGAATTCCGTTTCCTGCGGCACGTAGACGGTCACCAGGTTCTGCTGGCGTGTGACGAGTCCGTCGTCGGGCTTCGACAGATCGGCAACGATCTTCAGCAGCGACGACTTGCCCGCGCCATTGCGGCCGATCAGGCCGACGCGTTCGCCGGCTTCGAGTGAAAAGTCCGCGTGATCGAGCAGCGCGACGTGGCCGAACGCGAGTTGTGCGCCGGTGATGGTATAGAGCGACATGAAAGAAGTGACAGGCAGCAATGATGCAAAGCGCTCATTGTACCGGGCGGCTCACGCCCCGCATCCTGGCCGGATGGGATAGGACGCGGATCAGACGTGCATTGCCTTGCGCGGCGGCCACGGGATCGACCTAGGAACACTCCGTCGCCACGCCCGTCACAGCATGCCGCGCCTCGGTTATTGCTTTACATGAACCGTAATCGTCTTGCTCCATTCGGGGCCATACGAGCGGTGCACGCCGTCGCCGAACTGCATCGTCAGCGTGTGATCGCCGGGCGACAGCGGCACGTCGGCTTCGGTCTGGCCTTTGCCGTAGTGCAGCGACTTGTCGTTGGCCGGGATGACCGTGCCCTTCGGCACCGGCGGGCTGTCGATCAGCAGGTGGTGGTGACCGGTGCCTTCGGTCACCGTGCCGGCCGGCGCGACCTTCATGCCGTCGACGGCGAACTTCACGTGCACCGGGCTTTGCACCGTTGCGCCGTCCTTCGGCTCGACGAACGACACCCCTTCGGCTCGCGCGACACCTGCTGCGAGCAGCAACGCGCCGGCGAGCGCGCCAGCCAGCCATTTATTCGTGACCATCGTGTTCTCCTTGAAGAAAAAGCAGCCCGATGCAAAGCGATCCGGATGCCGGCACGCGGCGCACGTGGCGTATGCGAAGGCACGGCACGACGGCGGGCGCAGCGCGCGGCAGTTCCCGTCGCGGCGCGTTGCGAAGTCGCGCGGAAGGACTGCGCGTCGAGCATACACCGCACATGTGTCGGAATCGTCTGGCGCGTACAAGGCATGCCGACGCGCGCTTCGGTCGACCGCATGCGCGCGCCGCGCCGCCGAAATGCGTCGGGGATTTCCGGTAAGATGGCGGGTCGCGGCGCGCTCGCGCCTCTTGCTGAAAGAGGCACTGGGCGCGCCGGGCTTGTGTCTGAACGAATTAAAGAGTGCGTCGTGACTGAAGTGATCGAATATAAAAGCTGGGTCTGCCTGATTTGCGGCTGGATCTACAACGAGGAAGAAGGATTGCCGGAAGAAGGCATCGCGGCCGGCACCCGCTTTGCGGATATCCCTGAAGACTGGCGTTGCCCGCTATGCGACGTCAGCAAATCGGAATTTGCGGTCGTCGAGTTTTGATTCGAACCGAAACCGAAGTGCGGCGGACTATTGCGTAACGGCCCGGCGGAATGTCAGATTCCGCCGGGCCGTTTGTGTTCGTATTCGTGTTCGGACAATCCGCAGATGATGCGCGGGACAAAGGTGGCCACAGCGCGCAGGCGATGCGATGGTCCCCCCGACAGGAATCGAACCTGTATCTAGCGCTTAGGAGGCACTTGTTCTATCCATTGAACTACGGGGAGAGGACCTGCGCGGCGCGTCATGCATAACGAACCGCGTCGCAGGGGGCAGAGTATAGCAAAGGTGCCGGGCCTGGAAGTGGTGGTGGTGGCTGGCACGTCGATGTCCGCGCACTACAGCGCCGCCGGCGCGACATGTCAGAATCTCGCCTTTGCGACCACGCTTTCCGGACGATTCGACATGGACATCAACAAGCAACTCGCGGCTCTAACCACTTCGGAGCTGCAAACGGCCGGCGCGAGCCAGGCAACCGCAATCGCATTGAGCGTCGTGTTGCGCCATCTGGCTTCGCCGGAACTGCAAACGTTGCTGAAGAGCGCGTACCAGAATCATCAGGCGGTGATGCAGCAAACGCCGTGGCCGGATCAGATGCTGCAATCGTTCGAAGCGACGCGCCGGTTTCTCGAAGCGGCAGCGCAGCAGCCCGAGGTCTGAGCGGCCGCAATCGGCCGCAATCGGCCGCGGTCAGCCACGGTCAGCCGCAATCGGCCACAATCGGCCACTCGACCGCCGCGGCCCGCGACCGCCCGCCAAATACAACAGGCCCACGCAAATCGCGTGGGCCTGTTTTCTACACTCGAAGTCGACCGTCGCCAGCCCCCCCAGCGCCGCGCCGATCAGCTTACGAGTGGCTGTACGGCGAGCCGAGGAACGGGTTGTACGCCGGCGCTTGCGGCGCCGAACCCGATTGCGACGTGCCTGCCGTCGCCGGGCCGTAACCGGTCGTGTCCGCCGCTACACGCGCTTCGGCCTTCTGCAGCGCGGCCGGGTAATGCGCATCGCTCGAATCGAACGGGCTGTAACCGTTGTTTTCCAGTTGCACGAGTTCCGCACGGACTTGTGCGCGGGTCACCGGCTGGTTCGATTGAGCGAACGACACGGCCGGCACAGCGAGCACAGCGGCGAGAGCAACAGCCTTGATCAGCGAATTCATGACGTACCTCCAGGATTGGTTTCAGTTAGTCGGCGCCGTTTGTTAGCAGCCGTTGAAAACAGTCTAGGGGGTTCAAGGCCTAGGGGAAACCCTGGTCTGAGGAATTGATCATTGCCATAAGCGCGACAATCTATCGGGAATGAAACCCGCACGCACCGTGTGGCAAGGCTTTGCCGCCCACCTCGCGCCATCGCGCTGCACTTTGCAGGCGAAGCCGCGTCGAACAATCCGATTTTCCGCGATGCCGGCGATTAAAGTTTGAGCAACGCGCTGCCGTTAGCCACGGCATGGAAACCGAAAAACACCTCCCCCTGAAGCCCGGCACGCCCCGTTACGACGCGGCGCTCGCGCTGGAAGACTCCGTACGCGTGATCCGTCGCGTACGCGGCAAACGCAATCCGGAAGACTTTGCACGCGGCACGCCTGAATGGGACGCCACCACTGAAGACTTTGTGAAAGATTTGCTGTGGGCCTCGTCCGAGAATCACGTGGAAGACCACGATCACGAGGACGATTTGCGCTGAGCAGCGCTCCGACGCAGCGAAGTCGATGCGCGGTCGTGGTCATGCCCGGCGGCGTTGCGCCGCTGAACGGCCCGCGTGCGGCTGCCCTTCGCGCGCCGCCGCGCTAGCGCTTCAACCTTGCCGCGCCGCCGCGCATATCGTCGACCAGCGGCACCACCGCGAGCGTCATCAGCACCAGCGCAAGCGGTAGCGTCGAGACGAAACCCAACTGCTTGAAGCCGACCGCGCCGACCAGGCCGCCGGTCAGAAAACACGCCAGCAGCGACGCCAGCAGCGCGAGTTTTTGCCGGTCCGCACGCACCGGTGCGCCGCCCGGCTCCGCCGGCCGCGCATTCCAATAGCACAGCTTGCCCAGTTCGATGCCGATATCGGTGACGAGGCCGGTCACGTGCGTGGTACGGATTTCCGCGCGCGAGATTTTCGTGATCATCGCGTTCTGCAGGCCCATTACGAAGCACAGCAGGCATACGGTCACCGGCAGAAACAGCAGCCGCTGCTGTTCGAGATTGGCGCCCAACAGGCCGAAGCACAGCAGCAGTGCCGCTTCGACGGCGAGCGGCGTCGCGTAGACGCTGCGCAGACGGCGCCGGCGTCCCCAGTTGATCAGAATCGCAGACGCGGCCGCACCGCACAGAAACGCCAGCAGCGAACTCAATCCCGCAGCGACGAGCGCCCGATCGCCGAGCGCAAGATTGTCGGCCAGCGACGACACGATCCCCGACATATGCGACGTGTATTGCCCGACCGCCAGAAAGCCGCCGGCGTTCGCGGCGCCCGCGACGAACGCAAGCGAGCCGCCGAGCCGGCGATTGGCCGCGTCGGTGCGCTCGGGCGCCGTGAAACCGCGAAGATAGTTGATGGGCATGCGTGCCAGAACCCGTGATAACGCAACCGGCAGGCGCCGGCTGCAATGCAGCACAAATGAGCGTTGCATCGTAGCACGCGACACACTGCACGGCGGCTAACCGATAGCGCGCAAGCGGATCGGACACGCGCGATCAATGGGGCGGAAGCGACGGAGCAAGCAAAGGGGAGAAAGGAGAAAGCGCCCAGTCGGTGCAGGCCGGGCGGAAATCGCCGGCGAACCGGCGATGGAGGTTCTTTGAATCAAGCGGGAGTCACAGGTCCGCGTAACGGTACGATCGCGGACCTGTGTGGTATTGCGGGACCACCTGAATGACGCGCGGCGCGCTGCATCATCGGTGGCGAACAGCGGGCTTAGTGATGCTTGAACACCGGCACCGAGTACGAGCTGAACGTCACATCGTTGCGTTGGCCGGCTTGCGATGCGCCGTCGGTCGACGGGCCGTAGCCGCTGGTTTGCGCTTGCGCGACCTGACTGGCCGCGACACGCGATTCAGCCGCCTGGATCGCCGCCGGATAGTGAGCGTCGTCGGAATCGGTCGGGTTATAGCCGGCCTTTTCCAGTTGCACCAGTTGCGCACGCACTTCAGCGCGCGTCACCGGCTGGTTCGATTGAGCAAACGACACGGCGGGCACAGCGAGAACCGCAGCGATGGCGATGGTTTTGATCAGCGATTTCATGATTGCTACCTCCTGGATTGGTTTCAGTGTCTGCAGCGTCTGGTGCGGTTATCTGCAGCGGTTGAAGACAGTCTAGGAGCGGACTCTTTGAGGGTAAACGCTTAAAAGCCCAATTCATTGTTTCGCCGAATATCACAATGCCCCGCGCGCAAGCGCGCAGAAAGTTCGAAGCGGGGAAGTAGCGGAGGAACGTGCGCGTTCGCGCCGCATCGTCAGCAGCGCAAACAGCACGGGAAGAATCGGATCGGTTCAGTGGCGGTGGCGCCAGTCGCCGTGATACGTATCGAGCCAGCGCAAATGAGGCGAGCGCGGTTCGCGATGCATCATCTTCTGATGATGACGCGCGGCCAGCCACATCAACACGCACACGATCGCCATGACCGTCGGTCCAAGCAAATAGGCTAACATCGATTCGCTCATGTCTGTCTCCTTGCCGACGGTGCGCTGTTCAAACATTCTAGACAATGTCCGGCGATGTTTCGCATCGCGCTGCGGCAATCGAGCGCGGACAAGGCTGCGCGGGTCCAATGTGCGGCTGCCCACCGAACCGCGCAGGTCGTCCATTCCGCAGTGCACGCAAGCTTTTATCATGGCGTGACCCGCCCCCTGCTTCATCCGACCACCATGCCCTATCCATACAATCTCGCGCTTGCCGCAGGACTGATGCTGATCGTGCTGTCATGCGGCCTCGCGCTGGCGCTGACCTGACGGAAAGCAGCACTGCGGCGCGCGGCGCAGGTTTGCGCAAAAGCTGCGGCCGCGCGCAAAAAAGGGAGCGCTATAGGTCATAATGTCCGCCAAAATACCCAGAGGACATCCTGTGACCCAGGCCGCACCGCTCGAACTGCTCAGACAGGCACGCACGCGCTTCACCCAACGAGAAATCGCCGCGCACGTCGGCAAGGACATCAAGACGGTGCGTCGCTGGGAAAAGGGCGAAACGCCCTGCCCTGCGATGCTCGCACCTGCATTGCAAGCGTTGCTGCACACCACGGCCGCGCACGCCGAAGCGCCGCGCGACAGCGACCCGAGCTTCCGTTTCATCGACCTGTTCGCCGGGATCGGCGGGATCCGCATGGGCTTCGAGGCGCACGGCGGCGCCTGCGTGTTCACCAGCGAGTGGAACGGGTTCTCGCAAAAGACCTACCGCGAAAACTTCTGCGACGGCTGCGCGGACGATCACGCCACTCGCGCGCCGCATACGCTGATCGGCGATATCGTGTCGTTCCCCGCCGCCGAGATTCCTGCGCACGACGTGTTGCTCGCGGGCTTTCCGTGTCAGCCGTTTTCGATCGCCGGCGTCAGCAAGAAAAATGCGCTGGGGCGTCCGCACGGTTTCGAATGCACGACGCAAGGCACGCTGTTTTTCGACGTCGCGCGCATTATCGCCGCGCGGCGTCCGGCGGCCTTCCTGCTGGAGAACGTGAAGAATCTGCTATCGCACGACAAGGGGCGCACCTTCGACGTGATCCTGCAGACGTTGCGCGACGAACTCGGCTATCACGTGCACTACCGGATCGTCGATGGCGCGCATTTCACGCCGCAGCATCGCGAGCGGATCATCATCGTCGGCTTTCGCGACGAGACTGCGTTCTCGTGGGACGAACTGCAGCTGCCGGACGTCGGCCCGCGACTCGCGTCCGTGCTGCACCAGACCGACGGCAGCGAACCGCTACTGCCGTGGGACGGCGAACGCTTCTTCGATCATCGCGCGCGCACCGTGCAGCCGAAGTACACGCTGACGCCGAAGCTGTGGACTTACCTGCAGAACTATGCGGAAAAGCATCGCGCGGCGGGCAATGGCTTCGGCTTCGGCCTCGCCTATCCGGATAGCGTGACGCGCACGTTGTCGGCGCGCTATCACAAGGACGGCTCGGAAATTCTCGTGCATCAGGGTGCAAGACAGCGGCCGCGCCGCCTGACGCCGCGCGAATGCGCGCGCCTGATGGGCTTTCCCGATACGTTCCGCATTCCCGTCAGCGATACGCAGGCGTACCGTCAGTTCGGCAATAGCGTGGTGATGCCGGTGATGCGCGAAGTCGCGCGCATCATGCTGCCGCACGTCGCCGCGCTGACCAGCGCCGCCGCGATACGGCCGCGGCCCGCGACGCGGGTGCCGGCCGCGCGCGCCGAACCGGATGCCCGCGATGATGGCCCGGCGCGGCGCTCGGCTGATGCACCCGCCCGCGCTCTGCCGGCTACGCCGCGGCCCGCGCGGGCCGCGTAATGGTCGACATCGTCGACAGCGCCACGCGCAGCCGGATGATGTCCGGCATTCGCGGCCGCAATACCAAACCCGAACTGCTGATCCGCAGCCTGCTGCACCGCCGGGGTTTTCGCTTTCGCCTCGACGCGCGCGATCTGCCCGGCCGGCCCGATATCGTGTTGCCGCGCTATCGCGCGGTGATTTTCGTGCACGGCTGCTTCTGGCACGGTCACGACTGCGCGCTGTTCAAATGGCCGCAAACCCGCCCCGAATTCTGGCGCGACAAGATCGGCCGCAATCGCACCAATGACGCAAAGGCCCAAGCCGCGCTGCGCGAGCGCGGCTGGCGCGTCGCGACCGTGTGGGAATGTTCTTTGCGAGGAGCCAACCGGGACCTCGACGGTGTGCTGCAGCGGCTCGTCGACTGGCTGCAAGGCGAGGCGCCGAGCTTCGACGAACGCGCATAACGCGCGTCACGCGCCCGCTGCCGGATGCGCGCGAAACCCCGTGCTCGCCACGCGGCAATTCCTTACGAGGCCCAGCCGGCCGCCGTCACGTTCAGCACGCTCTTTCGAGCTCGCCCGGCTTGTCGCTCAACACGCGCGTAACAGCGCATGCTGCACAACAGGCAGGCGCGCGCGCCGGGCGCGGCACCCGATCGGCTAGCGGAGTCTTTCCGCTGAGCCCGTCTCTTCAGAATCCACACAAGAGAGGCAGATGATGGCTGATTTCCGACTCTGGTCCGACGACTTCCCCGCCAACGGTTTTATGCAGAAGGCGCAGGAGTACCACGACAAATCGTTCGGCGTCGAAGGCGACAACGTGTCGCCGGCCTTGCAATGGGATACGCCGCCCGCGGACACGCAGAGCTTCGCGTTGACCGTCTACGATCCCGACGCCACCACCGGCAGCGGCTTCTGGCACTGGGTGGTGATCAACCTGCCGGCCGATACCCGCGCGCTGCCGCGCAACGCGGGCAAGGCGGACGGCACGCTGCTGCCGGCCGGCGCGCTGCAGTTACGCAACGACTACGGCACGCTCGGCTTCGGCGGCGTGGCGCCGCCGCGCGGCGACAAGCCGCATCGCTTTATCTTCCGGCTGCACGCGCTGAAGGTGGCCGAGCTGCCGATCTCGGTCGACACGACCAATGCGATCGCGCGCTATCTGATGCACATCAATGAAATCGATTCGGCGACCTATACCGGGCTTTACGAACTGAAATAGTTAGCTGCATCGATCGGCCGGTGCCGGTAGTATGTGCGGCTTGGCAGCTTGCGTAGGCGGCCGCATGCGCGGCACGGCCGGGGGTCGCCGTGCGCGGCGGCGCGGCCGGCCCCGCCACAGCATCAGGTTGCGCCATGCGCGGCTGCGTACGCCGGGCAGCCGGCAGTGCTGCCGAAAGGTAACGGTAACGAAGCAGTACCGGAACGGTAGCAAGCGGTATAGCCGGCTCCAAACGGTGCCATTGAACGGCGCCTTTGATCAACAACCGCCGCGAGGCCAGCGGCGGCACTCATCCAGAACAATTCGATAAAACGATGCGCGCACAACCATCCCGCAAGGACTGTCCCGAACCGTCCGGCGCGCCTGTCCATGCCGGCTCGGCGCCCCGCGACGTCGAACTCGGTCTGCCGCTGCCGCAGCGTTACTGGGCGATTCTGGTCGTCGCATTCGGCATATCGGTTTCGGTGCTCGACGCGGCGATCGCCAACGTCGCGTTGCCGACCATCGCCCGCTTTATGCACGCCAGCGCGGCGAGTTCGATCTGGGTGGTCAACGCGTATCAGCTGGCCGTGACGATTTCGCTGCTGCCGCTGTCGTCGCTCGGCGACCGCATCGGCTACCGGCGCGTGTACATGAGCGGGCTTGTGCTGTTCACGATCGCTTCGCTCGGTTGCGCGCTCGCCACGTCGCTGCCGACCCTCGCGCTCGCCCGCGTGATCCAGGGCTTCGGCGCGGCGGGCATCATGAGCGTGAACACGGCGCTGGTGCGGATGATCTATCCGCCCGACCAGCTCGGCCGCGGCGTGTCGATCAATGCGATGGTGGTGGCGGTCTCGTCGGCGCTCGGGCCGACGGTGGCCGCCGGCGTGCTGTCGATCGCGTCGTGGCAGTGGCTGTTCGCGATCAATGTGCCGATCGGCATCGTCGCGTTCGCGATCGGCATCAAGGCGCTGCCCGGCAACACCCGTCACGATTCGCCGTACGACTACCTGAGCGCGGTAATGAACGCGTTCGTGTTCGGCCTGCTGATCTTCGCCGTCGATGGGCTCGGGCATGGGCAGTCGTACGCGTATGCGGCGCTCGAAGCGCTCGGCGCGCTGGTGATCGGCTATTTCTTCGTGCGCCGCCAGCTGACGCAGCCGGCGCCGCTGTTGCCGGTCGACCTGCTGAGGATTCCGATTTTCGCGCTGTCGATCGGTACGTCGATCTGCTCGTTCGCTGCGCAGATGCTGTCGTTCGTGTCGCTGCCGTTTTTCATGCAGAACGCACTCGGCATGTCGCAGGTGCAAACCGGTCTGCTGATGACGCCGTGGCCGCTCGTCATCGTGATCGTCGCGCCGATCGCCGGTGCGCTGTCGGACCGGATGTCGGCCGGCCTGCTCGGCGGCATCGGGCTTGGCATTCTGACCTGCGGGCTGCTGCTGATGGCGACGCTGGGCGCCCATCCGCAGCCGTTCGACATCGCGTGGCGCATGGCGCTGTGCGGCGCGGGCTTCGGCATATTCCAGTCGCCCAATAACCGCACGATCCTGTCGTCGGCACCGCGCTCGCGCGCCGGCGGCGCGAGCGGCATGCTCGGCACCGCGCGCCTGACTGGACAGACGGTCGGTGCGGCATTGGTCGCGCTGATTTTCGGCGTGGTGCCGCATCATGCGCCAATGGTGGTGTTGTGCGTGGCCGCGGCATTTTCCGCGGTGGCGGCGGTGGTCAGCTCGCTGCGGTTGAAGCAGCCCGCGGCCGAGGCGGCGTAAAAAAAACCGCAAAGAAAGCGGCGCGATAAACCGCGAAGGCAACCGCGCGCGAAGGAAACCGAAGGCAACCGCGGGCAAAACCGCGGACCCAACCGCGGCGTCGCTGCGCCCGAGAAACTGCACGAGGTCGCGCCCCACCCGGCGCGCGGGACACGCCAGTAGCGCAGCAACAGCATCGAGCGGCCTGCAACCCGCCGCCCGACGCGACGCGACCACCTGCTGCCTAAGCGATCACGTCAGCGCGCTTTACCGCTTTCTCCGTCACCGACGACGCCGTCGCCACATGGCGCAGGTCGGCAAGGAAGGTATCGCGCCACACCGACAGATTGTTCTC
>DATLOW010000556.1:0-6648 GCA_035536055.1 Paraburkholderia sp. | reverse complement strand
CGGCTCGACGTCGATCCTGCTGCGCTCGCGCGAAGCGGGCCTCGCGGTATCTGGAGAACTGGGGCGGCACTTCACCGCCAACGGCGACGTGCTCGCGTTCGCCTTCAACACCGATCACGACATCAACGGCGTCGGCTGGGGTGCGCAACGGCCCGGCGTGATTGCGCCGGTGGGCCCGACCATCGCCGGCATCATCGATCATCGCAATACGCCCGACGTGCGCGACGGCTTCGTGATCGAGGAAGGCTCGCTCGCCGCGCCGATCGGCGAATTCATGCTGGGCGTGCTCGGCATTACCGCGCCCGCCGAAGGCGTGTCGATGCCCGATCCGGACAGCGATCCGCCGCTCGCCGACGCGGCGCGGATCGCCGAGAGCGTGCTGCGCGGCCCGAACTTCGGCGCGATGCGCAACACGCAGACCTTTCTGGTGATGGCGCACGACGACGAAAGCGGCCGCATCAGCGTCGACGACGATGGCCGGCCGCGTGTCGACTGGCCGAACGCCGGCAAGCAGGCGATCTACGGCGTAGTCGAACATACGCTCGAGGCGGCGAGCGCCGCGCTCGGCGGCGAGTACATGCGCAATCCGATTTCAACCGATGCGTTCCGCGGCCGCACCGTGACCGTGCATCCGCTCGGCGGCTGCGCGATGGGCGAAACCGCTGAACAGGGCGTGGTCGATCACCGCGGCCGGGTGTTCAGCGACGCCACGGGTGCCGCGGTGCACGACGGCCTGTACGTGATGGACGGCGCCGTGATGCCGCTGTCGCTCGGCGTCAATCCGCTGCTGACGATCTCGGCGCTCGCCGAACGCAATTGCGCGCAGCTGGCCGCCGCGCACGGCTGGCAGATCGACTACGCGACGGCCGGCAATGCCGAGCCGCCGCCCGCGCCGAAGATCGGCCTGCGCTTCACCGAGACGATGAAAGGCACCTACGTGCCGGCCGGCGCGCCGGCGGAACGCGGCTTGCCGATGAGCTTCACACTGACCGTCGAATCCGCCGATCTCGACGACATGCTGGCCAATCCGCAACACGCGGCGCGCATGGTCGGCACGCTGACCTGCGCGGCTTTGTCGCCGGAACCGCTGACGATCTCGAACGGCCGCTTCAATCTGTTCGTGGTCGACGAAACGCACGTCGAGCGGCGCAACATGAACTACCGGATGAATCTCGATGCCACCGACGGCAAGCGTTATTTCCTGTTCGGACAGAAGATCATCACGCGCTCGTCGCTGCTCGATCTGTGGGAACAGACCAATACGCTGTATGTCGACGTGCGCGAGTCCGAAGCCGCGGACGCCGCGCTGCTCGGCACTGCAACGCTGATCATCACGCCCGAGAACTTCCTGAAGCAGTCGCGCACGATCGAAGTCACCAACGCGCCCGATCTGCAAACGCGGTTCAAATGGACGAAGAAGTTCGGCGAGTTTTTCGCCGGCGTGCTGTTCACCGAATACGGCGGGCTCGCCGCGCCGCTGCAGTTCGCCGATCCCGACGCGCCGCCGCGCGTGAAGCGCGCACTGCGGGCGCCGGCGCCGCAGGTCACCTACTTTTGCACCGCCGCGCCGGACAGCAAGACCTTGCGCCTGACCCGCTACAACGGCGGCGAGCGCGGCCCGGTGCTGCTGGTGCACGGCTCCGGCGTATCGAGCCGGATTTTCTCGACCGACCTGATCGACACGAACCTCGTCGAGTTTCTGTGCGCGGCCGGCTACGACGTGTGGCTGGTCGATCTGCGCGTGAGCATCGAGCTGCCGAGCGCGGCCGAGCCGACCACCGCCGATGCGATCGCCCGCTACGACCTGCCCGCCGCCGTCGCGAAGGTGCGCGAGCTAAGCGGCGCGCAGCAGATCCAGCTGGTCGCCCATTGCCTGGGCGCGGTGGCGACCACGATGGCGCTGCTGACCGGCCTGCAAGGCGTGCGCTCGGCGGTGCTGTCGCAAGTGTCCGCGCATCCGGTGCCGGGGCTGCTGCAGCGGGTCAAGGCCGGTCTGCATACGCCGCAGATCCTGCAGCATCTCGGCGTCGACGACCTGACGGCGTACACGCGGCATGCGAGCTGGCCGCACAATCTGCTCGACGAAGCGCTGCGGCTGTTCCCGGTCGAAGACGACGAGGAATGCAATAACGCGGTATGCCACCGCGCGACTTTCCTCTATGGACTCGTCTATGAACATGCGCAGTTGAACGAGCCGCTGCATGCGAATCTGCACGAGCTGTTCGGCGTGCACGACATCGAGCTGTTCAACCAGCTCGCCGCGATGATTCGCGCGGGCCATCTGGTCGATGCGAACGGCGACGACGTGTATCTGCAGGATCTCGACGGCATGCGGCTGCCGATCGCGTTTATCCACGGCGCGGAGAATCGCTGCTATCTGCCGGAAAGCACGCAGATGACCTACGACATGCTGGTCGAGCGGTTCGGCCCGGACAACTACGAGCGTCATCTGATCCCGGGGTATGGGCACATCGACTGCATCTTCGGCAGGAATGCGGCGACAGACGTTTATCCGACCATCGCGCGGCATCTTGCCGCGCATTGACACGCGGCACGCGGCGCGCCGCGTGTGGTCGATTTCTACGGCACGGCGGGATCGGTGCGCGCGGCCGGCGGCAACTCGCCGACGGGCGACGCGCCGTCGTAATTGCCGCGGCCGGCGGCAACTCGACGATGGGCGACGCGCCGTCGTAATTGCGGTGCAGCGGCGAATCGCTGGACGGTCGGATCGCCGGATCGCTACCAGACGTGCGGCAAGAACCGGTAGCGCACACGCGCCGCATATTCGCGATAGCCGTCGAGCTGTTCGATCAGCAGCCGCTCTTCGAGCACCGCGCGGTAGCCGAGCAAGGCCGCAAGCAGCGGCACGCACGCGAGGCCCCACCACGAGCCGAGCATCAACGGCGTACCGGCGATGAACAGCAGCGCCACGCCGTACATCGGGTGGCGCACGTATGCATACGGTCCACTGTCGATCACCCTGTGGCCGCGCTCGCGCTGGATCTTGACGACCGGCGCCGCGTAGCTGTTCGCGCGAAACACCGGCTGCACGCCGACGACACCGGCGCACACCGCCAGCGCGCCGCACACATTGAGCCACCACGGCACCGCAGAGCCGTGCAGGCGCATCGCGTCGACGCCCATCAGCGCAAGCCAGCCATACCAGCCGAGACCGGCCGCGGCCATAAACAGCTTGTCCCAACCACGCTGCCCGGCCTGCACGAACGGCGCGAGCCGCTCGGCAAGCAGGCCCGGATCGCGGCGCGCGAGCCATAGCCCGATCCATACACCGAGCCCGCCGAGCTCCAGCAGGTATAGCCACGCAACCGGCCAGCGCAGCGTGCCGGCCGCCGCGAACAGCACGGCGCCCATCGACGCGAGCCACAGCACCGTCTGGATCAGCAGCCGCTTCTTCATGGCGCGTGCTCGTGCGGCTTGCGGTGCGTCACGACGCGCTCGAACAGTTGCGCCAGATCGATGCCCTGCAAGTCGATGCCGAATGCTTCGCGCAAACAGGCATCGAGTTGCTGCGCGTCGGCAAGACGCCGCTCGTCTTTGCGGCCATCGGCTGCGCGTTCGCTGTACAGGTCGTTGAACAAGACGCGGCGCGCGGCGGGCGTGACACGGCACGCCACCAGGTTCGCGAGGAAGAACGAGTCGGGATGCGTCGACACGTACCAGTTCATCACTTCGTAATCGATCGATTCGGCACGCTGCAGATCGAAGCGATATAGCTTCTCCCAGATGTCGCCGGTTTTCACTTCGAGATCGAACGCCTCGCGCGCGGCATCGGCGAAACGGTACGACTCGAGCGGGGTCTGCTGCGCTTCGCCGGCGATCAGGCGCAGCGGTGCGGTCGGCGTCGCGACACCGAAGCCGACGTCGGCAAGCCATGCGTGCTCGCCGACGTCGATGCGCAGTGTCATATGCGTGCGCGCCGGCACCGTCGCCGCATCGCGACGCCACAGGACGCGCGCGGACAGCGGCGTTACGCTGAAGCCGAGTTGCGTCAGCGCCTGCGCGAACAGCAGATTCTGCTCGTAGCAATAGCCGCCGCGGCGCTGCACGATCAGTTTGTCGACGAGGTCGGGCAGCGTCAGCGACACGCGGCGGCCCGCCAGCGGGTCCAGGTTTTCGAATGGAATGGTTTGCGTGTGCAACCGCTGCAGTTCGCGCAGCACGTCGAGCGTGGCCGCGCGCGGGCCCGCATAGCCGATGCGCGCGAAATAGCGGTCGAGATCCAGTGGGCAAGACATGCAAGGCTCCATGACCATCATCGGGGATGCCGCGAACCGGCAGTGTGGCATAGCGCGGGTCGCGGGCATAGGGTCCGGCGTGGGTGGGGCTTTTCGGCATGCGGCATGCGGCATGCGGCATGCCGTACGCGGTACGCGGTGCGCAACACAGGTGGCACGCAACACGCGGCACGCCGAATGCGACACGCAGCATGCAGCACGCCGGCGTGCGTGCTACATGCGCGCAGCGCATCGCATCGCATCGCATCGCATCGCATCGCATCGCAAAGCAAAGCAAGACGATGCAACGCCGCGTGCCGAGGCCCGCGATCAGGTGCCCGTCAAACCTTGCAGACTGATCTTCGACACCGTATTGGCCGGTTGCTCGCCGAGCTTGGTCAGCGCACCGTTGCTGCCGATCGAATACGACACGATCTTGTCGTCGCCCGAGTAGTCCTGGTACAGGAACTTGCCGTCCGGACTGATCCACGAATCGGCCGCAAAACTCGAGGCCGACGCAGCCGGTTGCGTCGCGGCTTCAGTCGCCGCGTTGACGTTCGTCAGCGTCAGATGGCCGGTCGCATCGAGCGTGAACAGCGATACCACGCCGCTGCCGCTGCTGACGTACGCGAAACGGTTGTCCGGCGTGATCGCCACCCAGCACGGCGCACTCTGCCCCGTGACGGTGACCGGACCGCTCACCACACTGAATGCGCCGCTGCTCGCGAATGCATACGTGCTCGCAGTCGTACCCGCTGCCTCGGTCACGACATAGGTGTTCGACAGCGCACCATTGGCGAAACGTCCGCCGAACGGACCGACGCCTGCCGATGCGGTGGTCACCACCGCGCCCAGCGTGCCGTCGCTGTTGATCGGATAGGCGAGCAACTGGTTGGCCGGCTGGATCGCCGGCGTGACCGTTTTCAGGAAGCCATTGACGATCACGAACTTGCCGTCCGGGCTGATGCTGACCTCGGTCGGCAGCGCGTCCTGCTGGACCACCGTGGACTGGCCGATCTGCGTCAGCTTGCCGCTCGTCGCATCGACGCGATACGCGCCCAGCTCCTGCGCGCCCTGCTGATGCGTGACGTACAGCACACCGTTCTGCCATGCAAGCGAAGTCGGCCGCACGCCGTTGGTCGGCGATACCGCGAGCAGCGTCAGCGTGCCGTTGGTGGCGAGCGCGAATGCGCTAACGGTATTGTCGCCGGCATTCGCGACGAACAGCCGGGTCTTGTCGGGCGTGACGATCACGCTGTTGTTGCTGGTCAGCGCATCGGGCGAAACCGTGTTGCCCGCGAAGTAATTGAGGCCGTTGGTGCCCTTGCCGCCGGTCGGGATATTGCCGCGCGATGCCAGCGTGCCGTCTGCATTGCGCGTGAATACGAGCAGCTGGTTGGTGGCGTCGTTGGTCTGCGCAAACAGCAGTTGCGGAGCGGCCGCCGCCGCGGGCGCTGCTGGCGTGGCCGGTGTCGGGTTGTTGTCGTCGCTGCCGCATGCGGCCAGCAAAACGGCGATCGATAAAGCTCCTGCGAGCTTGACTCTCATGTATGCCTCGGTGGGTGGGAGATGGGAACACGTCGTGCTCCGCCGGCCCGGGCAAAGCGCGTGCTGCGGCGCGCGCCGGTCCGTGGAAACCGGTGCGACGCAGGGCTGCTGCCCGAAGCGGCGAAACGCGGCTTAGTCGAGGCGGTCGAAAAGATATGACAACCGCGCAGAAGTTTTTTTGCGCTATGCGTGGCGGTTGATGTCAGGCTGTGAAGCGGTGTCTCTGGTGGACGCGATGAGGCGTTTGCTTATGTGTCCGCCATAAGTTAAACGCGCGTGTACGGTTCATGCGGAATGCGTACGAAGCACCGCACGCATGCGCGGCGAACCGCGGACCACCGCTCCATTCAGAACGTGCGCGCGGTTTCAGAATCCCTTGAGCGCCGACGTCGCGATCGACGGCACGCTGATGCCGTGGCTGGTCGCGAACTGCACCGCCTGGCTCAACGTCGACGCGAGCGACTGCAACTGTCCCGGTGCGGACTGCGCGATATACGAGGCCGCCTGCGCGGTCTGCGGATTGAGGCCCGACTGCAGCAGCGACGACGGGTTCATCTGCCCGACGCTGCCGAGGCTCGACTGCAGGCTCGAGTACTGGCTCACGCCGCTGCCGAGCGAAGCGAGGCCGTTGGAGAACGCCTGCTTGTCGATGTTGCCTGACGCTGCGGCGCCACCTGGATTCGCGAACGCTTGCGTGAGCGTCTGCGACAGCGACTGCTGCGTATTGCCCACCTGCGTGAGCTGACTCACCGACGGTGTGCCGCCGCTCAGCAGGCTCGACGCCTGCTGCGCCTGGCCGGCTGCGCTGCTCAAGCCCATCGCCGAGGCGAGACTCGACTGGCCGGCCAGCACCTGCTGATTTGCG